>NZ_JBFAZA010000008.1:19369-320775 GCF_040681595.1 Amycolatopsis sp. NPDC051716 | reverse complement strand
CGTGTTTTTCCAGCAGCCGCAACGACCATCGCGCATGCCCCGCCGGCGGCGCCGAGCATGCCAGGGCGATCAGCCGGGCCTCCACCTCCCCTGTCACCGGGGACGGCACCGGCGGACGGTCGCGCTTCTTGCGCGACACCGTGGCCAGCACATCGCCACCGGCCTCGGCGAACCGCTTGGCGACCAGCCGCAGCATCTCGCCCGAGACCCCGAGCCGGGCCGCGATCACCTCCTTCGGATCGGGCTCGCCCACCGAAGTGTCCAGCGCGAGCAGCACCCGTGCCCGCCTGATCGCCGATGCCGGATGCACACCCGTGGTGGTCAACCGGATCAGCTCTTCACGATCCCGCGCCGACAACCTGACCGGCCGCTTCATCAGTGACGACATGACAAAAATCCTCGTCCGGCAGGGAAAGGGACCTGACGGACAACAGCCTCTCAGCCACACACACCACAACTAAGCAGCGACACGCTACTAGCAAGCCGGGCTGCGCCGCCGTGGCGGACGCAGCCCGGGCAAATTCGCTTCCGCGTGATCGCCTCGACGAGTTGGTGACGACGGTCGTTGCGTGTCGCCCCGCAAGACCGCGCAATGCTTGGTTGTCAGCTGGGTTGCGGCAACATCTGCGGCTGGCGGTCACCTTGCAGTCGCCGCGCCTGCGGCGTTATCGGCGTGTAGAGATTGATCAGGGCTCCGTCCGGGTCGCGAATCAGGGCCGACAAGTTGCCCCAGGGCATCATGGCCGGGGCTTGGACGACCTCCAGGTCGTCGCCGTACTCGGCTTGGAGCCGGGCGAAAAGGGCTTCGACGTCGCCGACCAGGAACTCGATGATGGCGCTGGCATTGGCCGCCGCCCGGGGGGTGTTCTCGGTGATGAACGCGACCCGGCCTGGAGCGCTGAGGGCGAAGGTGGCGGACGGCGTCACCAGCTCGACAAAGTCGTCGGTCAGGTACTGGGCGGTAACCCCGGTCACCACCTCGTAGAACCTGAGGAGGCGTGGTAGATCCTCGGTGATGACACGAACCGAAGCCAGCTGAACAGTGTTGCTGATGGTCATGGCGCTAAGCTAGAACCCATTCCGGGCAATATCCGCCCGGAATGTAAGGTAAGTTTGACGATGTGGCCCGACCGACCGCCCGGGTGCTGGCCGTGCTGGAGCTGCTGCAAGCCGGCGGCACGCACAGCGTCGCCGAGCTGGCCGAGCAGCTCGCTGTCGACGAGCGCACCGTCCGCCGCTACATCGAGCATCTACGCGATCTGGACATCCCAGTCGAGGGGACGCGCGGCCGGTACGGCGGTTACCGACTGGCTCGTCACTACCGCATGCCGCCGCTCATGCTGACCGATGAGGAAGCACTGGCCGTGGTGTGGGCGCTACTGCTCACCGAACGTGGGCAGTCGGGGCCGGGGCCGGCGTCTGCGCTGGCGGTCGACAGCGCGGCCGCCAAGGTGCGCCGAGTACTGCCCGCACCGCTTGGACATCGCATTGGCGCCGTCGTCGAAACCGTGGACTTCACCACCTCCGGGAAAGGTGACCACGATGAGGAAACTGCCAGTGACAGCGTGGCCGCCGTGCTGCTGCCGCTTGCGGAGGCGGCACGGGAGCGGCGACCGGTGACCTTCGGGTACACGGCCCGGCACGGCCAGGCGGCACAGCGATTCGTGCAGCCCCATGGCGTCGTCGCCCACAACGGACGGCTCTACCTGACCGGATTCGACGTGACGCGGCAGGCGATGCGGACGTTTCGTCTTGACCGGATTGCCGGCGTCCGTCTGCTCGAGGGCACGTTCACCGTGCCGGCCGACGCCGACCCGGTGCAGCAGGTCATCGGCCCGCTGGCACCGTCTCCGCAACTACACGACGTGTCCTTCCGCATCCGCGCGAACATCGCGCATGTGCGTTCTCTGATACCGGAAACGCTGGCGTCGGTGACTCCGTCAGATCCCAGTACTGACGAGTCCGCTGGCTGGGTCCGGGTATTCCTGCGGGCCGAACGTCTCGAATGGGTCGCCGGCACCCTGGCGATGCTCGACAGCCCCTTTGTCATCGAGTACCCGCAGGAGCTGCGTGAGGTGGTGTCCACCTTGGGGCAGCGGCTGATCACCGCGGCCGGCGCGGCCAACGACGACCGGACTGCGCCGGTCGATCCCATCACCTCGTGATGGCGCTTGACGCCTGGCTGCCGGGGACAGCAATGCCGAAATAGCCGGGAAGTTGTTCGTCGGCAAGGAACCGGTCCTGACTGGCTGATCGCGGCCCGACGGCTATCCCGAGGCGGTCTTGTCGGTCTCAGTAGGCTTCTCCAGATAGGCGAGGACGGCGAGGACGCGGCGGTGGTGGCTCTGCGAGAGCCCGAGGTCGAGCTTGGTGAAGATCGTGCTGATGTGTTTGCTGACGGTCTTCTCGGTGACGAACATTCGGGCGGCGATCGCCGCGTTGGAGCGGCCCTCGGCCATCAAGATCAGCACCTCGTGCTCACGCGGGCTCAGCGTCCGGAGTGTCGGATCGGTGGCGCGGTGGGTGAGCAGGGCGCTGACGACCTCGGGATCCATGACCGCGCTGCCCGAGGCGACCTGGCGGACGGCGGCGACGAACTGGCCGACGTCCATCACCCGGTCCTTGAGCAGGTAGCCCACCGCACCCGCGCGGTCCGACATCAGCTCCCGGGCGTAGAGCTGCTCGACGTACTGCGAGAGCACCACGATGGGCAGGCCGGGGATCCGCTTGCGGACGGCGATCGCGGCGCGCAGGCCCTCGTCGGTAAAGGTCGGAGGCAGCCGCACGTCGACGATGGCGACGTCGGGCCGGTGCGTCATCAATGCCTGGGTGAGCGCTGGTCCATTGTCGACGGATGCGATGACCTCGAAGCCGGTGGTCTGGAGAATCCTGATCAGGCCTTCGCGCAGCAAGGCAAGATCTTCGGCTATGACGACGCGCACGGCAGGGACATCCTGATCTCGGTCGGGCCGCCCGGCGGGCTGTCGACGGCCAGTGTGCCGTCGAAGGCCGCCAGGCGGCGGGCGATGCCCCGCAGGCCGGTGCCGTGGTGGGGCGAGGCGCCGCCGCGGCCGTCATCGGCCACCCGCATCGTCAGCTCCCCGGCAGGGCCGAGTTCGACGGTGATCCGGATGTGCCGGACGCCGGCGTGCTTGATGGCGTTCGATAAGGCTTCGGTGACGGCGAAGTAGGCCGCGGACTCGACCGGCGCCGGCAGCCGGCCCGGCAGCCGGGTCACGACTGTGGTCGGGATCGGGTTGGCCAGGGCCAAGGCCTGCAGGGCGCCGTCCAGGCCGCGGTCCGCCAGTACCGGCGGGTGGATGCCGCGGACCAGGTCGCGCAGCTCGCCCAGCGCGCCCGAGGCTGAGTCGCGGGCCTCGGCCAGCAGCTGCCGGACGGCTTCCTGGTCCTCGGGCAGCAGCTGTTCGGCCAGGCCCAGGCTCATGCCCAGCGACACCAGCCTGGCCTGGGCGCCGTCGTGCAGGTCGCGTTCGATCCGGCGCAGTTCCCCGGCCTGGGTGTCGACGGTCTCGGCGCGCGAGGTCGCCAGCTGCCGGACCCGGGCCCGCAGCCGGGCCTGCTCGGTCGGGCCGAGCAGCAGGCGGATCACGCGGGCGTTGAGGTTCGCCAGCCGCGTGACGGTGGCGTACCAGAGCAGGAAGCACACCGGGCCGAGCGGCACCAAGGCGAACGACTGGCCCGCACTGTGCAGTCGGAAGGCCTCGCCCAGCGGAGTGCGGAACACCTGGGGCGGGGTCAGCAGGTAGATCAGCGGGTAGAGCAGGTAGACGAACCCGCCGATGACCAGCAGAACGGACAGCCCGGACGTGAGCCACCCGGTGAGCGAGTTGATCACCAGCCAGGTCCAGTCGCGCCAGGTTGCCGGATCACGCAGGATCGTCCACAGCCGCACCGGCCAGCCGGCGTCCGGGGTCGGCAGGTAGGGCCGGGCCACCGATTCGCCGAACCGCCGCGCGGCCCACTGCCGGTGCAGGTCGGCGAGCCACCGGATCAGTGCGGTCGCGAGCAAGGTGAGCGGGATCCCTGCGCCGAGGGCGATGAGCGGCACCGAGGTGATCCAGAGCGTGGCCAGCGCGGCGCCTGCGATCGAGCCCGCCAGCAGGACCACGGACCACCCCGTCAGACTCACCCGCAGGGCCAGCAGTGAGCGCAGGGTGGGACGGGGGCGCTCCGGCGGGGGCGAGGCGTCACCCGGCGAGAAAGTCTCGCGGGAATCGTTCATCACACTCCACCATCCTGTGTCGGCGCATCGATCGGTCCGGTGTCCCGCCCCGGTCTGAGGCACGCGAGCACATCGGACTCCGATCATGACGGATCGACCGGTGCTCGCACAGTAGGGCTGACTCCACCGTCGGTGGGACTCGGCACCAGTGTCCTTCGCCCCGTATCTGACGAAGCTGAACATCGTCAGCCGGACGACCGGTAGCCCACGATCAGGAGGTCCCGCACATGACCACGAACTCCATTGTTACGCGCCCCCGCAAAGCAGGTGCCGCGCTTCTTGCCACCGTGGCCCTCAGCGGTGTACTCACCGCCTGCGACGAGGCCGACGGCCCCCAGCCGGCCACCTCATCGTCCGCCCCGACCAGGACGGCCGGTGCCGCGGGGAGCCAGCAGGGCGGACTTGCCGACCTCGCTCAGCGGGTCGTGGACGCCGGAGCCCCCGGAGTGATCATGCGGGCCGATAGCGGGAGCGGTCAAGTGACCGAGATCGCCAGGCAGGCACCGTGGTCGACAGGCGATCACACCTTGGCCGCGACCGATCAGTTCCGGATGGGCTCCAACACCAAGACGATGGTCGCGACCGTGCTCCTCCAGTTGATCGCCGAGCACCGTCTGGAGCTGACCGATCCGGTCTCGAAATGGCTGCCCGGCCTCGTCCCCAACGGGGGCGCGATCACCGTGCGGATGCTGCTCAACCACACCAGCGGCTTGTTCGACTACCGCGACGATCCCGCTGTGCTCAAGGCGTTCACCGGCCATGACATCCGAGCCTGGACGCCGGCGGAGCTGCTTGCTGCCGCCGTCCGCCACGACCCGCTGTTCGGGCCCGGCACCAGCTACACCTACAGCAACACCAACTACGTCGCCCTCGGCCTCATCGCCGAAAAGGTGACCGGACAGACCATGGCCGACCTGGTTCAGGAGCGGATCGCGAAGCCGCTGCACCTGCAGAACACCTACCTGGTCGAGGGAAACGGCAGCGGCACGGACAAAAGTCCGACACTGGCCCACGGCTACGAGCCCGACCCCACGCACATCGCCGCGCTGCTTCCCCCGTGGGTGCCCGCGGGGACCACTTTCGCCGGCCCCGCCCGGCCCGCGAACTACGTCGACACCACCGCCGGCAACGCCAGCACGGAGTGGGCCGCCGGCGCGATGGTCTCCACCGCGCAGGACTGGGCCACCTTCGACAGCGCGCTGCTGTCGGGCAAGCTCCTGCCGCCGGAGTTGCTCAAGGAAATGAAGACGACCGGCCCCGAAGAAGCAGAGGTCCCGAACCGCCGCTACGGTCTCGGCCTGGAACAGGTGACCACTCCGTGCGGCACCGTCTGGGGCCACAACGGTCAGGTTGCCGGCTACTCCAGTGAGGCCTACACCGACGACACCGGCACCCGCACCGCGTCGGTCCTCACCGCCACGATCTTTGGCCTGGCTTCGCCAAAGGCCGGCGGGGCCAACCAGGATCTGGTCAACGCCGCGGTGTGCACCATGCTCGGCAAGCCGACCCCCGCGTCGTCTCCGACTCCGGTCGGCTGACCCGGCCCGCTCGACCCTCGCGCATTTCACCCGCTCAAGACAAGAAGCTTCAAGCAACCCCAGTAACCCCATGCAAGATCGCGGCTAGCACACCAGCCGTCCGGGCTATCGTGAATCTGCAAATCTCCGCAGCTCGGCTCCATATCGATCCGTGGTCTTGTGTACGCGTTGGGCAGCTCCAGCTTGAAGCCAACTATGCACGAGCAGACGTTCAATCGGACCCGACGTTTCGTCGTTGACCGTCGGGTAGGCAGCTTTGTCTCTGCCGCGAGCATGTATCCGCAGCCGATATTCGCCCGGCCCATGATGGCTTACCACGGGTAAATCGTCGCTGACATCCGACATCAAGCCAACGACACGAACGTGCCCACGAGGTGCCGCGAGAGAGACTTCCACGATGACATCACGTTCTACGATCTGCAACTGGTGATAGCTGACGTGCACGTTCTCCTCGGCGACATGTGTCGGTGTGGTCATCGGAGCCATCCCTGCTCGTATGCTGGCCTACGGCGTAGAATATCACGGAGAAGTGGTTGTTGTTGAGCATGCGCTGCTGCAGATACATTGAGCCTAGCTGAATACCGCCGGTCTGATTTTGGTTGGCGTCAATCATCTTGATGTCGTAGGGACCGCCGCTGGCGGCGCCTTCTTTGGTGCTTGCGAAGGCATACTCATCACACTCTTCGCCTTCGAGCCTTGGCAGGCTCGCCGGGCAAGCTTTATTGCGGTTCCGGCTAATTATTTCATCTTCAGTCTCGCGATGTAGTGAGCCTACCTCTGGGCCGCCTGGGATACCGAGGCTCTATGCGTATTGGATGTGGTCTACAACTGCTGGCAGCGCGACTGGATCGGACGTTCTCGAAGGGTTCATCGCGGTGGGGGAGCCGCGGTGGGTCTGGCAGCGGCCGCGACGTTCCTGTGGCGAGCCGAAGTCGATCTTTCTGGCGTCGTTGTAAATGGCGATCTCGCCGTCGAGTACCGCGCCCCGGTCGGCGTAGGCCGGGCGAGGGTGCCGGCGAGGTCGGCGAACTCGTGGGTCAAGTTGATGCCGTTGTGGCTGGTGAGCATGGTGATCCGCCTGGGGCGACCTGCATGCAGGCCCGGTAGCCGTCGCTTGTACTCGTAAGCCCATCTCTGGTGTTGTGCGAACCGAGCACGCCGGGGCGGATCTGGCGCTCCACAGTGGACGGACTGCCGCGCGGCGGCGGCACCGCGAGTTCTCACGCGCTCGGCATTCCCGACGACTCCCGGATCGACTTCTGGATCATCACCGACGAGAATTTCTGGAAGGCGTTGACCTTCCGCTTAGACCACATGGGTAGGCAGCACAGCTGCGCGGCCGGGCAGCTGCAACGACCGCACCAGTGTACTGCGAGTGTCACCGTGAGAGGGACGCTCGCAGCCGGCCGATGACTTGCAGGATCTCGGTGCGGTGCTTGGCCGACTTCATCCATCCCGGAAGCCGGGCCAGCATGGTCATCCCGGGACGTTCGCCGCGTTCGCGGAGCCGGGCACCGACGTATCCCTCCAGGATGTCCAGGTGGCGTTCGTTGAACGCCCACAGAGTCTGGTTCCCGCAGCAATCCGCTCGCAGCCACAGCGGTTGACGGAAATACGGATCAACCGGACCGCCCCAGCACGAGGTCGCGTGCTTAGGCTCGCCGGGCCAGTTCCTGACGTGGCCACAAGCGTGGCACGCCAGCCGGCGAGGCCACCTGATCGAGTAGGGGCTACGCGGTTGCCCAACAAGCCACGCCACCACCTCAGCGCGGCCCTGGCATGCCGGACATACCACCTGGATCGCGTTCTCCGCCAATACGTACAGTGATACACCGGGATCGGCAAATCGCACGGGCGCCGTCGACGGGTTGGCGTTCATACCGCGATTGTGCCCACGAGATCCGTCTCCACGCACGCCGATTTCTGGTACGTGCCCACCAACACACACCACGGCGAGCCCAGCTGACCACGCCGCGTCAGCACGCACGGCACTGCGGACGCTGGACTGACCTGCCTGGATCTATTCAGGGGGCATCTGCGGGACGCAGACCGGCATACCCGCTCATCGGCAATAGCGGACGTTTGGCTGTGGTCGCCATGCCCTCAGGCGTCGCGGGTTTTCGCCACGGTGATCGCGATGGCAAGCAGGCTGAAAGCGATCGCGGCGAAGTAGGCCAGCGCCCACCCCTGGTCCAAGGGCGTGGTGGACAACGACACCGGTCCCGCCCCATGGGCGCGCGTGTTGGACGCCCCGGTACCGGTGAGGAACTTCGCGGCTACGTTGAACGGCATCCACTGGTAAATGCTGTTGCCCACGCCGGGGACGATCCGGACCAGCTTCTCGACGGCGAGTGCGTAGACCAGCAACAAGGCGATCGTGCCTGCGCTGTGCCGGAGCAGCACGCCCACTGCGACCGCGATGACGGCGGCCAGTGCGTAGAGCACGCCGACGCCGGTCACGTTGACCCAGTCCGCGGCGCTGTCCAGGGCGAGATCGGCGCGGGGTTGCAGCAATGTGGCCACGAACCACGAGCCGAACGCGCCGGCCTCACCGATGAACAGGGCGAGCAGGGCCACCACCGCGGTCTTGGCGAGCAGGGCCGGGCTGCGCCCCGGTACCGCCTGGAAGGTCGTGCGGATGGTGCCGAAGCGGTATTCGGTGGTCACCGACAACGCGGCCAGCACCATGATCACGGCCACGCCGAAGTCGTAGCCGTACTGGGTCGAGGCGACAGTGGCAGTGAATTCGGCGTCTTCCCGGGTGCCGGCGATGAGAGCCGCGAATCCGACACTCACGACCAATGCGGTCGCCGCGCACCACCAGGGCGAACGCGTGGAGAACAACTTGATGCGCTCTACGGCGAGCAGTGCCATGGGTTTTCCTTACCCGCAGAAGACTTCGTCGACGAGCTGGCGGTAGCCCTGCAGCGGCGTTTGCCGGGCGGCGGTGCTCAGGGACAGTTGGAGGCGGATGCGGCCGTCGCGGGTGGTGGCCAGGAGCGTGTCGTAGCCAGGGACGTCGCCGGTGTGACCCCACACCCGCACGCCGCAGGACAGCACGTTGGTGCTCAGGCCCAGACCGTAGGCGCCGCCGGCCGGGGACAACGTGGTCATGTTCGTGAGTTGGGCGGGGGTGAGCAGCCGTCCGCCGAACAGGGCTGCGGTGAAGGTGTCGAGGTCGGCGGTGGTGGAGATGATCTCGCCGGCGGCCCAGCCGACGGACGGGTTCATCGCGGTGACGTCGACGAGTGTGCCGTCGCGGGGCGTGTAGCCGTGGGCGTGCGGGCCGGGGATGGTGGTGCGGTCGCCGGGCAGGGAAGTGTCGTGGAGGCCGAGCGGGCGGATGATCCGGTTCCGGACGGCAGTGGCCCAGGATCGGCCGGTGAGGTGTTCGACGAGCAGCCCGGCGACGATGTAGTCGGTGTTGGAGTACTTCGACGCGGTGCCGGGCGGGAAGATCAGGGGGCGGGCGGTGGCCATGGCCACCAGGTCCTGGGGGTCCCAGTGCCGCTGGAGTTCGGCCGGGTCGGCGGTGAGGTCGTCGGAGTAGTTGTACAGGCCGCTGCTGTGCTGCAGCAGCATGCGGACGGTGATCCGGTCACCGTCGGGCAGCAGTCCGGGCAGGTACCGGGACACGGTGTCGTCGAGGGAGAGCCGCCCTTCGCCGGCGAGCTGGAGGAGGACGGTGGCGGTGAAGGTCTTGGTGACGCTGGCGATCCGGAACCGCCCGTTCACCGGCACGCCGTGGGGGGATCCCAGCCGGGCGACGCCGCTGCGGGCGGTGAACTCCTGGCCGCCGGCGGCGATTCGAACCTGCGCGCCGGCGGCTCCGGTCGTGGTCATCAGGTCCAGTGCCCGGATGATCGCTTGACGGTCGGGACCGCCGCTCGCGGCGGCAGTTCCAACCATGGCGAGCGACAGGCCTGCGATGCCGGCGACGGCCAGCGCGGTGAGCCTGATTCCTGGGTGTCTCAACGGATCGTCCTCCGGGTCGGTGAGGCAACCAGTGTTGCGGTGGAGCGCGGCCCGCAGCATCCGGGATGATCCCTACCGGACCTCCCGGAGCCGGCCACTGGTGCACTTGTCCCGGACGTGCTCGGCGGGGATCGCTTGCTGCTCGACGATGGGGCTACCTGGAGGCGATGCACCTGGACGCCTGCACCTGACCGCCCGGCCCGTGCCGGCAGAAACTCGCCCGGCACGGGCCGCCCGCCCCGGCTGTCACACCTGCTCGCCCAGCTTGTACTCCGACGCGCCGGTGCGGGAAAACCCGTCGGCGCCGATGGTGACGTCGGCTTCGCGGGGCTCGGCCCGGGCGACGACCGGCTGGATGCGACCGTCGAGGTCGAGCACGAGCGATGCGTCGGTGTACCAGCTCGGCACCACCGGGTTGCCCCACCAGTCGCGGCGCTGGTTGTCGTGGACGTCCCAGGTGATCACCGGGTTGTCCGGGTCGCCGGTGTAGTAGTCGTGGGTGTAGATCTCGACGCGGTGCCCGTCGGGGTCGCGGACGTAGAGGTAGAACGCGTTCGACACGCCGTGGCGGCCCGGCCCGCGCTCGATCATCCCGGACTTCCGCAGCGCGCCGAGGTGGTCGCAGATGTGCAGGATCTGGTGCCGTTCGTGCGAGGCGAACGCGATGTGGTGCAGCCGCGGGCCGTCGCCGCCGGTCAGGGCGACGTCGTGGACCGTCGGCTTGCGGAACATCCAGGCCGCGTACACCGTGCCCTCGGCGTCCTGGATGTCCTCCGAGACGCGGAAACCCAAGCCCTCGTAGTACTTCCGGGCCGCCAGGACGTCCGGGGTGTCCAGGTTGAAGTGGTCCAGCCGCGACAGTGCGCCCGCGCCGTGGACGTCGTAGCGCTGGGTGAACCGCTCGACGTGCTCGGCTTCGTGGAAGAACTCGACCGGGAACCCGAGCGGGTCGAGCACGCGCACCGCCTCGCCGATGCCGCGGGTGGCGCCGGCCTCCCGTCGGGAGACCGGGCAGCCGAGCTCGCGGTAGTACGCCTCGGCCAGCTCGAGGTCGGCCGGGGTGCGCACCCGGTAGGCCAGCACGCCCAGCGCGGGTTCCGGGCCCTTCCGCAGCACCAGCGAGTGGTGCAGGTACTCCTCGAACGCCCTCAGGTACAGCGCGGAGGAGTCTTCGTGGGTGACGACGAGCCCGAGCACGTCGACGTAGAACGCCCGCGACGCGGCCAGGTCCGTGACGACGAGTTCGGCGTACGCGCAGCGGAGGACGTCCGGCGGGGTGGCGGTCATGCGGTTTCCTTCCCGGCGCCGAACCGGGCCGTGTGCACCGGCCCGAGCGAGACGTGGATGGCCTGCTGGTGCGTGTAGAAATCGAGGGAGCGGTAGCCGCCTTCGTGGCCGAGGCCGGACGCCTTGACCCCGCCGAACGGCGTGCGCAGGTCGCGGACGTTGTGCGAGTTCAGCCAGACCATCCCGGCTTCGACCGACTGCGCGAAGGTGTGCGCCCGCGCCAGATCGGCCGTCCACAGGTACGCGGCCAGGCCGTACTTGACGTCGTTGGCGAGCGCGAGGGCTTCGGCCTCGGTGTCGAACGGCGTCAGGGCGACCACGGGGCCGAAGATCTCCTCCTGGAAGATCCGCGCGGTCGAGGGGACGTCGGCGAACACCGTCGGCGCCACGTAGTTCCCGGTGTCCAAACCGGACGGACGGCCGCCGCCGGCGAGCAGCCGGCCTTCGGTTTTGCCCAGCTCGACGTACCGCATGACCTTGTCGTAGTGCTCGGGGTGCACCAGCGCGCCGACCTCGGTGGCCGGGTCGTGCGGGTCGCCCACGACGATGTTCGCGGCCCGTTCCGCGTACCGCGTGCAGAACTCGGCGTAGATCGGCCGCTCGACCAGGATCCGGCTGCCCGCCGTGCAGCGTTCGCCGTTGAGGGAGAACACGCCGAACAGCGTCGAGTCCAGCGCCGCATCGAGGTCGGCGTCGGCGAAGACGATCGCCGGGGACTTGCCGCCCAGCTCCATCGACATGCCCTTGAGGTGCGCCGCGCAGTTGCGGTAGATCGTCTGCCCGGTGGTGGTCTCGCCGGTGAACGAGATCAGCGGCACGTCCGGGTGCTTGACCAGCGCGTCACCGGCTTCCTCGCCGTAGCCGTTGATGAGGTTGAACGCGCCGTCCGGCAGCCCCGCCTCGGCGAAGATCCCCGCCCACAGGCTCGCCGAGAGCGGGGTGAACTCGGCCGGCTTGAGCACCACCGTGCAGCCCGAGGCCAGCGCCGGCGCGAGCTTCCAGCTCTCGAGCATGAACGGCGTGTTCCAGGGCGTGATCAGTCCGGCGACGCCGACCGGTTTGCGGTGCACGTAGTTCACCTGCCGCCGGGGTACCTGGTAGGTGTCGTCGGCCTGGGCGACGACGAGGTCGGCGAAGAACCGGAAGTTCTCGGCCGCGCGCTGCGCCTGGCCGAGCGCCTGGGTGATCGGCAGGCCGGTGTCGAAGGTCTCCAGCTCGGCCAGCCGCCGGTCCTGGGCCTCGACGGCGTCGGCGATCTTGTTCAGCACGCGCGCGCGGGCGCGGGGCAGCATCCGTGGCCACGGACCCTCGGTGAACGCCTGCCGCGCCGCCGCGACCGCGCGGTCGACGTCCTCGGCCTGGCCCGCGGCGGCGGTCACGTAGGGCGTGTTCGACACCGGGTCGAGGACGTCGAACGTCTTGCCGGAGACACTGTCGACCAGCTCACCGCCGATGTAGTGCTTGAGCTCGCCCGGCAGTCCGTCCGGGACGTGGTGGGTCATGCCTTTCCTTCCAGAGAGAAGCCTTCGACCGGGCTGAGGTACTGCGCGCCTTCGGCCATGAGGTCCTTGATCCGGGCGACACCGGCGTCGGTCGGCGGGATCAGCGGCGGCCGCACGTGCCCGGACGCGATCAGCCCCCGCTGCTCCAGAACCCACTTCCCGGGCGCCGGGTTGGTTTCGACGAACAGCAGGTCGACCAGCGGGTGCAGGCCGTAGTGGAGTTCCCGCGCCCGCTCGTGGTCGCCGGCCTGCCAGGCCGTGTACATCTCGGCGCACGCGGCCGGGGCGATGTTGGCCGTCGCGCTGACGAACCCGGCGCCGCCGAGGGCCAGCAGCGGCAGGCAGAGCAGCTCGATCCCGGACCACACGACCAGGTCGCGGCCGCACAGGTGCAGCACGCGGGAGAAGTGTTCGAAGTCCTTCGTCGTCTCCTTGATCCCGGCGAAGTTGTCGCACGAGCGGTAGAGCCGCGCGACGGTCTCGGGTGCGAGGTCGACCGCGGTCCGGCTCGGCACGTTGTAGGCGATGATCGGCAGGTCCGGGAACTCGCGGCAGACGGTGCGGTACCAGACGAACAGGGCGTCCTGGGTCGGCCGGGCGTAGTACGGCGTGATGACGAGCGCGGCGTCGATCCCGGCGTCGCGCGCGGCCGCCGTCAGTTCGAGGGTCTCGTCGAGCTTCGCCGAGCCGGTTCCGGGGACGAACGGGACGCCGTCGCCGACCTCGGCGGCCACCGTCCGGATCGCCTCGGCGCGCTCGGCCACCGTCTGGGAGCCGGGCTCGCCGGTGGACCCGCCGATCGAGATGCCGTGCGTGCCCGAAGCCAGCTGCCAGCGCACGAGGTTCTTCAGGCCGTCGTGGTCGACGGCCCCCTCGGCGGTGAACGGCGTCATCAGGGGCGCGATCGACCCGCGGATGGCCCGGGGGTCGGAGCGGAATCGCATGGGTTTCCCTTCGTGCGTCAGTGGCGGCGGTAGGCGAGGTAGGCGTCCAGGGTGGCCAGCCGGTGGGCGCGGACGGCCTGTTCGATCTCCGGGCCGGGCGCGCCGCGTTCGAGCAGGCCGAGGATGGTTTCGTGCTCGGCGACCGACTCGCGGGCGCGGCCGGGCACGAAGCTGAACGTCGAGCTGCGCAGGCGGCTGAGCCGGTCCCAGCCGCGGCGGACGAGGTCGAGGACCTGCGGGTTGGGGCAGGCTTCGAACAGCACGGCGTGGAAGTCGCGGTTGAGGCCGGTGAACCTCGCGGGTTCGAAGTCGCCGAGGCAGCCGGCCAGCTCGGCGTTCAGCGCGCGGGCCTTCGCCAGCGTGCCGGGCGGGAGAACCGGCGCGGCGAGCGCGGCGGCGTAGCCTTCGACCAGGGCGAGGGTCTGCATCGTGTGCTGGTACTCGCTCTCGTCGACCATCGCGACCTGGGCGCCGACGTTGCGCTCGAAGGTCACCAGGCCCTCGGCCTCCAGCAGCCTGATCGCCTCGCGGACCGGCACCACGCTGACGCCGAGCTCCTGCGCGAGCTGGCCCAGGACCAGGCGGTAGCCGGGGGAGAAGGTGCCGTCGGCGATCCGGGCCTTGATCCACTCGTAGGCGATCCGCGACTTGCTCATCGTGGTGCCGTTCACCGGTTCGCGCGCCATGCGGCGTACCTCCCGCGCCAGTGCTCGTCCATCGGGTAGAGGCCTTCGACGCGCTCGCCGTCGGCGACCCGTTCGGCGATGAACGTCTCCTGCAGCTCCTGCTCGATCGCCGCGTCGACGACTTCTTCGACGAGGTCCGGCGGGATGACGAGGACGCCGTCACCGTCGCCGGCGATGACGTCGCCCGGGCGGACCGCGGCGCCGCCGCAGGCGATGGCGACGTCGGTGTCCCACGGCACGTGCCGCCGGCCGAGCACCGCCGGGTGCGGCCCGGCGTGGTAGGTGGGAATGTCCAAAGCGGACACGGCGGCCAGGTCGCGGACCCCGCCGTCGGTGACGATCCCGGCGGCGCCGCGCACCTGCGCCCGCAGCGCGAGGATGTCGCCGACCGTGCCGGTGCCGCGTTCGCCGCGGGCCTCCATGACGAGGACGTCACCCGGGCCGAGGCTGTCGATCGCCCGCTTCTGCGCGTTGTAGCCGCCGCCGCGGGCGTTGAACAGGTCTTCGCGATACGGCAGGTACCGCAGGGTCCGTGCGCGACCGGTCAGCCGGGCGCCGGGCCTGGTCGAGGTGAGCCCGTCGATCGACACGGCGTTGTACCCGCGCTTGCGCAGCTGGGCCGACAGCGTGGCGGTGCCGACGGATTCGATCCGCTCCTTCAAGGAGGCCGTCAGCTCGAACTGCGGCTCGGCGGTCCCGTACGCGTCCGCGCGCTGCTGCTCGTCGATGCGGGGGAGAGCACCGTACGGTCCGAAGGGGACAGTCCCCTCGGTGATCGGTGTGACGAGCCGGCCGGTGGTGTGGCCGCCGCCGTCGACTTCCACTTCGACGACGTCGCCGGGGACGGCGACCGACGCGCCCGCGGGCGTGCCGGTCAGGACGACGTCGCCGGGTTCGAGGGTGATCAGCTGCGAGAGGTCGGCGACCAGCCGTCCGAAGCCGAAAAGCAGGTCGGCGGTGGTGTCCTCCTGGACGAGTTCGCCGTTGAGCCAGGTCCGCAGCCGCAGGGCCGCCGGGTCGACGCCGGCCGCGGGCAGGACCGCCGGCCCGAGCGGGGTGAAGCCGTCGCCGCCCTTGGCGCGCAGGTTGCTGCCCTTGTCGGCGTACCGCAGGTCGTAGACGCCGAAGTCGTTGGCCGCGGTGACGCCGCCGACGTACGACCAGCCCTCTTCGGGGGCGACGCGGCGGGCCGTGCGGCCGATGACGAGCGCGATCTCGCCTTCGAAGCCCAGCAGTTCGGTGCCGGCCGGCCGTTCGAGGGCGGTGCCGCTCGCCGCGACCGACGTCGGCGGCTTGAGGAAGTACGACGGCTGCTCCGGTACCCGGCCGCGCTGGGCGGCGCGGGAGCGGTAGTTGAGGTGCAGCGCGATGATCTTGCCGGGCCGCTGCGGGAGAAGCGTCATCCGTGGTCCTGCCTGCCGATTCGGAAAGTATCTCAAATAATATACGATCTGCGGCGCGGGGGAACCCCGTCAGCTGCCGTAGTGGAGCCAGACGGACTTGGTTTCGGTGTACGCGTCGAGGGCCCACGGGCCCATCTCGCGGCCCCAGCCGGACGCCTTGTACCCGCCCCACGGCGCCGCCATGTCCGGGATCGGGGGCATGTTGACGAACACCGCGCCGGCCCGGAGGCCGTCCGCGTAGCGCTGCGCCGTGCGGATGTCGCGGGTCCACACCGTGGCGGCCAGGCCGTATTCGGTGTCGTTGGCGCGGGCCAGGGGCTCGTCGTCGTAGGCCGTCACGGCCAGCACCGGGCCGAAGATCTCCTCGCGCATGATCGCCATGTCGTCGTGGACGCCGGCGAACAGCGTCGGGGTGTAGAAGTAGCCGTGGCCGTCGACCGGGTTCCCGCCGGTCACCAGGTCGGCGCCCTGGTCGCGGCCGGTGCTGACCAGGAAGTCGACGTGTTCGCGGTGCTTCTCGGACACGAGCGGCCCGACCTGCGTGGTCTCCTCGGCGCCGGGCCCGAGCCGCAGACCTTCCAGGCCGCGGGCCAGCTTGTCGACGAACTCCTGCTCGCGCTTGCGGTCGACGTAGAAGCGCGTGTACGCGGCGCAGACCTGGCCGGTGTTGAGCGTCGCCCCGGCGAGGTTGCCCGCGACGGCGGCGTCGATGTCGGCGTCGGCCGCGATGATGCTCGGGGCCTTCCCGCCGAGTTCGAGGGTGAGCCGCTTGAGGTTGGACGCCGCGCTCGCCGCCGTGATCAGCTTCCCGACCGCCGTCGAACCCGTGTAGGAGACGTGGTCGACGTCCGGGTGCTCGGTCAGGAGAGCGCCGACGGCGCCGTCGCCGGTGACGAGGTTGACCACGCCCGCCGGGATCCCGGCCTCGTGCGCCAGCTCGACCAGGCGGATGCTCGTCAGCGGCGTGACCTCGCTGGGCTTGATCACCACGGTGTTGCCGGTGGCCAGCGCGGGGGCGAGCTTCCAGGCGAGGATCATCAGCGGGAAGTTCCACGGCGTGATCAGCGCGTTCACCCCGACCGGCTCACGGCGGGTGTAGTGCAGCGTGTCCGGGAAGGACACCGGATTCGTCGTGCCCTGCAGCTTGGTGACCCAGCCCGCGAAATAGCGGAAGTGCTCCGCCGCGCCGGTCACGCTCACCTGCCGGGACACCCCGATCGGCTGGCCCTGGTCCAGGGTCTCCAGCCGGGCCAGTTCTTCGTGGTGCTGCTCGACCAGATCGGCCAGCCGGAACAGCAGCGCGGCGCGCCGCACCGGCAGCAGCCCGGCCCACCCGGGCGCGGAAAGCGCTCGCCGCGCGGCCGCGACGGCGGCGTCGACGTCGGCCCGCGAAGCCGTGCCGACCTCTTCGATGATCCGGCCGGTGGCCGGGTCGCGGGTCGGGAGCGCGCCGCCGCCGGCTTCGGTCCACTGTCCGTCGATGCAGAGGCGTGTCGCCATTCCGGTGTCCTCCTCGCCTGGGGTGAGCCGAGTATCGGGCGGCGGGCCGCCGCGGGTCTTGTCCGCTCCCGCACGCTCGTTGACCGACCGCGAAGGGATCCCGCGCGGGTTCCGGGCCGCGCGCCACGCTGGGCCGCATGGACGTGATCGTGGTGGGCGCCGGCTCGGCCGGTTCGGTGGTGGCGCGGCGGCTGGTGGACGCGGGCGCGGCGGTGACGCTGCTGGAGGCCGGGGGCGAGGACGTCAACCCGGCCATCCACGACCCCGCGCGGGCCGGGGAGCTGTGGCATGGTCCCGAAGACTGGGACCTGTACACGGTTCCGCAGGAACACGCGGCCGGACGGCGGCTGCACCTGCCCCGCGGCCGCGTGCTCGGCGGCTCGCATGCCCTCAACGCGATGATCTGGGTCCGCGGAGCTCCGGCCGACTACGACGGCTGGGGCCTGCCCGGCTGGACCTGGGCCGACGTCGAGCCGGTGTTCGCGCGGATCGAGAAGGACCTCCTGGAGGTCGTCCCGAACGAGCCGCTGCACCCCCTTCAGGAGTCCATGGTGGACGCCTGTGTCTCGGTCGGGCTGCCGCTGAACCCGGACTGCAACAGCGGGAACCTGGACGGCGTTTCCGTCGAGCGGATCACCCTGCGCGGCGGGCGGCGGTTCACCACCTGGCACGCCTACGGTTCGCCGGTGGCCTCGCGGATGACCGTCCACACGGGAGCGCTGGTGCACCGGCTGCGGTTCTCCGGCTCGCGCGTGACCGGTGTCGTCGTGTCGCTCGGCGGTGTGCTGCAGGAGCTCTCCGCGGACCTGGTGGTCCTCGCCGCGGGGGCGCTGGCGTCGCCTGCGATCCTGCTCCGCAGCGGCGTCGGCCCGGCGGACGAGCTGCGCGCGCTCGGCCTCGACGTCGTCGCGGACCTGCCGGGCGTGGGGCGCAACCTGCACGATCACCTGCTCTCGCCGGTCATCTTCTCGACGTCCCGCGAGGTTGCGCCCGCACCGGGCCGGCCGGTGACGCAGGTGCACTGGTTCTGGCGCAGCCGGGACGGCCTCGCGGTGCCCGACACCCAGCCGATCTGTTTCAGCGTGCCGATGTACGAGCCGTGGATGTCCGGGCCGCCGAACGGGTTCTCGCTGATGGCCGGCATGGTCACGCCGGAAAGCCGGGGAAGCCTGAAGCTGTCCGGCCCTTCGCCCGACGACGAACTGCTGATCGACCTCGCGGCCCTGTCCGCGCCGGCGGACTTCGAGAGCCTGGTGGCGTCGGTGGAGCAGTGCCTCGAGGTCGGCCGCGCGCCGGCGCTGGCGGGGGAGTGGGGCGCCCGGCCGCGGTACCCGGCGCCGGGTACCGACGTCCGCGAGTACGTCCGCCGGACGGCGATCACCTACCACCACCAGGTCGGGACCTGCCGGATGGGGACCGGTCCCGACGCGGTCGTGGACCCCCGGTTGGCGGTGCACGGCCTGCACGGCCTGGTGGTCGCCGACGCGTCGGTGCTGCCCCGCGTGACGACGGGCAACACCAACGCCCCGGCGGTCCTGGTCGGCGAACAGGCTGCCCACTTCCTCATCGGCGCAAGCCGGTCGTGAGTGGTAAGGCGGGGTGTAAAACCCCCGAACACACAACACCCACACCCCCCGCCACCGCCCCCGGGGGTGGTGTGGGCACGGGCGGGCACACCCCCCCAAACCCCCCCACGACCCTCGCGCCGAGCAGCCGCCGCAGCCAGGAGGAGCGCGCGGCCAGGGCCGCGCGGGTCACTTCCGCCTCCGGGGCGAAGCGGTCGAAGCCGTGGTGGGCCTCCGCCCAGACGTGCAGCTCGGTGGGCACCCCCGCCCGGGCCAGCCGCTGGGCGTACGCCACGTCTTCGTCGCGGAACAGCTCCGCGCCGCCGACCTCGACGAACGCCGGTGGCAGGCCACTGAGGTCCGTCATCCGCGCCGGGGCCGCGTAGGGCGAAACCTGCCCGTTCAGCAGGCTGCGCCAGCCGAAGTCGTTGGCTTCCTTCGTCCACACGAGGTCCGGGAGGTCGGCCGTGGTCCGGTCGTCGAGCATCGGGCACAGCAGCAGTTGCCCGGCCAGCGCCGGCCCGCCGCGGTCGCGGGCCAGCAGCGCCACCCCGGCGCTGAGCCCGCCGCCCGCGCTGCCGCCCCCGACGACGAGCCGTTCGAAGCCGAACGCCGAGGCGAACCACACGAGCCCGGCGTAGCAGTCTTCGAGCGGCGCCGGGTGCGGGTGCTCGGGCGCGAGCCGGTACTCGACGGTCGCGCAGGCGAACCCGAACTCTCCGATCAACGGCACCAGGCGCGGCAGGTCGGCGAACCGGTCGTCCATCACCATCCCGCCGCCGTGGATGCTGTACAGGCCGGGGGCGTCCGGCCGCGGGTGCCGGGGCCGCAGCACCGTGACCACGACCCCGCCGTCCAGGGTGTGCTCCGACCAGGTGATGTCCCGGTCGCCGATGGCCTCCGGCGGCGTGGGGTTGCGGAAGGACGCGCGGATCGCGGGGAGCGTCTCGGCGGAAAGGTTCACGGCCCCTCCGGATCGACGGCGTCCCGGTCGGCCCAGAACGGTTCCACCAGCGCCCGCAGCTCCGCCGCGCCCACCCGCTCGACCAGCGCGACCGCCGCCAGGTTGTCCGCCAGCTGCCGCACGCTGGTCGCCCCGAACAACGTCGTCGTGTTCGCCGGGTGCGTGAGGGTGAACGCCAGGCACAGCTGAGCCGGGGTCGCCCCGACGCCGGCGGCCACCTTCGCGAGGTCCGCAGCCGAGTCCGCGATCCGCTGCCGGACGTCACCGGGGTCGCGGCCGACCTGACGGCCGCCCTTTCCCAGCAGCACCCCGCCCTCGAAGACGTCGGACGCCTGGAGCGAGACCCCGAGGTCGAAGACCGAAGCGAACGGCTCGCCGTCCGGAATGGACCGCCGCGCCACGCTGTACTTCAGCTGGGCGATCGCGGGGCCCGGGACACCGTCCGCGGCCGCGAAGCCGTGGACGGCCTTGATCGCCGACGCGGACCAGTTGTTGACGCCCCACTGCCCGATCAGCCCCGCGTCGTGCAACTCGGCGAGGTCGGTGACGAGGGCGTGCAGGTCGGTGCCGTCGCGCCGGAGGTCGCCGAGGATCACCAGGTCGGCGTGGGTGACACCGGCGCGGAAGAACGCGTTCTCCAGCTGGGCGCGCAGGCTGTGCTCCGGATAGCCCTCCAGCCACAGCTTCGCCGACAGCAGGTAGTCCTCGCGGCGCAGGCCGGCGGCCCGGACCATGGCCGAGAACAGCACGTCGGTGAACACCGGCGGGCTGCCGGGCAGCCCGTAGACGCCGACGTCGAAGAGGGTGATGCCGGCGTCGATGGCCGCTTGCAGCAGCGAGACGGCTTCGCGGAAGTCCATCCGGTCGTAGGTGTGCCACGAGCCGAGGGACAGCACGCCGGTGAGCGGGCCGTCGCGGCCGATGAGGCGTTGGGGAATGGGCACGGGCGAGCCCTCCTAGGGCAGTCGGGGGTCGATGACGGCTTTGAGCTCGCCGAGCCGGGACATCGACTCGACGGCGGCGGACGCGCCGGCCAGCCCGACCGGCGGGCTGAACAGCTCGTCCCAGGGCATCCGATCGGCGAAGGCGCGCAAGAACCCGACCGAGCGGTGGTAGTCGGCGATGTCGCCGTTGAGGGATCCGGCGAGCGTGAGCTCCTTGCCCATCACCGTGCCGAGCGGCACCGGGACGGGTGTCGGCCCGGTCGATCCGACGAGGGCGACCGTCCCGCGCTGGGCGGCGAAGGCGACGGCCTCCTCGCCGATCGTCGGGCCGCCCGCGAAGTCGAAGACGTGGTCGGCGCCGCGGCCGCCGGTCAGCTCGCGGACCCGCTCGATGCGTTCGTCCGGAGTGGACTCGACGGAAACGGTGGCGGTGGCGCCGAACCGTTCGGCCACGGCCAGCCGCGACTGCGGGCCGCCGACGGTGATCACCGTCCCGGCGCCGCAGAGGCGGGCGACCGCCGTGGCGAACACGCCGAGCGCGCCCGCGCCCTGGACGACGACTGTCGCGTTCGGACGGATGCCGCCGGACCGGGTCACCGCGCGCAGCACGGTCTTGCCCGCGCAGCCGGACATCGACGCCCACGTGTCCGGGACGTCGCCGGGCAGCAGCAGCTTCGCCGCGCCTGGCGTCACGTAGCAGTACCGGGCCAGGCCGCCGGTGGCGTACGGGAATCGGTCGGCGCGCTGCAGGAAGCCGTACCCGCGGTGCTCGCAGGCAACGGGCTCACGCAGAACCGTGCAGCCGTAACACCTCCCGCACGTCGACTCGGACCAGCCGATGCGGTCGCCCGGCTTGACCTCCTGGCCGAGCGTGTCGGTGGTGCCCGGTCCGGTGGCGACGACTTCGCCGACCATCTCGTGACCCAGCACCATCGGGAGCATGCCGGGCAGGCTCATCCGCCCCGACCACAGGTGGACGTCGGTGCCGCACAACGTGGTGCAGGTGAGCCGGACGAGTGCGGCACCGGGCTCGGGCTCTTCGGGCAGTGGGAGCTCGCGCAGTTCGAGGGGAGCGCGGTGGCCGGTGAGAACGGCGGCCTCCGTGTGGGTGGGCAGGGCCATCTTTTTAGTCTACAGTCGTGGAAGAAAAAGTCCAGGGCCGGGAGGAAAGCATGACAGCGCAACGGATTCACCCGGCGGACCTGGTGGTTCACGGCGGGGTGGTGCACACCTTCGGCCCGGCGGGCACGGTCACCGGTCTCGTGGTTCGCGACGGCCGGATCGTCGCGGCAGGCGGCGACCTGACCGGCCACATCGGACCGGACACCGAGGTCCTGGACCTCGCCGGCCGGACGGTGCTGCCGGGCATCAACGACGCCCACCTGCACGCGACCTGGCTCGGCGCCCGGTGGCCGCACCCGCTGCTCGGCGCGCCGCACGAGGAAACCCCGGTGGTCACCGCGGAAGACCGCCGGGCCGCGATCCTGCGGGCCGGCGACGTCTGCGCGGCGCTCGGCATCACCAGCTACACCGAGCCCGGGCTCGGTCCGGGCGAGACCGGCTGCTTCTCGGCGGAAGTCGTCGACGAGTACGCGGCCTTGCAGCGCGAAGGGCGGCTGCGGACACGGGTCACCGTGCTGCGCCTGTTCGGTCTCCTGGACGGCGCCAGTTCACTGGCGGACTTCGAGCGCGGCCTCGCCACGCCCGCGCCGACGGCGGACCCGGAGTGGCTGGCCGTCACCGGCGTCAAGATCTTCGCCGACGGCATCCCGCCGATGCGCACGGCCTGGACCCACCACTGCTACGCCGACGGCTCGCACGGCGCCCTGCTCGTCGACGGTTCCGACGACGACGAGCGCGCGGCCACCCTGGCGGCGATGATCTCGCTGGCCCACGAAGCCGGCCTCGTGGTCGGCGTCCACGCCACCGGCGAACGCAGCATCGAAGCCGCTCTGGAGCACCTGCGGGCCGGTGACCACCTCGTGCACGGCGACCTCGTCACCCCGGCGCAGCTGCGGCGGATGGCCGGTCGGGGCGTCGGGCTGACCACGCAACCGGCCATCGCCACCGCGATGCGGCCGATGGTCGCCACCGCGCTCGGCGAGGACGTCGCCGCGAAGGCGTGGCCGCTGCGGGACGTCCTCGACGTCGGAGTGCAGCTCACGCTGAGCAGCGACGCGCCGGTCGTCACACCTGACTGGCGCGTCCACCTCGCGGCGGCGGGGGAGCTGCTGGGCGCGCGAGGTGTCACGTCCGAGCTGACCGCGCGCCTGCTCCGCTGTTACACGACCGAAGCCGCCGCGCAGGACGGATCCGCGGCGTGGAAGGGGTCACTGGACCCGGGCAAGGTGGCCGACTTCTGCGTCCTCGGCGCCGATCCTGTGGTCGTTCCCCTGGCGGACCTGCCGTCGGTCACCGTCGAGCTGACCGTGACCGGCGGCCGGATCGTCCACAAGGGATAATCAGGTGAGCAGCTGGCCGCCGTCCACCGCCAGGCTCACCCCGGTGATGTGCCCGGCGGCGGGCGAGGCCAGGAACGTCACCGCCGGGACGACGTCCTCGACGGCGGCGATGCGGCCCAGCGGAATCCGGGCTTCCCAGGCTGCGCGGGCGGCGGTGTCCGCGGCGAACCCCGCCGTCATCGGCGTCAGCACCGGCCCGGGTGCGACCGCGTTGACGCGAATCCCGTGGGGCGCCAGCTCCAGGGCGGCGGACCGGGTCAGCGCGTCGACGGCCGCTTTGGTGGCTTCGTAGTGGCCGAGCCCGGGCGTCGGCTGCCGGGCGCCGATCGAGGAGATGTTCACGATCGCTCCGCGCGTCCCGGCCGCCGCCATGTGCGCGCCCACCGCACGGGTCATCAGGAACGTGCCGCGGAAGTTGACCCGGAGGCAACGGTCGAAGACCTCGACCTCCAGGCCGGTCAGCGGACCACCGCCGCCGGCCAGCCCGGCGTTGTTGACCAGTACGTCCACCGGCCCGAACCGGTCCGCCACCAGGGCGGCCGCCGCCTCGATCGACGCCGGGTCCGCGATGTCCAGTTCGACGTGCTCGGCGCCGATCTCGCGACCGACGTCGTGCGCCGCCCGGGCGTCCACATCGGCCACGACCACCCGGTCACCCGCCGCGAGAAACCCTTCGGCGACCCCGCGGCCGATTCCGCTCGCGCCGCCCGTGACCACCACAACCCGTGTTTTCATTCTACAATCGTAGATGAAAGATGTGCTGTGGCGAAAGGAAAACCCGTGCTCGGAAGATCGGCCTTCGGCCTCGGCTCGTGGAACACCTGGGACCGGATGGACTTCGGCGACGCCGTCCGGCTGCTCAGGACGGCCGTCGACGCCGGCGTGACCCTGTTCGACGTCGCCCACTACGACTTCGGTCCGCACGCGGAGAACTCGCGCACCGACATCCTCTTCGGCGAGGCCGTCCGGAAGGCCGGGATCGCGCGCGAGGATTACGTGCTGTGCGGCAAACTCTGGCTCTGGGACTATCCGCGCAGCGGCTTCGCGGGGCAGCTCGAGACGTCGCTGGGCCGGATCGGCACGGAGTACGCGGACCTGGTCGTGGTGGGCGACTACCGGGAACGCCCGGACATCCCGCGGATCGTCACCGAGGTCGCCGAGCAGGTCCGGGCTGGGCGCGTCGGCGGCTGGGGCGTCAACAACTGGCTCGCCGCCGACCTGGACCTGGCCCTGGGGTTCGCGGACCGCGAGGGCCTGCCGGCGCCGGAGTTCGCCCAGCTCAAGTACTCGATCGCCCGCCGCTCGATGGCCGAAGGGCAGCCGTACCGCAAGCACTTCGCGAGCGGGCGGCTGGCACTGCAGGCGTCCGACGTCTTCGAAGGTGGTGTCCTGCTGGGCAATGCCACCCCGGCCCGCAAGATCGGCGCGGACGTCGGCGGCATCCGCGCGGCCATCGTGGACGCGTCCGCGGAGGTCGGCCGTATCGCGGCGGACTTCGGCGCCACCCCGGCCCAGCTCGCGCTGGCGTTCTGCCTGGCGTACGAACCGGTGGCGAACGTGCTGTTCGGCGTGAGTCGCGCGGAGCAGCTGACCGACAACCTCGGCGCGCTCCTCCTGGCCCGCGAGCACGGCCCCGAAATCCGCGCGGCCCTCGACCGCCTCCGCCTCGACCACGCCGTCAACCCCGACGGCTCCTGGTGAACCCTCGTGAGTGGTAAGGCGGGTTCTCACCCGCCTCACCACTCACGAGGGCGGTCAGGGGGTGGTGAGGAAGGAGACGGCCGCGGCGCGGAAGGGAACGCCGCGCAGGGCGCCGCCGTGGTCGCCGGGGACCGTCAGGAGGTCACTGCCCGGGGCCAGCGGGATCAGGGTTTCGATGCCCTGGCTGATCGGGTCGTCCTGGCCCGCGACGAACCGCGTCGGCACGGTGAGGGTGCTCGCCTCCGGGACGAACGGCTCGTGCCGCAGTCCCTCGATGCACCGGGCGAGGGCGGCCGGGTCGCGGCCGGGCGCGGTGATCATCCGGGCGATCGCCGCCGTGAGCGGGTCCGCTGGCAGCCGCCCGCCGGCGGCGAAGGCGAGCGCCGCTTCGACGTCGACCGCGCCGAACGGCTCGTGGGGGCCGAGCCCACCCAAGACCAGCCGGCGAACCGGCAGCACCGCGGGCAGTTCCCACGCCAGCCGCGCGCCCAGCGAGTAGCCGACCACGTCCACTTCGGACACTTCGCCGGCCACGAGAGCGAGTTCCCCGGCGATCGCCTTCGGCGTGACGTCGGCGAGCGCCGGGCTGGACCCGTGGCCGGGCAGGTCGGGCACCAGCACCGGACGGCCCGCCGCGGTGAGCGCCGACGGCCAGCCCGTGCTGACCCAGTCGGTGTGCCCGTCGGAGGCGAACCCGTGCAGGAGCAGCACCGGCGGTCCGGCGGCCGGCCCGTCCGGGGTGAACCGGCGTACGGCAAGGGAGGTGAGCGTCAAGGAGATCCTTTCTCACGAAGCCCGGCGCAGCCGCTGCAGCTCGCCGAGCGTCCGGGCACGGGCGTCGACGGCGATCCGCAGCGCGGAGCCGATGAGGTTGAGCAGGAGCACGCAGGCCATGATCGTCACGCCCGGCACCACGACCAGCCACGGCGCGGTGACCAGGTACGACCGGCCCTCGGCGATCATGTTTCCCCAGGTCGGCGTGGGTGGGGCGATGCCGAGGCCGAGGAAGCTCATGGCTCCGTCGACGAGCATCGCGGCCGCGGCCAGGATGACGACCTGGACCAGCGCCAGCGGCAGCACGTTGGGGAACACGTGCACCAGCAGGATCTTGCCGCGGCTCATCCCGGACACCCGCGCGGCGCCGATGTACTGCCGTCCGGCGATGCCGAGCACGCGGCTGCGGATCACCCGGGCGGTGAACGGCGTGAAGATCACCGTCAGCGCGATCAGCTCGGTCCAGATGCTCGCGCCGAGCGCGATGGCCAGCGCCATCGCGAGGATGATCGCCGGGAACGACATCCACGCGTCCATCAGCCGCATCAGCACCGCGTCCGCGGCCCGGTAGAAGCCGCTGACCAGGCCGATCACCATGCCGGAGAAGGCCGCGCAGAGCGTGATCAACGCGGACAGCCCCAGCGACGCGCGCCCACCCGACACCAGCCGGGCGAGGACGTCCCGGCCGAAGGAGTCGGTGCCGAGCGGATGCGCGCCCGACGGCGGCAGCAGCCGGTGCACCGGGTCGGTCGCGCTGACGCTCGGCAGGAAGAACGGCAGCACGACCACGGTGAGCACGATCAGGCCGAGCAGGACCGAGCACACGACGAGGGTCCGGTTGCGCCGGAACACCCGGGCCGCGCGCCGCGGCAGGGGAGCGTCCACCGAGGTGGCGGGTTCGGCGACGGCGAGGCTCATGCGACACGCACCTTCGGGTCGAGCAGCGCGTACGACAGGTCGACCAGCAGGTTGACCACGACGAACAGCACCGCGACGAACAACGTCACGCCCTGGATGAGCGGGAAGTCGCGAGTGGACACCGCACCCATGAGCAGGTGCCCGAGGCCGGGCACCACGAAGATCGACTCGATGATCACGATCCCGCCGACGAGCATGGCGAAGTTGCTCCCCAGCTGCGTCACCAGCGGCATCAGCGCGTTCGGCAGGACGTGCTTGAGCAGCACCCGCCGTTCGGGCAGGCCCTTGACGCGCGCGGTCCG
Organism: Amycolatopsis sp. NPDC051716; assembly: GCF_040681595.1. Classification (NCBI taxonomy): domain Bacteria; kingdom Bacillati; phylum Actinomycetota; class Actinomycetes; order Pseudonocardiales; family Pseudonocardiaceae; genus Amycolatopsis; species Amycolatopsis sp. NPDC051716. The sequence goes on along the minus strand of NZ_JBFAZA010000008.1, from coordinate 294,067 downwards.
CAGGTAGGCGAGCGGCAGCTCGCCGAGCACGCTCTCGCGCAGCGTCAGCACGAACAGCGCCGTCTGCCCGATGACGAGCACGGTCACCGGCAGCACCAGCGCCGGCACCGCGGCCACCGGATCGGTCAGCAGGTCGTGGTAACCGCTGGAGGGGAACCACCGCAGGGTCACCGAGAAGACGAGCACCAGGACGAGGGAGATCCAGAAGTCCGGCATCGCCATGCCGAGCGACGACAGCCGGTCGAGCGTGCGGGCCACCGGGTTGCGCGGCGACACCGCCTGCCACGAGGTGATCGCCACCGAGAGGACGAAGCTGATCACCGTCGAGAGCACGGCGAGCGTCAGTGTCGGCCCGATGTGCGCGGCGACGACGTCGAGGACCGGCTGGTGGTAGGTGATCGACGTGCCGAAGTCGCCGCGCAGCACGTGCCCGGCCCAGCTCAGGTACTGCTGCCAGAGCGAGCCGTCGAGGCCCAGGCTCGTGCGCAGCGCGGCGACGTCGGCCGGGCGCGCGGTCGGGCCGAGGATGGCCTGGGCCGGGTCGCCCGGGATCAGCCGGATGACGAAGAACATCATGGTGCCGGCGATGACCAGGATGATCACCAGGTCGCGCAGCCGACGCAGCAGCACCCCGGTCATGCGGCCAGCCAGGAGTTCCAGAACACCCGGTAGAAGTCGCCGTAGCCCTTGAGCCGCGGGGTGTAGGCCGCCCAGAGCTTCGACTGGCTCAGCGTGATCACCGACAGCTGCTTCCAGGTGAACGTCTGGAGCTTGTCGATGACGGCCTTGGCCTGCTCGGGTGTGGTCGAAGCGTTGAACTCGGCCAGCAGCCCGTCGAGCTCCGGCGACGACGAGCCGTTCAGCGTGCCGAGGGTGAGCGCCGGCATCTGGGCGGGCGAGGTCAGCGACGAGTCGAAGAACAGCGTCGTGATGTCCCAGCCGCCCGGGTCCTTGGTGAGGGTGCCGAGCATGGTGGCGAAGTCGAAGGTGTCGATCTTGGTCTGCAGGCCGATCTTGCCGAGCGCGTCCTGGATGAGCACGGCCCACTTGCCGAACTCGGGGTAGGAGTTCGTGGTGACGATGTGGATCGTCGCCCCGGTGGTGATGCCGGCGTCGGCGAGCAGCTGCTTCGCGCGGGCCGGGTCGTGTTCGCGGTAGACGGATTCACCGGCGGTCGAGTAGGACGCCTTGTTGTCCGGCGAGGCGAACGCGCCCGTCTCGATGGTCAGGTCCTTGCTGCCGCCGGTCGCCGCGTTGATGGCGGGCTTGTCCAGCAGCAGGTTCAACGCCTGGCGGGCCCGGGGGTCGGCGAACTTCGATCCGGGGTTGAAGTTGGGGATGACGACGTTCTCGTTGCCGCCGGGCAGGTTGTGCACCACCAGGTTCGGGTTGGCCTTGAGCTGCTCGTACTGGTCGTTGGCCGGCATGGCGTGGTCCCACTGGCCGGTCTGCAGGCCGTTGATCAGCGCGTCCTGGTCGCCGACGACCTTGTAGGTGACCGTGTCGAGGTAGGCGTGCTTGGCGCCGGCCTGGCCACCCCAGTCCTCCTCGGACCGCGACTGGTAGCCGTCGTAGCGCTGGAGCACCAGCTGCTGGCCGATGTCCCAGCTCTTCAGCTTGTACGGGCCGGTGCCGATCGCCTTGTCCTGGCCGAACCCGGTGGCGGGCAGGTCCACCAGGTTCTTCGCCTCGTAGATCTCGGTGCCGGCGCCGGCCAGTTCGTCGATGAGGGGGTAGCGCGGCCGCTTGAGCTCGATGCTCACCGTCGCCGGGTCCGGCGCGGTGATCGCGTCGATGTCCGGGGTGACGAGCTGCCCGGTGCGGTGGCTCTTCTGCCAGCGCCGCAGGCTCGCGACGACGTCGTTCGCGGTCAGCGGGTTGCCGTCCTGGAACGTGACGCCCTGGCGCAGCTTGAACGTGTAGGCGAGCCGGTCCGGGCTGGTCGTGTAGGTGTCGACGAGCATCGGCCGGGCGACGAAGTGCTGGTCGACCTCGAACAGCTTCTCGTACATCATGTTGCCGATCTGCGCGGTCACCTGGCCGGGGTTGGCGACCATGTCGAGCGACTGCGGATCGGTGGGGACGGCGACGGTGAGGTTGCCGCCGCGGACCGGAGGCCCGTCGGCGGCCGGGGTCGTTCCGGCGCTGCCCATGCAGCCGGCGAGCAGGGTGCCCGCGGCGGCGAGGGTGGCGAGCAGGGGAGTTCTCTTCATGGGCGCGTCGATCCTGTGTGGGGGAGGGCGGGCAGGTCGGGGTTGGCGGCGAGCAGCCGCCGGGTGTAGTCGTGCTGCGGGGAGAGACGGATCTCGTCGGGGGTGCCGGTCTCGATCAGCTGCCCGCGGTACATGACGCCGACGCGGTCGGCGACCGAGAGCACGAGGCTGAGGTTGTGGGTGATGAACAGCAGGCTGAGCGTGCGGGTGCGGCGCAGGTTCAGCAGCAGGTTCATCACCTGGCCCTGCACCGAGACGTCCAGGGCCGATGTCGGCTCGTCGGCCACGATCAGCTCGGGCCCGGCGGCGATCGCCCGCGCGATGGAGACGCGCTGGCGTTGCCCGCCGGACAGCTGCGACGGCAGCTTCCCCGCGGTGTCCTTCGGCAGCCCGACCTCGTCGATCAGGTCGGCGACCCGCCGGTCGAGCTCGGCTCCGCGCAACGGCGTGAGCTCCTTGAGCGGCTCGGCGATGATCCGCGCGGCGGTGTGCCGGGGGTCCAGAGAGCTCTGCGGGTCCTGGAAGATGAGCTGGACGCGGCGGCGGAACGCCCGCTCGTCACCGGTGAGCCCGGCGGAGTCGATTCCATGGGAACCGAAGGTGACTGTTCCCGAAGTCGGCGGTTCGAGCGCCGTCACCAACCGGCCGAGGGTCGACTTGCCGGAGCCGGACTCGCCGACCAGGCCGAAGAACTCGCCGGGCGGGATCTCGAGGGAGACGTCCCGCACGGCGTCGACCCGGTGTCCTCTTCGGCCGTACACTTTGGACGCTCGAGTGATCGTCAGCGGAGATCCCTGGCGGACCTGGTCCGGCTGTGGTTGCCCGGCCGGCGTCTCGAGGGTCATCGTGGGAGAGATGACCGGGAACCCGGCGCGGCGGTCGACACCGAGCTGCGGCACGCAGCCGAGCAGCGCCCGGGTGTACGGGTGCTTCGGCCGCGTCAGGACCTCGTCGCGCGAGCCCACTTCGACCAGGCGGCCGCGGTACATCACCGCGATCCGGTCGGCGACCTGCGCGGCGACGCCCATGTCGTGGGTGATGAACACGCAGGCGGTGCCGTGGTCGCGGCGCACGCGGTCGAAGAGCGTGAGGATCTCGGCCTGCGTGGTGACGTCGAGCGCGGTGGTCGGCTCGTCGGCGATGAGCAGGTCCGGGTCGGCCATCAGGGCGAGTGCGATCATCACGCGTTGCTGCATGCCGCCGGACATCTGGTGCGGGTACAGCCGCAGGATCCGGTCGGTGTCGGTCAGCCCGACCTCGGTCAGCAGCCGCTTCGCCTTGGCTTCGGCCCGCTTGCGCAGCGGGCTGCCGCGGCGGGCCGCCTGGCCGGGCAGCGACCCGGGTTCGCGGTAGGCCTCGGCCAGCTGCGAGCCGACGCGGCGGCTCGGGTTCAGCGAGTCCAGGGCCTCCTGGAAGATCATGCCGATCCGCGGGCCGCGGTAGGCGCGCATCGCGTCGGCGGGCAGTTCCGTCACGTCCACGCCGTCGATCGCGATCTCGCCTCGGGTGCGGACGGGGGCGACGAACTCGAACAGGCGGATGATCGACAGGGCGGTCACGGTCTTTCCGCTGCCGGACTCGCCGACTACGCAGAGCGTCCGCCCTTGCCCGAGATCGAGGGAGAGCTCCCGCACGAGTTCGCGTTCGGTGTCGTCGGTGACGACGCCGACGGTGAGCTCCCGGATTTCGAGCAGCGTCATGAATTCCCCTTTCCTCGCGGCCGCCGCGCGGGGGCGGGCCGGACTGCCGGGCACCGGCAGGGGTAGTTCTACGCATGTTGACACTGGCCGCACGCGGTGTCAATGGTTTTATTCTACAGACGTAGGAAGTTGAAACATCACAGCTTTTTGTTGCTGCGCGGGAGAAATTCGGTGCTGGACTCTTTTATCTACACATGTAGAGTGTCCGGGTCGAACACAAGGAGGATGACGTGACGCCCACCCCAGCCACGCCCGAGAAGATCGTGGAGACCGCCGTCGGCTACATGGCCGCCCAGCAGCTCTTCGCCGCCAACCGGATCGGCCTGTTCCCGGCGCTGGCGGCCGGCCCGCTCGGGCCGGCCGAGCTGGCCGAGCGCACCGGCAAGCCGGAGAAGATCGTCCGGATCCTCGGCGACGCCCTCGCCGCGCGCGGCCTGCTGTCCCGCGTGGACGGTCGCTACGCGCTCACGTCCGAGACCGCCGAGTACCTCGGCGGAGGGGGTCTGGACCTCGCGCCGTTCCTGACCTTCCTCGAAACCATCAGTTACCCGCACTGGCTGCAGTTCGCGCGCACCGCCGACACCGGCGAGCCGGGCGAGCTCGACCTCGACGGCGACCGCTGGACGACGTTCCTCGGCGGGGTCATGGTGTATAACGCCCTGCACGCGCGGATGCTGGCGCGAAATTTCGACTTCGGCGGGTACAAGAACCTCCTCGACCTGGGCGGCCTTTCCGCCGAGTTCGCGCTCCAGGCCCTCCGCGCGAACGACGTCCTGCGGGCGACCTTCGTCTACGACCCGCGGTCGGTGGACCCGGTGACCGCGGCCGTCACGGAGTTCGCCGACCGGACGACCGTCGTCGGCGCGTCGACCCCCGGCGCCGAACCGCCGGGCGAGTTCGACCTGGTGATGGTGAACCACGTCGTCCACCGGTTCTCCGTCGACGAAAACCGGGCGATCCTGCGGCACGCGCGGGCCGCGGCGGCGCCCGGCGCGCGGCTGCTGCTGCTCGACTTCTTCCTCGACGAGGACGCTTCGCCGCGGGACCTGGACGCCCTGCACGCGGGGGAGTACCTGGTCATCGACGGCACGGTCGTGTACCCCGAGCGGGACGTCCGCGGCTGGCTGGCCGGCGCCGGGTGGCGGCCGGTCGACCGGCTGACGCTGCCGGGTTCGCCGCGGGTGCTCGTCGCGGAGGCGGTGTGACCATGGGTCTCGACCCCGCGGTGCGGGAGCTGCTGGCCCGCAGCCCCGACGCGCCCGCCCGCCCGATGACGGCCGCCGAGCTGCGGGCGGCGTTCGCGGCATCGCGGCCGGAGCCCGGCCCGGTGGCGCCGGTGGCCTCGGTGACCGAGGTGGCCGTGCCCGGCCCGGGCGGCGACCTGCGCGTCCGGCTGTACCTGCCGGACGCGCCCGGCCCGGTGCCGGTGCTCGTGTGGATCCACGGCGGCGGCTGGACGATCGGCTCGATCGACGAGAACGAGGTCGCCTCCCGCGCGGTGTGCGCGGCGGCGTCGGTCGCGGTCGCGGCCGTCGAGTACCGACTCGCGCCGGAGGACCCGTATCCGGCGGCGCCCGCGGACTGCTACGCGGTGCTGGAATGGCTGGCGGCGGGCGGCGCGGGCCCGGCGGTTTCGCCGTCCCGGATCGCGGTCGGCGGCGAGAGCGCCGGCGGCAACCTGTCCACAGTGGTCTCCCTGATGGCTCGCGACCGCGATGGCCCCCCGATCGCGGCGCAGGTGCTGATCTGCCCGGTGTTCGGCCATCCCGACGACGGCCATGCGTCCTATGTGGACTTCGCGACCGGCTACGGCATGACGGCCGATGCGATGCGGTTCTTCTTCGCCCAGTATGCCCCGCTTTCGTTCGACGACCCCTACGTGCTGCCGTCGCGTGCCAGTGACCTCACGGGCCTGCCGCCGGCGCTGGTGCTGACGGCGGAGTACGACGTCCTGCGTGACGAGGGGGAAGCGTTCGCCCGGCGGCTGGCCGACGCCGGGGTGGCGGTGGACCTGCACCGGTACGCCGGGCAGATCCACGGCTTCTACGGGCTGTACACGGACTTGCCCGCGTCGGCGCGCTCGCACGCCGAGGTGGCCGCGTACCTGCGGGGGATCTTCGCCTGAGTCAGGGGCGGGTGAGGCGGTCCAGAAGGGACTCCAGGTGCCGGTGCTGGAGGTCGATCGTGGAAAACTCACCCGCCACCAGGCTCATCACGTTGGCGCCGGCGTTGAGCAGGACGATCTCGTCGACGATCTGCTCGTCGGGGGTCTCGGTGACGATGTCGCCGTCTTCGCGGCCCTCGGCGAGAAAGCGGTGCAGCAGCCCACGCCATTCGCGGACGTGCTCGAGGTACTTGTCGTGCATCCGCCGGTTGCCCAGCGACTTCTGCCAGAAGACGAGCAGCACCCGCCCGGCGGTGATCCGCTCTTCGTCGATCGGCATGGACGAAACGCAGATCTCGCGCAGCGCGGTGAGCCCCCGCAGGCCGTCGAGCTCGACGTACTGGCGCATCATGTCGAGGGCCCGCTCGTAGGTCGCCGCGATGATGTCTTCCTTGCTGGGGAAGTACAGCTTGAGGGCCCCGTTGGCGAATCCGGCGGCGGCGGCGATCTCCCGCATGGTGGCGGCTTCGATCCCGCCCTGCACGATCAGCTCCCAGGTGACGTCGACGATGTCGCTGCGCCGCTGGTCGTGGTCGATGATCTTGGGCACCCGGCACCTCCCGCACTGGTTTCTCTACCAGTGTAGGAGAAAGTGTGCGTGCGGACAGCGCCGGGGTCAGCGCCGGAACACGCGCCGCCCCGCGAACCACGTCTCCACGACCTTCGTCGCCGCGACCGCCGCCGTCCGGAAGGGATTGCGGTCCAGGACCACGAAGTCCGCCGACCGCCCCGGTGTCAGCGCGCCCGTCACGTCGTCCAGGCCGCACGCCCGTGCGCCGCCCATGGTGAACACCTCGATCGCCTCGGCCAGGGTGATCGCCTGCTCCGGCCAGAGTGCGCCCGGCCGCCGGCCGTGGGGGTCCGAACGCGTCACCAGGCCCGCGATGCCTTCCCAGGCGTTCGGCGACTCGCTCACCGGCCAGTCCGAGCCGCCGGCCACCAGGGCACCGGTGTCCAGCAACGTCCGGTTCGGCTGCATCCGCGCCGCCCGGGCGGCCGGCAGCACCTCCGCGATCGCCGCCGGGATGACCCCCGGCACCCACAGGAACGGCGAGATGTCCGCCGCGACGCCCAGAGCGGCGAACCGCGGCAGGTCGTCGGGGTGCACGAACTGCCCGTGCGCCACCTGGAACCGCGTATCGGCGTATCCCGCCGCGCGCACCTTCTCGACCGCGTCCAGGAACTGCCGCACCGACGCGTCGCCCGTACAGTGGACCTTCGCCGAGAAGCCCGCGGCGGCCGCCGTGATGAGCCAGCCGGTCAGTTCGGCGGGGGGCATCGTCGTGGCGCCGTGGAAGCAGCTGCCGTGGGTGTCGTCGGGCAGGTACGGCTCCAGGAAGGCCGCCGTGCGGGTCGGCGGCACGCCGTCGAGGAAAATCTTCACGAAGTCCGGCCGATGGTGCTCGGTGCGGTACTCGCCGGCGAGCTCCAGCAGCGGCGCCCCGACCGGGTCGACCCCGAAGATCGGGTCGTTGACCAGCAGCGATGACACCACCCAGGCGTCGAGCTCGCCGGCCAGGTCCAGCGAGCGCAGCGCGCCCAGGATGTCGGCCGAGACCCCGGCGTCCTGGAACGCGGTGACACCGAAGCCGTGCAGCACCTCGATCGCCCGCCGGGAAGCCCGCCGGTGCTGCTCCGGGGTCAACCCGGCGATCACGCGCTCGACCAGCACCCCGGCGGCCTCCAGCAGCAGCCCGCTGGGCTCGCCGCCGTCGCGGACGACGATCCCGCCGGGCGGGTCCGGCGTCGCCGCGGTGATCCCGGCCAGCTCCAGGGCCCGGCTGCTCACCCAGCGGTTGTGCCTGCTGTCGTCCGACAGCGACACCGGCCGCCCGCCCGCGGCCGCGTCCAGCGCCCGCCGGGCCGCCGGGACCGACAGCTCCGCGACCAAAGTGGACGCCCAGGCGCCGCCGGTGAGCCATTCGTCCGGTCCCAGCGACGCGGCCCGCGCGCGGACGGCGGCCAGGATGTCCTCGACACCGGCGTCCGAGCCGAAGGCGAGTTCGAACAGCTCGGCCCGCCCGGCCATCGCGTGGTGGTTGTGCACGTCGACGAGCCCCGGCATGACGAACGCGCCGCCCAGGTCGAGCACCTCGGTGTCCGGGCCGGCGACATCGTCGACGACCTTTCCACCGGAGACAGCCAAAGAGGACGCCCACGGCCGTGTGGCGTCCAGTGTGTACACGACGGCGTTCGTCAGCACCAGGTCGGCGGCCATGGTCAGCTCTCCGCCGGGTCGAACCCGGCCGGGTGGACGGTGGTGCTCAGCAGCCGTCCGTGCGCGCCGAAGGTGAAGTGCGTCGGCTGTTCGCCGGTGGCGTCGAGTCCGAAGAGGACACCGTGCGAGCGCAAGGCGCGGGCGTTGCGGTGGTCGGCGACGGTCACCGACGCGCACGGGATGACCTTCTCCCGCCAGGTGAAGACGTGGATGCCGGGCCGCAGCTGGTAGACGGTGTTCTCGTCGGTGTCGGCCAGCCCGCGCTCGGGCCCGGCCAGGCACTGCCAGGTGTACCAGTGCGGGCTGAGGTAGACGTGCTCGTAGGCGTGCTCGCGGCTGTAGACCCACAGCACCCGGCGTCCGATCAGCGCGGTGCTCGGCGTCATCGGCTCGCCGCGGACGTCGGAGCCGTCGATGGTCGCGGGCCGGAACTCCTGGGTGACGCGCGGGGTGCCGTGGTCGTTGATCGTCGTGGTGACCACCAGCGCACGGCCGTCCCGCAGGTCCAGGAAGAGCGAGACCGCCTCGCGAGCCGAGGGCCGGACTTGGACGTAGTAGAGGTCGTCGTCGACGAGGAACGTCTCGTCGGTGCCGCGCCAGGTGAAGACCGGTCCGTCGTCGTCGCGCAGCACGAAGGAGCGGTCGTGCAGGTCGTCGACGACCGGCGCCTTGTTGGCGTCGAAGCCGGGAGCCAGGCCGTCCAGGGGCAGCCAGGTGGAGGTGTCCGAAAGGGTCATCGTGTCCTCAATGTGCGCAGTGGTCGCCGGCCGGGAGGTCGAGCGCGGGGTTGCGGTCGAGGAACCCGGACGGCCGGAACAGGAACCCGGAGCGGTCGACCGGCATCACCGGCCAGTCCTCGGGGCGGGGCACGTGGGTCGGGCCGAACACGTGCCACAGCACGAGGTCGGTGTCGACGAGGTCGCGGTCGGCGGCCGTCCACGCCGGCAGGCCCGCACCGCCGGGGTGGGCGTTGGGGCGGTCGCCGGCCGGGTACCGCTCGTCCTCGCGGTACGGCGTCGCCCACAGGTGCTGCGTGGCGAAGGTGGCGCGGGCGTGCACGGTCGCCTCCGGCTGCGCCATCAGCGTCGCCGACGGGCGCGGTACCAGCTGGTAGGCGGTCGGCTTGCCGAGCCGGTTGACCCGGGACGCGCTGCGGACCTCCCAGACGCGGGCGCGGGCCGGGTGGGCCCGGCGCATCGCCTCGCGTTCGGTCCGCATCGGCGTGGTCTTCCAGGTGAACGCGTTGCCGTACGGGTTGCGCGGGCCGGTCGGCACGCCTTCGACGTCGATCTCGTGCAGGCTGGTGCGGTCGCCGTCGACCTCGACGTCGAGGCGCGCGCAGAACAGGTGCTGGTGGACCGGCGCGAACAGGCCGGGCGCCAGCTCGGTGGCGTGCGGCTGGTCCTGGCCCGGGGTGCCGGCGCCGCAGAAGACGATGCCGGTCGCCTTCGCCTCGAACTCGATGGAGCCGTCGAGGTGGAAGTACCAGTAGTGGCCGTAGTCGTAGTTGCCGATGGTGGAGATCGACGACACCACCAGCCGCCGCGACCGCCGGACCTCGGGCCGCCCGGCCAGGTCGGTGTGCTTCCAGAGGATTCCGTCGTCCTCCTCGTGCAGGCAGACCGCGCGCGGGACCTCCACCGGCTCGCCGCGGTCGTCGGCCACCCAGGCCGGGAAGTAGCGGATTTCGCCGACGCAGTCGCAGCCCAGGCGCAGGTCGTTGCCGTTCTTGCCGAACTGGTACTCGCCGGCGTCGAAGTAGCTGATCCAGAACCGGCCGGGCGCGACGTCCCCGTATGGGACCACCATCTCCGGGACGGAGGCCCGGTACAGGACCGGCCGGTCCTGGAAGCTCACCTGGTGCAGCGTCAGTCCTTCGCGGGCGTTGAAGCCGACGCGCAGCCGCCAGCCCTCCCAGCTCACTTCGGAGCCCTCGACGGTGAAGCTCGGCCCGGCGGGCTGGGTGATCTCGACCGGCTTGAGCGTCGTCCGCGCCGGGCCGCCGGTGTACCGCCCGCTCTCGGCGGGTACCGGGACGTCCCCCTCGTCCTCGACGCGCAGCACGCGCTGCTCGGTCAGGTTCAAGTGCACGACCAGGCCTTCGACCGGGTGCGCCCACGGGCTGTCGTCGGCGTCTTCCCGCAGGAAGGTCAGGGAACGCATGACGCGGCCGGTCTCGTCCTCGCGCCCGAAGTAGCCGGGCGCGAGCGGCGCGCAGAAGGCGTGTTCGATCCGGTCGGCGAGGCCGCGCCGAGCCATCGCGGCCTGCCACTGCTCCGACGCCTTCGTCAGCCGCTCGGCCAGCGCGTACTCCTCGAACAGGTACGACGGCTGCCCGTCGGCCTCGGCCCAGTCGTCCCAGGACACCAGCTCGCCCCCGGTCACCGAGACGACGGCCTCACCGGCGCGGCCGGTGGCGGTGTCGAGGAGCGTGTAGCGGATCCGTCGGTCACCCCGGCCGGCGCGCACCTCCGCCTTGGCGGGTTCGACGGGCAGGACCTGCGGGACCCGGATCGTGGCGCCGGCCAGCCCGGCCGCGGCGAGGATCGCGCGGCCGGCCGACAGCTCGGCGGCGGTCAGCGGGTCGAGGGGGTGCGGCGTGCTCACCCTGGTGAGTCTCGGCCCCGGTCGCCGTGCGCGCCATCGACCTTGCGGCGCCGGACAACAACGCTGCGCTCGCGGCCAACGCCCGGCGGCCGCCCGCGGTGAGGATGGGCGCATGCGAACCGAACTCGCCGGGAAGGCGGTGCTGGTGACCGGCGGCGCGTCCGGCATCGGCTTGGCCTGTGCCCAGGCGTTCCGCGCCGAGGGTGCGCGCGTCGGCGTCGTCGACCGCCGGGCCGGTCCCGGCGTCGTCCAGGCGGACGTCACCGACGAACCCGCGCTGGCCGCCGCCGTCGACACCGTGGCCCGTGGCTTCGGCGGCCTCGACGCCGTGGTCGGCTGCGCCGGGATCTCCGGCCCGGTCGGCACCCCGCTGGCCGCGACCACGGCCGACGACGTCGCCCGGGTCCTCGCGGTGAACGTCACCGGGCAGTTCCTGCTGGTCAAGCACGCGCTCCCCTGGCTGGCCGACGGCGGCGCGGTGGTCCTGCTCGGCAGTGACTCGGCGTTCACGGCGGCGCCGGGCATGGTGCCCTACTGCGCGTCCAAGGGCGCGGTGGTCGCGATGACCCGCGCGCTGGCCGTCGAGGTGCCGGGCATCCGGGTCAACTGCGTCTGCCCGTCGGTGGCGGACACGCCGATGGCGCGCGCCGACCTCGGCGCCGTCCTGGACGACCCGGCGTTCCCGGTGCAGGCGGCCGGCGACGTCGCCCGGCAGGTGCTGTTCCTCGCGTCTCCGGCTTCGCGGCCGGTCAACGGCCAGGCCCTGCTCGCCGACTTCGGGATGTCGGCGCGTTCCGCGTTCCCCGCATAGGAAAGGATCCATAGTGGACTCATCAGGCAAGGTCGTCGCGATCACCGGCGGCGGCACCGGCATCGGCGCGGCGGTGGCCCGCCGGTACGCGGGCGAAGGCGCGCGCGTGGTCGTGCTGGGACGGCGTCGCGAGCCCCTCGAGAAGGTGGCCGCGGAAACCGGCGCGCACGTCATCACCGGCGACGCGAGCGTGCGTGAGGACGCCGAAAGCGCCATCGCCGAGATCATCGGTGAGTACGGACGGCTGGACGTCGTGGTCGCCAACGCCGGCGGCCACGGCCTGTCGTCGGTCGTCGACACCGGCGACGACGAGTGGGAACTGGCCCTGCGCTCGAACCTCTCCAGCGCGTTCGTGTTCTGCCGGGCCGCGCTGCCGTCGCTGGTCGAGACGGGCGGGCAGGTGGTCGTGGTGTCGTCGCTGGCCGGGCTGTTCGCCGGGCCGAACGTCGCCGGCTACACCGTGGCGAAGCACGCGCTCATCGGCCTGACCCGCTCGATCGCCCGCGACTTCGGGCCGCGCGGGGTGCGGGCGAACGCGGTGTGCCCGGGTTGGGTCCGCACCCCGATGGCGGACGGCGAGATGGACCAGTTCGCCGCGGCGGCCGGCTTCACCGGCGGCCACGAGGAGGGCTACCGCCGCGTGACGGCCGAGGTCCCGCTGCGCCGCCCCGCCGAGCCCGGGGAGATCGCGGCGATCGTCCGGTTCCTGGGCTCGGCGGAGTCGTCCTACATCACCGGAGCGGTGATCGTCGCCGACGGCGGGGCCCACGCCGTGGACCTGCCGACCCTGGCCTTCGAGCGCGCCGGGATGTGAGTCAGGACCCGAGGTAGGCGGAGTGCAGGGTGGCGGGGGAGTCGAGGAGGGTCTGCGCGTCACCGGTGTAGGTGACGCGGCCCGACGAGACCACCACCGCCTCCTGCGCGACGCCGAGGGCCAGGTGCGTGAACTGCTCCACCAGCAGGATCGCCGCGCCCTCGGCCGCGAACCGCGTCACGACGGGCAGCAGGCGGGTGAAGACCACCGGGGCCAGGCCCAGCGACATCTCGTCGATGAGCAGGTACGCCGGGCGCGCGGCGAACGCCCGCGCCAGCACGACCATCTGCTGCTCGCCGCCGGACAGCAGGGCCGCGGGGGAGTCACGCCTTTTCTCCAGCTCGGGGAACAGCCCGAGGACCTCGTCGACGACCGCGGGCGTGCGGGCGGTCAGGCGGAGGTTCTCCAGCACCGTCAGGCCGGGGAACACCGCGCGGCCCTGTTCGATGTGGGCCAGCCCGAGCCGGGCCCGAGCCACCCGCGAATGCCGGGTGACGTTCACCCCGCCCAGGTGAACACTGCCCGTGGACGGCGGCACCACGCCCGACACCGCCTCCAGCAGGCTCGTCTTCCCGGCGCCGTTGGGCCCGACCAGCGCCGTGATCCGGCCCGGTTCGAGGACCAGGTCGACGTCGCGGATGACCGGGCCGGCCCCGCGCTTCACCGTCAGCCCGTGGACTCGCAACGCGTTCACAGCAGCTCCGTTTCACCCATGTACGCCTTGAGCACGGCCGGATCGGCCAGGACGTCGGCCTGCGGCCCGCTCGCCAGCACCCGGCCGAAGTCGAGCACGGTGAGCGTGTCGCAGACCGACCGGACCAGGTCGAGGTCGTGCTCGATGAGCAGCACCGACACCCCGAACCGCGCGGGCACCTGCCGCAGCCGGCGCCCGAACGCCACGTGCTCCTCGTGCGGCAGGCCGGCCGCCGGCTCGTCGAGCAGCAGCACCCGCGGGCGGGCGAGCAGGTGCCCGACCACTTCGACGAGCCGCCGCGCGCCCGCGTCGACCCGCGACAGCGGCGTCCGCGCCGCCGGGCAGCCGAAGAACGCCAGTGCGTCGGCGACCTCGCGGCCGGGGAGCCGCCGCCGGGCGACGAACCGGACGTAGGCGCCGACGGTGAGGCCGGGCGGGACGCGGTCCTGCTGGAACGTCCGCCGCAGCCCGCTGCGGGCCCGCCGCGTCGGCGAGCCGGTGAGCGGGCGGTCGCCGAGGGTGGCGGTGCCGGCGGCCCGGGGCAGGAAGCCGCTGATCGCGTCGACCAAAGTGGACTTCCCGGCGCCGTTGGGCCCGATCACGCCGAGGATCCCGTGTTCCGGCACCGTGATGTCCACCTCGGACAGCGCGGTGACGTGTCCGAAGGAGACGCTCAGCCCGCGGACCTCGAGCACCGGGTGGCCGGGTGGCAGCGGCTCGACGTCGGGGATGCTTTCGGTGAGCCCGACCCCGGCCGTCCTGCCCGAGCGGCGGCGGTACCAGAGGGCCCGCACGGCGGTGCCGAGGTTGCCGCGCCCGGTCAGGGCCTGGACGCCGAGCACGCCGAAGACGACGAAGCCCCAGTCCTGCGGCACGCCCCAGCGTTTGAGCAGCTCGGGCACGGCGACCCAGAGCAGCGCGCCGAACACGGCCATGTCGATCAGGTGCGCGCCGGACATGACGGCCAGGACGTACAGCGCCAGGGACTGGATGGCGGTGAAACTGGCCGGGAAGGCCAGGCCGACCTGCCCGGTGAGCAGGCCGCCGCTGATCCCGCCGAGAGCGGCGCTGACCGCGAAGGCGGTGAGCTTCGACGTCCGCACGCCCGCGCCGACCGCCGCGGTCCCGCGCTCGGAGAAGGCGACGAGGTGCCAGCTGCTGCCCCACCGCCCGCGCCGCAGGAAGTGCACGACCAGCCCGCAGGCGATGAGCACCAGCACGGCGAACAGGAAGTAGGACCGGTCGTCGGAGAACGCCTCGGGCCGCTCGACGGAGAGGCCTTCGGTGGCGCCGGGGAACTGGATCTGCACGAGCGTGAGATCGGCGGCGGCGGCGAGCCCGAGGGTGACGACGGCGAGGGTGATGCCCCGCAGCCGCAGGGCGGGCAGCCCGACGAGCACCCCGGCCACGGCGGCGGCGAGGCCGCCGAGCAGCAGCCAGGTGACGAACCCGCCGGGCACGCCGGCCACGTTGCAGGCGGAGACGACGAACGCCCCGACGGCGGCGAAGGTGAGCTGGCAGAGCGAGATCATCCCGGCGGTCCCGGTGACGACCCCGAGCCCGAGCAGCGCGATGGCCGCGACGACGGCACTGACCCCGAGGTAGACGAAGTACCCGGCGAGCCCGGCGCTGAGCGCGTAGCCGATGCCGGCGGCGGCGGCCGCGACGAGGAAGGGCAGACCCGCCCGCGCGAGACGGTTTTCAGCGAGCCGCATCCCACACCTCCTTGCGCTGTGTCCACAGCAGCAGCGCCACGATCACCAAGAACGGCAGGAAGTACCGCAGCACCGAAAGCCGGTCACTCTGCGCCACCGCGCCCTGGGCCATGCCCAGCACCAGCCCGCCGGCCACGGCCAGGTCCAGCCGCCGGAAGCCGCCCAGCAGGGCCGCCGCCGCGGCCGGCACCACCAGCATCGCCAGCGAGGTCGGGTCGTTCGACTGCGACGGCGCCACGATCGACACCGCCAGGGTCGCGATCACCCCGGTCGCCGTCCACACCCCGACCGACAGCGGCCGGGCCGGGATGCCCAGCAGCTCCGCCGTGGTCGGGCGCTCCGACAGGGCCCGCAGGCGCACACCCAAGGCCGTCCGGGCCAACACCGCGCGGCAGCCCAGGGCGACCAGGATCGCCAGCGCCACCGTGAGCACGGTGACCTGGCTGACCACCACACCACCGATCGTGAACGCCGGGCCGGCCAGCAGCGGGTGGAACGGCTGCGGCTTGTTCCCGAACAGGATGAACGCCAGCGAAATCAGCAGCAGGAGCACCGCGACCGTCGTCGCCGAGCGCGTGCCGGTGTCGGCCTCGGCCAGCCAGGTGGAGACGATCCAGCCGAGCACCGCGCTCAGCGCGCCGCCGAGCAGGATGCCGGTCAGGGTCGCCAGCCACGACGGGACGCCGAGGTGGACGGCGAGGAAGACGGCCACGTAGCAGCCGAACATCCCGGTCGCGGACTGGGCGAAGTTGACCACCCGCACCAGCCGCGACATCAGGGTCAGGCACACCGCGAGCACCGCGTAGAGCCCGCCGGCGGCAAGACCGGCCAAAGCGCCCTGCAGCATCGACGTCCTCCTACTGCTTCGGGATCCGGAGCCAGTCCTGCGCCACGAGTTCCCACTTGTCGGCGCCGGTGGCCAGCTTGATCGGCCAGCCCGCGGTGTTGTCGTGGTGCGCCTGCGCCGGCCCGAACACGTACGGCGTGCCGACCATCGGGTCGCTGATCGGCTTCATCTCGCGCAGCGCCTTCGACACCGTCTCGCGCGTGATGTCGCCCTTCATCCCGCGCAGCACGGCGAGGAAGTACTTCGCCGCCAGGTAGCCGCCCTGGCTGAACGACGTCAGCGGGATCTTGTTCTTCGCCATCAGCTCCCGCCAGTCCTTGTTGGCCGGGGCGGCGGCGTCGGTGAACGGGTAGAACTCGGCCGGGACGTACACGCCGGCGCCCGCGTTCGAGATCGCCTTGGCGTAGTTCTCGCTGTAGACGCTGGTCAGCAGCAGCCACGTGACGTCGGTCCAGCCCTGCGCCTGCGCCGCCTTGAGCTGGCCGATCGAGTCCGGCTCCACCGGGTTGACGGTGATCGCCTTGCAGCCCGCCGCGCGCGCCTTGACGATGTAGGGCGTGTAGTCCGATCCGCCGTAGGGCACGGTCGAGTCGACGTACTTCAGCTTCTTGCCGGTGATCTTCGTCCACTCGCCGATGGCCGCCTGGTACGCCGGCAGCGTGTTGCCGGCGATCTCCAGCAGCGCGCAGATGTCGTCCTGTTTCAGCACTTCCGAGCCGTAGAGGAGGGTGAGCGTCATGTCGTGGAACGGGCCGACGTTGACCGGCGCGATGTTCGGGCTGGAGAAGCACGCCGGGTCGACGCCGATGCCCGGAATCGACAGGATCTTCTGCTGCTCGTAGTACTTTTCGTTGATCTCGCACTCGATCAGGCTCGACGACCCGACGAGTGCGACGGCCTGGTCGCCGCCGACCACTTCGCGGGCGGCCGCCGCGGCGGCCGCCGGGTCGCCCTTGTCGTCGATCGCCTTGTACTCGATCTTGCGGCCGTTGACCCCGCCGGCCGCGTTGGCCGCGTCGAACACGGCTTTCGCGGCCTGGGACGCCTCCGGGAAGGTGGCCGCGCCGGACAGCGCGTTGACCGACCCGACCACGATCGGGCCGTTCGACCCGGCGTCGGAACCGGCGCAGCCCGCGGTGGCCAGGAGCACGGCCGCGGAAAGGACGGGCAGGATTCTTCTCATTGCTGCTCCTGGAGGGCGGCCACGACGGGCGCGGAGTCGACGATCTGCTCGAAGGACACGACCTCGCCGCTCGCGAAGCGCCACAGGTGCGCGACGCGGGCGGTGAACGAGCGGCCGGTCCGGCGGTGGGTGCCGGTGTAGGTGCCGACGCCGATCACCGCGTCCCCGGCGTCGAGCAGGTCGCCGAGGGTGAAGCGGTAGCCGTCCCAGTCCCGGCCGATGGCCTCGAACACGTGCTCGCGCACTTCGTCCGGGCCGGTGTAGGTGCCGGCGTAGGGGAACCCGGCCGCCTCCGTCCACGTCGTCCCGGGGCCGAGCGGGGCGAGCATGCCGGGCAGGTCGCCGGCGTCGCTGGCCGCGTAGTGCGCGCGGATCACGTCCGGATTGGACACGGGTTGCTCCTTCAGACGGGCTGGGCATCGGGGTAGGCCACCGCGCCCAGCGGGTAGATGTGCCCGCCGGCGCGGGAGTGCTCGGACTCCCCGTCGCCGGTCAGGCCGAGGAACACCCCGGTGGTGCGCAGGGCGTAGCCGAGGTCGTGCAGCCAGACGCTCGCCACGGCGATCCGGAACTCGCGGAAGCAGAACAGGTACAGCCCGTCGGCGAACTTCCACACGGTCGAGAGGTCCATGTCGCCGTGGCCGCGCTGCACGCCTTCCAGGCACTGCCAGGCGTAGCGCTGCGAAGAGACGTAGACGTGCTCGTACAGGTGGTCGGGGCTGTAGCGGTAGAGGTTCCGCTTGCCGATCAGGTCGCGCGACGGTCCGGGCACGGCCCCGGACGGCTCGCCGCCGTCGGTGACGCCCGCCCGGAAGTCCTGCGAGACGCGGGGAACGCCCTCGACGTCCTCGGCGCCGATCACCGAGCGGACGGCGAGGGCGCGGTGGGTGGCGGTCGAGTACACGACGGTCAGCGCCTCGCCGTCGACGCTGGTGAGCGGCAGGTTCACGAAGAAGACTCCGTCGCGCACGGCGACGGCGTCGTACGGATCTTCGACGCCGTTGCACAGCACGTGCTCGGCGTCGGTGAAGCTCAGGGCGAGGACTTCGCCGTCGTCGAGGGTGATCCTGACGTCCCGGCCGGTGAGGTCGGCGTTCGGCAGCCGGTAGGTGGCGATGCCGGCCGCGAACTCGTCGTAGGTGCGCCAGTCGTCGGAGGGGGCTTCGGGCATGGCCTCATCGTCGGGCGGCCCCGGGATCCGGGCGAGCGGTCACGCGCTGGCGGGCAACTACCGGACGCTGACGGTCAACTCCCGGCGCACCTCGCTCGGCGCCCGGCCGAACGCGCTCTTGAACACCCGGCTGAAGTGCGCGGCGTCGACGAACCCCCAGCGGGCGGCGATGGCCGCGACCGGGCGGCCGGCGTACACCGGGTCCAGCAGGTCGCGGCGGCAGTGCTCCAGCCGCCGGGTGCGGATCCAGCCGGAGACGGTGGTGCCCTGTTCCTGGAACAGCCCGTGCAGGTGGCGGGTCGAAATGAAGTGCTCGGCCGCGATCCGCGCCGGGGTGAGGTCGGTCGACTGCAGGTTCGCGTCGATGTGGGCGCGGATGCGGCGCATCAGCTCGTGGTGCGGGTCGGCGTTCGCGCGCGCGAGGTCCAGTTCGGTGGCGACCAGGGTGGACAGCAGGTCGACGGCGCTGTGCGCCAGCCGCGCGCCCGCGGGGCCCGCCAGCTGCTCGAGGTTGCCGCCGAGCTGGGCGAGGAACGGCACGACGACGTTGCCGACGCCCTCCTTGCCCGACATCCGCACCGCGGTCAGCCGCCCGACCAGCTCGGCGGGCAGGTCGATCAGCCGCTGCGGGAACATCACGACGAGGGTCCGGAAGTCCTCTTCGAACACCAGCGAATACGGCCGGTGCGTGTCGTAGAGGGCGACGTCGCCGGGGCGCAGCACGGCCTGGCGGTCGTCCTGCACCAGCAGCCCGGTGCCGGCCAGGATCAAGCTCAGCTTGTAGTAGCGGCGCTCGCCGCGCGCGATCAGCTCCGGCGTGCGCTCCACCACGTGCGGCGAGGCGGTCACCTCGGAAACCTGCACGTCGTCGGCCGCCGACGAGCGGATCCGGCCGCGGAAGCCGTCACCGCCCGCGGTCACGTGCAGCGGCACGAAGGACTGGGAGACGGCGGCGCGGAATTCGGTGAAGTCGCGGGCGATGAGGGTCGTCGGGGCAGGCACAGGGTCACCTCGCAGCGTCGGGAGGATGCAGCGTCGTATACGATAAGCGATACGATCTTTGCCGACAATGCTCGCTCGTCGTGGGCTCGACAGCGGCGTGACGACGTTCTGGTGGTCTGCCGCTCGTCTCAGTTGATCGATGGTCTCGCGATATCGCCCCGCCAAAGGCGCTCGTGACGTACGAGTTGCCGTGGTGATGTCGCAGCGCGACGGTTGGTCGGCGCTCTTCGTCGTCGAAGACAGTGAACGGGTCGAGGACCGGTTCTTCGTCCACTGCGCGATCCGGGCGTCAGCGAGGTGCGGGCCGGAGGTGGACGGGCAAGCTGGTGTGCCCGTTGGACAGGAACGTGGGCAGGGTGGTCAGATCCTCCGGCGGCACGGCGAGGGACAGCTCCGGGAAGCGGTCGAACAGCGCCGGGAGCGCCACCCCGGCTTCGAGCCGGGCCAGCGGCGCGCCCGGGCAGTGGTGCACGCCGTAGCCGAAGGTGAGGTGCGGTGCGGCCGTACGGGTGATGTCGAACCTGTCGGCGGTGTCACCGTGCTGGGCGGGGTCGCGCCCGGCGGCGCCGAAGCCGACCAGGATCGCGTCGCCGCGCCGGATCACCGTGCCGTCCACCTCGATGTCCTCGACCGCGTACCGCAGCGGCGTGTACGGGATCGGCGCCTGCCAGCGCAGCGTTTCCTCCACCACGGCGGTCCAGGGCCGTCGTCCGGACCGGACCAGGGCGAGCTGATCAGGGTGGGTCAGCAGGGCGGTGACGGCGTGGTCGAGGAGGTTCACCGTGGTCTCGTGGCCCGCGGTCATCATCAGCATCATCGTGTCGACGAGCTCGGTTTCGGTCAGCGCGCCGTCCCGGTCGTCGCGCGCGGCGATCAGGGCGCTGGTCAGGTCGTCGGCGGGCGCCGCGCGCTTCTGCGCGATCAGTTCGGTGAACAGGGCGTACGCCGCCGCCACGTTCGCCTGCGCCTGTTCCGCGGTGATCGCGCTGTCGAAGAAACCGTCCACTACTTCGCGGATCCCGGCCCGTTTGTTTCCCGGGACGCCGAACAGCCGGCAGATGACCTCGATCGGCAGCGGGTACGCGTACCGCGCCCGCAGGTCGACGGGCGCGTCACCGGAATCCGCCTCGATGGCGTCGAGCAGGTCCCGGGTGATTTCTTCCACTTTCGGGCGGAGCGCCTCGGTGCGGCGGGCCGTGAAGGCGGCGGCCGTCAGGGAACGCAGCCGCCGGTGGTCGGCACCGTAGGCGGTGAACATGTTCCGGATCGAAACCCAGATCCGCAGCGGCCAATCTTCGGCGATTTCCCCGTTGGTGAACGCGGGCCAGTGCTGAAACGCGTCCTTGGACACCCGAGGGTCGGCCAGCAGCCGACGCAGGACATCGTTCCCGGTAACGGCCCAGGCCGGAACGCCACCGGGCAGTTCGATCCGGGTCACCGGCCCGCGGTTCCGCAGGCGGGCGCCTTCGGCGTGCACGTCCGAACCTTTGACGTCGAGCGTGATCGGCTGTTCCATTCTCATCCCCCTATCGGTTGCGCTGGACCGTAATTCCGGAATGGCGAAGTTCCTCGCGGGTGTCGCCGGCGGCGATCAAGACGATGCGGACGTCACGGTGTAGCTGCACTTGCCTGAACGTCATCGATCACCGCCCCTTCGGCTTCCACGTTGATATCGCGGGCGGCCGTATTGCGTCACATTTTGAGGCGCCGCAGCCCGCAAAACACCCCATTCGGGTGATTCGAGCCCGGGCAAAAGTCCTGCCGGCGCCGTACGCGAGGATCGCAACGCTGGACGGATGTCGCGGCAGTGGGCCATGACGGCGCCCGCCCTCCCGGCGCGCCGGCGGATTGGTGCCGGATGCACAGCGCGGCCCGAATCAGGGTGCACGGTGTCGCACCGAAGGACGATCGCGACGGCGACAGTGGGTCCTCCCGATCGACCGACAAGGGCCATCAGATGCCCCCTCGACGACGAGTGCGTCGTGCTGCCGCCGCAGGTGCGGTTGCGGTCGCCACGGTCTTACGTGTTTCTCGCAATCCCGGCCGGCCTCGCGCTCGACCGGTTCCTCCGGCCGGCCCTCGTCGCCGGCGCGGTCCTCACAGCCGGCGGGGCGTTCCTGAGACTGGTGGCCGACGACTTCGCCTGGGCCTTGGCCGGGCAGGTCGTCGCCGCGGCAGGACAGCCGTTCGTCCTCAACGCCATCCCCGGTCTCGCCGTGGGTTGTCTGTCCGAAAAGGACCGTGCCGCCGGGATCGCCGCCGCGTCCTCCGCCACCTTCGGCGGCATGGTCCTCGGGTACCTGCTCGGGGCGTTCCTGCCCGGTGAGAACCACATCCGCCTCCTCACGCTGATCACCGCGCTGGTCGCTCTGGACGCCGGGCTGTGCCTCGTCGGAGCGCTGCGCTTCGCGCCGGCGCGGGGGGAGTTCCGCGACCGGTGGCCTCCGGGCCGTGCGTGCGGCGTTCGGCAACCGGTACGTCCGGCGGTTGTGCGCGGTCGTCGCCATCCCCATGGGCACGTTCATCGCGCTCGCGACGTTCGCGCAACCGCTGCTGGCGCCGGCCGGAGTCCCGGAAGTCACCGCCGGGCTGATCCTCGCGTGCACCATGATCGCCGGGGTGCTCGGCTGCGCTGTCGTGCCGGTGTGGGCGGACCGGCGCGGCCGCGAGGTCTCGCTCATGGGCGCGGGGATCGCCTTCACGGCCGTGGCCTGCCTGCACTTGGCCCTGGTCCCAGCACGCCGATGGCCTTCCTCACGCTGGTCGGAACGGGCTTCGTGCTGCTCCCGGCGCTGCCCATCGTGCTGTCGCTGAGTGAGCGGCACGCCCTTGGCGCCGAAAGCACGGCCGCCGGGCTGATCTGGATGGCGGGCAACCTGGGCGGTGCCGTGCTCGCGACGGTGATCGGATTCGTCGTGACCAGCCCGGCCATCGCCTTCGCTGGTTCGAAAAGCTCAGCCGGCCATGATCCCGGGCGCGACGTCCAGCACGAGCAGGGCCGCCGCGACGTGGGTGGGGTTGTCCTCGACCTTGACGACCGCGAGGTCGTTGGCGCGCGAGACCCGCCGCTCGACGGTGTTGCGGTGGGCGTAGAGGCCGGCGGCCGCGCGGCTGGTGTTGAAGCCGCACTGCACGTAGGTGATCAGCGTCCGCCGCAGCTCCGGGTCGGCTTCGGCCAGCGGGCCGAGGGTGTTGACGACGAACCGCCGGGCACTCGCGCGGTCCTTGGTGAGGGCGTCGATCAGCTCGACGTCGGCGTAGGCGGTGAACCGCCGGGCGGAGCCGAGCCGGACGATCAGCGCCTGGGCCGAGAGAGCGTCCTGGTCTGGTCGTTGCTCGGCGGCGACCAGAGCAGCGTGCTGTACGACGTCGCCTACTTCTTCGACGCCTTCTCGCGGTCGGTCGGCATCACGCTCATCCTCGTCATGGGCTTGCTGAAGGTCACCCGTGGCTACAGGCCGTCCGTGGCCGTCGATGTCGGCGTTTTCGCACTCGCCACCGCGGCCGGGCTGTTCCTCCGGCACTTCCACGGTGAAGACCCCCATGCCGACAACGCCGCGTTCGCCGTCGCCGCGTTCTACGTCGTGGTCAACCTCGTCTCGGCGGTCTTCCTGGCGTACTTCGCCAAGCGGCTCTGGGACGCCGGCGCGAGGTGGCCGGCGGTCTGGACGGGACTGGTCACCGCGGCCGGCACCACGATCGCGATCGCCTACGACTTCTTCCCCTTCCCGTTCGACGACGCGAGCCGCACGTTCTTCTACACCGCCGCGCTGGCGACGTGGGGCACCCAGGGATTCGTCTACTTCTTGGCCTACCGCGTGCTGCACGACCACAACGTGGCCGCAGGCACGAAGACGACACAGGAAGCGGGGGCGACTTCATGATGGATCCGGCACTCGAGGAGCACATGGGTGAGGACGCCGGCCGGGCGCAGCCTTTCCTTCGAAGCTTGATCGAGGGTGTGGGCTTGGTAGCGCTGGACGGATGAGGACTACCTATGTAGAGTACGGCATATGGTCGGACCGCGGATGACGTTGCAGACCCAGCTGGTATTGCGCGCCTTGCTGCAGCGGCCCACGCGGGAGCAGTACGGCTTGGAGCTGTGTGCGGAGACGGGCCTCCCCAGCGGCACCATCTATCCGATCGTGGCCCGGCTCGAGAACTTCGGATGGGTCGAAAGCCGCTGGGAGGACCCGAACGAGCACATCACCGAGGGGCGGCCGCGACGCCGGTACTACCGGCTGACCGACGATGGGGCGGAGCAGGCGCGGACCGCCCTCGCCCGCGCGTACCGGCCGGCGCGGATGCACGGGTTCGGCCTGGCCGGGGAGCCGGCATGACCACCGTCCCGCCGCAGGTTGCCGAGATCGCGGGCCGGTATCCGGACGCCGATGCCCGGCTGGTCGAACGGGCCTACGTGTTCGCCGCGTTCTGGCACCGAGGCCAGACCCGGCGCAGCGGCGACCCCTACATCTCCCACCCGGTCGAGGTCGGCGCGACGCTGGCCAGGCTGGGACTGGACGCGCCGATGGTGTGCGCGGGCCTGCTGCACGACGTCGTCGAGGACACCGGTTGCCCGCCGGATCAGCTGCGCACCGAATTCGGCGACGAAATCGCGGCACTGGTCCACGGGCTGCTCACGCTGGAGCGGGAGGGCGGTTCGTGGGAATCCGCCGATCGACGGGTGCTGATCCTCAAGCTCGCCGACCGGTTGCACAACATGCGGACCATCCGGTTCGTGCCGCGGGCCAAGCAGGAGCGGATATCCCGGGAAACCCTGGAAGTGCTGGGGCCGCTGGCCGGCCGGCTCGGCCTCGATACCGTGAAGGCTCAGTTGGAAGCGCTGTCGCTGGCGACGCTCTACCCGGATCGGTTCGTCGCCCGGACCGGACCGGTCCGCAGCCTGCGCGTCTCGCGAAGGGTGCTGGCGATTTCGGCCGTGCTGCTGCCTGTCGGCGCCCGGGCCCGCTGGCTCGAGGAATGGACCGCCGAACTGCACGCATTGCCCGGCCGTCGCGCCAGGACTCGCTTCACCGTGCAGATCCTGGTCGGCATGGTGCGGCTTTCGGTCGTGCTGCGGCAGGCCGGGCCATGAGAAGGCCGCCGCGGCACGAGCCGTGCCATCGGGCGATCATGGCGGTGGACGTCGAGGCCTCCACGACCCGGCGCAACCCGGACAAGATCAGGCTGCGCGCGGCGCTCTATGAGATGTTCGAAGCGGCCCTGCACACGGGCGGGATCACCCGGCGGCGCCGCGACCCGCTCGTCAACTGCGGTGACGGAATCCTGACGCTGATCCGCCCGAGCGACCGCACGCCGAAAACACTGTTGCTCAACCGTGTGGTTCCCACACTCGACCGGCTGCTGGCCGCACACAATGCGAACCACCCGGCCCACTGCCTGCGCTTGCGCGCGGCCGTGCACGCCGGTGAGGTCCACTACGACCGCCACGGCTGTTTCGGCGAGGCCGTGGACCTCACCTTCCGTCTGCTGGATTCGCCCGAGCTGAAGACGGCGCTCAGCCGGTCGAGCACGCCGCTGACGCTGGTTGTCTCCGACGGCATCTACCAGTCGATCATCCGCCACGGCTACGACCGCATCGAACGACACGACTTCCGGCCGCTGGTGCACGTGACAGTCGCCGACCAGCGTCACCACGGCTGGGTTCTCTCATCGCGGCAGGACTTCGGCCAGCACGACGTGCCCGCCGAAGATCTTGGCGTAGAACTCGCGCGACACTTCGACGTCGCGCACGGTCAGGAAGTGCGTGACGATCAGGCCCTGATCCGGCGCGGGAAAACCTTCCATTACTGAAATCTCCTCCCGGTCGTCGCCGGCGAAGACCGGACAGCGGTGCGATGTGACCGTCGCCGCGGGCGAGTTTCCTCGGCTCAGCGCGCCGTGTGGCCCAGCGTGAGCAGGTCGGCCAGGCCGTAGGCCGGTCCCGCGGCGGGCAGGGTCGGTCGCCAGCCCGGTTCGCCGTTCAGGTAGCTCGCCGGGTCGGCGCGCACCAGTCCGATCAGGACTTCCGCGACGATGCGGCCGCCGACCTCGCCCAGGCGGTCGCCGCCGCCGTGGTGCTGGGCTTCGTTGAGGACGTAGATCCACAGCGGCGTGCCGTGCGGCCAGGAACCTTCGCCCGCGGTCAACGGCGGTACGCCGAGGTGCCGGGCGACGGATTCGCCGCTGGGCAGTCCGGTGGTCTCGCCGCGGAGGAGGTCGCGGACCGCGAGCGACCGGTGGGCGACGGCGTCGACGGTGCCGGTGACCTGCTCGGGCAGCGCGATGAGGCTCGCGGGAAGGCGGCCGTCGATGCGTTTGGCCCGCTGGGCCGGCGGGTGGCCGGGCAAGTCGAAGATCAGCGCGAGGTCGAGGTGCCGGCCGGCGGGCACCGGCCGGAACCCGACGAGGTCCGGGAAAAGCGGCAGTTCGGGGCCGCCGGGGACGAGCCGGTAGGTGTGGCGGATCTGGCTGTGGCCGTAGCGGAAGGCCGCGTGGGAGAACTCCAGCGGGATGGCGGCCTGTCCCGGCGGCGGCGCGAACCACCGGCCGCCCGTCGCGAGCACCTGCTCGACCAGGGGCAGCCCGACGAGCCTGGGCAGGAAGTCGTGGACCACGATCCACTGGTAGTGCCAGGTGAGTGCCTGCCGCGCCCGGTCGAAAACGTCGGTCACGCCGTCGTCGCGCAGCAGATCCACGATGCGGTTGTGGGCCCGCAGCAGCGCCGTGTGCAGGGTTAGTGCGACCAGGTGCGAGTCGTTGCGGGGGTCGCCGATCAGGGCCACCCCCTGCCGGTTGCGGGGCACGTCGTAACCAGCGGGGCGGCCGAGCAGGAACTTCGCCGGATCGTCCGTGTCGTAGAGGAACGGCGAACCGATGGGACCGTCGGAGTAGAGCATCTCCAGGTCGAGCTTCGGTGCGCGGGCGTTGCGCAGCGCTCCCGGGCGCAGGTCACCGGTGATGGAAGAGCGGTCGGCGGTGATGTCGTGCGCGATCAACTGGCCGAAGAACGGCCACCCCGCTGCCTCGGCCGCGTCGTCGCCGCCCGGCCCGGGCATCGCCGCCGCGTCGCAGATCCCGCCGTGGCCGCCCGCGCGCACCAGCAGCCGCGGATCAGTGACCAGTGGGGCGAGGCCGGGGAACATGCGCCCGTACCGGCTCGGCCCGGCCGGCGACGGGTGCCCGGCCTCCGCCTCCGCGATGGGGGTCACCACGGTCGTCACGGCATACCTCCTGTTTGCTGGGGATCGTCGTGATCCCGGTGCCAGTGAGGACAAGACAGCCCGGCGGCGTGTGACAGCTCCGGTGAGATCCGGATCTCCTCACGCGGCCGGGCTGACGATGGCGTCGAGGACCCGGGTGATGGTGAAAGCGACCAGCAAGGCGCAGGCCGCCGCGATGCCCGCGACCACGACGGCCACGCCGGTCCACGGCGCGGCGAGCGGGAGCAGGAACACGACGGTGGCGCAGGCCAGAACCGCGCCGGGACGCAGGACGGTCCTCGCCACGATCGGGACGTGGATCAGCCACAGGAGCACGAGAAACACGCCCACGGAGGCTGCGACGGCGTAGCTGATCAGAAGCGGTGAGGCCGGCAGGTGGTGCCCGGTGTCCTCGACCGCGACCTCCAGGCTCGCGCCGAGTGTCGCGAGCGCCGCGAAGATGCCGAAGTGGCCGTAGCCCCACAGGTAGGACCCCTCGCGGCGATCGCGCAGCCCGTCCCCGGCCGGTTCCAGGAAGTACAGCCACCAGGTAGCGAAGAGCAGCACGAGGCCGGAGACCGAGATCGTGACGAACGCGGCGCTGATCTCCGCCGCCTGCAGAACTCCCCGGACACCCGTGATCGCGGCCAAGACGCTCTCGCCGAGCAGGATGATCGTGAACAGCCCGTAGCGCTCGGCGATGTGGTGCGGGTGCCAGGTGGTGGCGCCGGGCCGCTCCGCCCAGCGTGGCACCGCGAGTTCCGCGGCAGCCAGCGCGAGGAAGCACACCGTCCGGGTGCCCGGCGAAAGGACACCCGTCTCGCCGAGGACGAGCCAGCCCACCCAGCCGATCTGCAGGACGGTGATGCCGGCGGCGTAACGGAACGCGGTTCGCCTGCGCGCCGGGTCCTCGAGGCCGGCCCGCAACCACTGCGTGATGAGCCCGATCCGCATGACGAGGTAGCCGGCCGCGACGGCGCGGTAGTCGCCGGTGGCCGTGGCGGGCACCCCGGCGGCGAGGACCAGCACACCGGCCATCTGCACCATGGTCAGCAGCCGGTATGCCACGTCGTCGGTGTCGTAGGACGACGCGAACCACGTGAAGTTCATCCACGCCCACCAGATCGCGAAGAACACCTGGAGGAACCCGGCCAGGCCGGTCCAGGCGTGGCCGTCGGCGATCCGGTGCGCGAGCTGGGCGGTGGCGGCCGCGACGGCGACCACGAAGACGAGGTCGAACAGCAGCTCGAGCGGGCTCGACGCGCGGTGCGGTTCGTCGATCGGGCGCGCGCTCATCCGGACGCGGATCCGGATCCTGGTGCTCATCGGCGGCAAGGGCTCGCTCCATTTCACTGGGTCGGTCGCGAGCCAGGACAGCGCAGCACCGGCGTTCGTGACCGGAACGGAACTCAGGTCGCGCCTGTCACAACACGGCGGGCTGCCTTGTCTCACGGGACATGAGCACGCCGGACCACGAAAAGTTCCTGCACGGGCTCGAGATCGAGGTGTCGGCCGAGCTGGACATCGCCGAATCGAGCCATCCCGGAGACGCCGCCCGCACACCGGTCACCGAATGGCTGTTCGACCCCACCGACGCCGAGCGCTACGAGGTCGACCTCCGCGGTCTTCTCGGCGCTGTCGAAGCGGTCGAGGAAGGCGAAACCAGGTGAGCAGATCCCTGGCATCGAAGACCGGTGTCGACGAACCGGTCACGGTCATCAAGTACTACACCGTTCCGGCCGGCGAAGCCGGTTATTTCGTCGAGAGGTACCTGGAGAACGCCCGGATCATGTCGGCCCAGCCCGGCTTCGTCCGATCTCGCCTGCACCGGCCGCTCGCCGACGCCCCCGAGGTGCGGTTCGTCCACATCGCCGAGTGGTCATCGGGCTCCGCGCTCGACAAGGCCACCGGCAACCCCGAATGGCATGCCTCGCTGCGCCGCATGTTCGACGATCCGGGCCTGCACATCACCTCGGAACCTGCCGGCTATCGCGTCGTCGTCGAACTCCACTCCGCCTGACCGCGGGGATGCCGGGCATGGCTGCTCGACGCGGTACGCGGCCGGGTTCCGGTCCCCGTCGGTGCGGGCACCTCTGGATGAGCCGAGTCCGAGTGAGCTGCGCGTCCTGCGGTACCTGCCGACCAACTTGACGCGTCCGGAGATCGCGGGCGAACTACGCCTCCTGTCGGCGAGCGGCACCCTCGCGACGCCGCGCGGCGGCACGTGACGGTCCGCCGGTCACAAATCGCGCGGCTGTCCGGTCCTAGCGGGTGTATCCGTTCGTCGAGGAGGTCTTCTCATGTCTTTGACCGTGTTGCAGGAGGCGAAACCGCCGTTCGTGCCGGAGGGGGCGCATGCGATGACCATCGTCATCGAGTACCCGCCGGGCGACCCCGGCACCCCGCCGCACCGCCATCCCGGACCGGCCTTCGGCTACGTGCTGGAGGGCGAAATGGTCTTCGAGCTCGAAGGCGAGCCGCCGCGGGTCGTCCGCGCCGGCGAGGCGTTCTGGGAACCGGGCGGCGACGTCATCCACTACCAGGACGGCAACAACCGCGACGACGTCCCGGTGCGGTTCACGGTCACCATGCTCTGCGAACCCGGCAAACCGATGGTCGACCTCGTGAGCGAGGACGAACTCAGCGCGAAGGGATGGTCGCGGAAGTGAAGATCGCCGTCATCGGCGGGACCGGGCTCATCGGCTCCCGCGTGGTCAAGATCCTGGCCGCGAACGGGCACGAAGCGGTCCCGCACTCGCCGTCCACCGGGCTGGACCTGCTCAGCGGGCAGGGCCTGGCCGAAGCGCTGGCCGGGGCCGGCGTCGTCGTCAACCTGACGAACTCGCCGACGTTCGACGACGCCTCGCCCGCGTTCTTCCGGACGACCATGGACAACCTGCTGGAGGCGGCGGACGCGGCCGGGGTCGGCCACGCGGTCATCCTCTCGATCGTGGGCGCCGAGCTGGTGCCGGACCTGGTCTACTACCGCGCCAAGGTGCTGCAGGAGGACATCCTCAAAGCCGGGCCGGTGCCGTACTCGATCGTGCGGGCCACGCAGTTCTTCGAGTTCATGGGCGCGACGATGTCCTGGACCTCCGACGAGAACACCGTCCGCCTGCCCGCGACGCGCATCCAGCCCATTGCCGCGGACGATGTCGCCCAAGCGGTCGCCGACGTCACCATGGGTGCCCCGCTGCGGGGGACCCGGAACGTCGCCGGGCCGGAGGTGTTCGCCCTCGACGAGCTGGGCCGGATCACCCTGGCCGCCCAGGGTGACCGGCGGCCGGTCGTGACCGACGACCAGGCCGGCCTGTTCGCGGCCGCGTCCGGCGACGCCCTCGTCGCCAAGGACGGTGCCGTCATCGCGAAGACCACCTATCGGGAGTGGCTGGCGCGGTGACGGAGACCGGGCCCGCCCGGCGTGCGGGCCCGGTCAACCGCGGTGCCAGGCGGTCAGCTTGGCCGGGTTGAGCACGATCCAGAGCGTGGTGATCCGGGACCCGGCGGTTTCGGCGCCGACGACCGCGACGGCGCGCGAGGCGTGGCGTAGGGCGAGCCCGGCGCGGCCGTTGACGGACTCGACGGTGAGCTCGGCGTCCGCGGGCCCGCCCAGGACCTCGATGACCAGCCGGGCGACCTCCGCCGCGCCGCGCGCGGTCCCCGCCGGCGCGGGCACCAGGTCGCCGCCGTCGCACGTCGCGACCGCGTCGTCGCCGAGGATGGCTTCGAGCGCGGCGCCGTCCCGGCGGCGGCAAGCCGCGGCGAACCGGCGCACGGTCGCGTCATGCGGGTCGAACACGGATTCCTCCCGCCGGCGGGTCAGGCCGGGACCGGCACCGCCTGGTTCTTCTCGGGGTTGACCAGCCACAGCACCTGATCGATGCCTTCGCTGGTGGCGCTGACGGTGAGCAGGCCGTACGGGACGCCGCCCTGGAGGAGCACCGCGGAGGTCTGCCCGTTCGTGACGGCCCACCGCACGTCGATGCCGTCCCAGAACCAGGTGGAGATCGCCAGCAGGAACTTCGCCACCCGCGCCGTGCCCACGACCGGGGTGCGGGCGACGCCCTTGCGGCCGTTGCCGTCGGACAGGCTGGTCACGTCCGGCGTGAAGAGCCGTTCCAGCGCGGCCATGTCCCCGGCGCGGGCGGCGGTGAGGAACGCGGTCAGCAGTTCCCGCTGCTCGGCCGCGGGCACCGACGCTTGCCGCTCGCTCGTGAGGTGCTTGCGGGCCCGGCTGACCAGCTGGCGCACCGCGGGTTCGGTCGACGACAGGATGTCGGCGATCTGCGCGTAGGTGTAGTCGAAGGCTTCCCGCAGCACGTAGGCCGCGCGTTCGCTGGGGGTGAGCTTCTCCATCAGCAGCAGGGTCGCGAACTCCAGCGCTTCACCGCGTTCTGCGCCCAGGTACGGGTCCGCGGCGGTGTCGACCGGTTCGGGCAGCCACGGCCCGACGTAGGTCTCCCGGCGTTTCCGGGCCGACTGGAGGACGTTGATGGCCAGCCGGGTGGTGGTCGTCGCCAGGAACGCTTCCGGGTTGGTCACGGTGGACCGGTCGTAGGTCTGCCAGCGCAGCCAGACCTCCTGCACCAGGTCCTCGGCCTCGGTGACGCTGCTGAGCATGCGGTAGGCGATCCCGAACAGGCGCGGCCGCGCGCTCGTGAAGGTGGCCGTGGCCGCCTCGAGATCGGCCAGGTCGCCGAGTTCGGCACTCATCCCGGAATCCGTCACCCCCCGACTCTACGATGTCGGCTTCCGGGGGCCCCGGCCGCGCGGCCGCGGCCCCCGGAAGCTCATTCGACGAGCTTGCCCGCGGTGGACACCTCGCGCATGAGCGAAGCGATGTCCTCTGGGATCGGGGGAAGCTCTTCGCGCGCGACCCGCCCGGGCCCGGACCAGACGAGGTTCACCCGCAGCGACTCGTCGAGGTCCGGGTGGTCCGCGCGGTTGTGGCAGCCCCGCGTCTCGCGGCGTTCGAGCGCCGATTCGAGCGTGGCCCGCGCGGCGAGCACCGCCGCCTCGAGGTCGAACGCGTGCGCCAGGTCCTGGAACCCGGCGATGCCGGGGTGGACGCCCACGGCACCCATCCGGCTTTCCAGTTCGTCCAGCTCGGCCAGGCCGGCGCGCAGGCCGGTCTCGTCGCGGACCACTCCGGCGTGTTCGGTCATGGTGTTGCGCACCGTGCGCTGCAGGGCGCGCACGTTCTCCGGGCCGTCCGCGGCCAGCAACTCGTCGACCTCGCCCCGGGCTTCCTCCGTCGCCGCCGCCGACCGCCGTGCAGACCGCTCGCTGCCTCGCCGAGGGCGTACAGGCCCTCGACACCGGTGCCGTGGTCCTCCCGCCGGACCCACACCCCGCCCATCGAGTAGTGCGCGGTGGGCGCGATCTCGATCGGTTCCCGGGTGATGTCGAGCATCTGCAGTTCGAGCAGGGTCTGGTAGACGCGGGGGAGCCGGCGCATGATCGTCTCCCTCGGCAGGTACGAGACGTCGAGCCGCACCCCGCCACCCGGCGTCCCGCGGCCCTCCTTGATCTCGGTGTAGGCCGCCGGCGCCACTCTGTCGCGAGTGGACAGTTCCATGCGGTCCGGATCGTACTCGGCCATGAACCGCTCGCCGTGCGCGTTGCGCAGCACTCCGCCTTCGCCGCGGCCGCCTCCGAGACGAGCGTGCCCGCGGCGTTCTCCGGCGCGATCAGACCCGGCGGGTGGAACTGGACCAGTTCGGCGTCCCGGATCCGGCCGCCCGCCAGCACGGCCAGCCGGAAGGAGTCGCCGGTGTTCTCGTCGCGGCGAGACGACGACGCTTTTGGGGGTCCGGGTGGCGGAGCCCCCGGCCTGGGGCGAAGCCCCGGATGTCACAGTGCGGCGCCAGATGCGCGTGTGCCCGCCCGCGGCGAGGGGGTCCTCGATGCCCCGGGCTGCGTTCTCGGTGACGATCCGCACGGTCTCGGGATCGGCCAGCAGGTAGCTCTCCTCAAGCGTCTCCGCCGCGTGCTGCTGCCACGAGTCTTCCGGGTCCATCGTCGCCGGCGCCGCGTTGATGCCGCCGGCGGCGAGAGTGGTGTGCGCGTCCGACTTCGCCCGCTTGCCGACCGTGAGGACGTCGACGCCGTGCTCGGCCAGCTCGATCGCGGCGCGCAGGCCGCCTCCGCCGGTTCCGATGACGAGGACCGACGTGGCGATCTGGTGCTCGGTCACGGTCACTTCGCCGGCGGCGGGTTGAGCGGGAGCCAGTCGGCGAACCGGGTGGCGGCCAGCTGCGCGCCGGGGCCGGGCAGGAGCATGTCCTTGTCCAGCAGGACGCCGAAGTAGCGCGCGTCCGGGTCGGTGACGACCTCGCGCGGGTCGCCGCGGAAGGCCAGCCCGGTGCGGATCAGCTCGTCGAGCCCGAACTGCTCGGGACCGGCGACCTCGAGAGTGCCGTTCAGCGGTGCGCCGGCGGCGACCCGGCCGACCGCGGTGGCCACGTCATCGGCGGCCATGGGCTGGATGCGCGCGTCCGACAGGCGCACGGTGTTCCCCTCGGTCGCCGCCTGGGCGATGCTGCCCACGAACTCGAAGAACTGCGTGGCGTGCACGATCGAGTACGGCCGCCCGGCCTCCTCGATGAGCTTCTCCTGCGCGATCTTCGCGCGGAAGTAACCGCTTTCGGCGAGCCGCTCGGTGCCGACGACCGACAACGCCACGTGGTGCCCCACCCCGGCCTTCTCCTCGGCGGTGAGCAGGTTTCCGGTGGAGGTGCGGAAGAAGTCCAGCACAGCGTCGTCGGCGA
Organism: Amycolatopsis sp. NPDC051716; assembly: GCF_040681595.1. Classification (NCBI taxonomy): domain Bacteria; kingdom Bacillati; phylum Actinomycetota; class Actinomycetes; order Pseudonocardiales; family Pseudonocardiaceae; genus Amycolatopsis; species Amycolatopsis sp. NPDC051716. The sequence goes on along the minus strand of NZ_JBFAZA010000008.1, from coordinate 260,956 downwards.
ACGAGGGTGAGTTCGAGACGTCGACCAAGACCTGGGCGCCTTCCAGCACTTCGGCCAGCCCTTCGCCGGTCAGCGTGTTCACGCCCGAGTCGGGTGACGCGGGGACCGCTTCGTGGCCGTGTGCGGTCAGCTTCCGGACGAGCTTCGAGCCGATCAGCCCGCTGCCGCCGATCACGACGATCTTCATGGTGTGCCTTCTCCTCCCGCGTTCCGGCCGCTCCGGGACGTCGTTCTCCAGCAAGGACCGGACGGGCTCCCGGTTTGTGACAGCCCGGCTGTCACAAACCGCGATGGGCGTCCGGTCTTGGCTGTCGACACCGATCCGACGAACCGGAGTACCGCATGGACACCCGTGGCGCCCACGCCATCGACACGATCGACGATCTCCGCCGCCACCTGCAGTGGGCGATCGAACTCGAGCACGCGACGATTCCCCCGTACCTGTGCGCGCTGTACTCGCTGGACCCGGCGCGCAACCCCGAAGCCACCCAGGTCGTGGGGACGGTCCTCGCCGAGGAGATGATCCACCTGGCCCTGGCCGCGAACCTGCTCAACGCCGTCGGCGGCTCGCCCAAGCTCGACACGCCGGACCTGTTGCCGCCGTACCCGCACCCGCTGCCCCACGGCGACCGGTCCGTGCACGTCCACCTGGCCCCGTTCGGCCCCGAGGCCCTGGAGCTGTTCCTGCGCATCGAACAGCCCGCGTCGGCGGACGCGCCACCGCAGAGCGACGAGTACCGGACGATCGGCCAGTTCTACGCGGCGATCGAGCAGGGGTTGCGCGCGCTGTGCGACAAGCTGGGCGAGGAGCAGGTGTTCACCGGCGACCCGGCCCGGCAGATCGGCGAGTTCCACCTCCGCGGTGGAGGGGGCGAGGTGCTGCCGGTCCACGACCTGAAGTCCGCGTCGGCCGCCCTGGCGGAAATCGTCGAGCAGGGTGAAGGGGCCGCGCGCACGGACGTGTGGGACGGCGACCGCGACGTCTTCCACCCCGGCCGGGAAGAGGTCGCGCACTACTTCCGGTTCCAGGAGCTGAAAGTGGGCCGCCGCTACCGGACGGGCGACACCCCGCAGTCCGGCCCGACGGGCGAGGAGATCGCGGTCGACCTCGGCGGCGTGCTGCCGATGCGGCACAACCCGCGGACCGCCGACTACCCGGAGGGCAGCCCGATCCGGGTCGCGCAGGAGGAGTTCAACCAGACGTATTGTCTGCTGCTCTTCCAGCTGGAAGAGGCTTTCACCGGCAACCCGGGCGGGATGATGGGCGCGGTCGGCACGATGTTCGGGCTGCGCAAACAGGCGCTGGCTCTGATGAAGATGCCCACCGGAGACGGGAAGACGACCGCGGGCCCGACGTTCGAGTACGTGCCACCCGAGCGGCGGAACTGAAGCACGGGCCGTCAGCCGTTCCGAGGATCGCGCGTTCATGTGATGTGCCGGGCACCCGCCAGGTGAACGATGTCGCACGTGCCTGTGCCGGTGGACCGGACGACTGTTCCACACCGGTCCCATCCCGTCGGCCGGCTCGCTTGATCGACGGTCACGGCAACTGCAGGTCGGCGGCGAGCTTCAGGGTGGGGTTATCGATCAGCTCGGTCCTCGGACACAAATACGTGGGAGATCTCCCAAAGCACAGAGCAGCAGGCCCGCCACGACGGGTCTTTCTCGCGTTCAGCTCCCGTCGATCTCGGCTAGGCTGATCTTGACCGCGCCCTCCCTTCGCGCAGCGCGTCGAGGAGGTGTCGCATGACCCGCATCCCCTCTTTGGCCCTGCCCGGCCGGATCACCTCGCCGGACCCGGAACGCCTGGCCCCGCTTCCTGTCCCGATGGACTTGCCGCCGTTGGGTGATCTCCATGCGGCGGATGGTCCGCGGCTGTCGATCGCGCTGATGGATGGGGGAGGGCGGTTGCAGGACCGCGGCGCTGTCGCGGCCCTCGACTGGAATCCGGGTGACCGGCTGCTGATCACCCTCGTTCGGACCTCGGTGGTGATCCGCCGGCGACCGGACGGGGTGTTCGTCATGCCCCGCAAGCCCTACGTCGCGCTCCCCGCTCCGGTGCGCCGCGGCTGCGGAGCTCTGGCGGGCAGCGGCTGCTGCTGGTCACCGATCCCGTCCACGACGTGCTCATCGTCCACCCCGAAGCCGCCGTGCAGGCGATGCTGCGCACCTTCCACACCTCGCTGGCCGTCCCCGAGGAGGCGTCATGACCGCGACCACTCAAGATCTCGAAGCGGCCCGGCTGCTGTTGTCGCGCCTGGGCGTAGACAGCCAAAAAATGGGCCGAACGCATCATCGGGAGTGTCCGGCAGTCGCCGGCTCCGCAGCGGCTCGTGCCGGGCAGCGACCCGTACCGCTTCATGCAAGCCGGGCTGTCGGAGCGCTTTGCCGACGTCGAGGCGCAGCAGGACACTGCCGCGCAGACCGACTTCGCCGAGCAGGTCTTTCACGGGTCGACCCCAGCGCGGCAACGCGACCTCCACCCGTGCGAGCTGGACCGCGGCTACCGTCGGCGCCGGTGCGGACCTTGTCGGCTCGCATCCGCGGAGGCTTTCCGCGGTATCGGCGATGGTGTCCTCGATCGGCCGGCGTATCAAGATCACGACGACGAACTCACCCTGATCCGCCCGGACGGACACATCGGACTGCGCACCCAGGACGCAGCCGCCGTCCCCGCGTACCTGGCCGCCGTGCCGGCAAGCTGAGCGGGAACTCGGTCACGTCACCCAAGAGGTGAAGTACGACGACTTCGTCTGCGTCTTCTGCAGCTGGCGCGACTGAGCATGCGTGGGGCTCGTCCGATCGGGTGAAGCCGCGTTCTCGGGTAAACCGACTCCCGTTTCTGGCGTGAACCACTCGCCAGGAGGACCGCGAGGTGAACCTCGTCCTCCGAGCGCACCGTCCGTCAGCCCAGGGAGGAGACTGTGAAATTCGCGTGACCCGCGTCGTAGCCTCGGTAGCCGCCGCAGAGACACTGGCGCAGGCGGCGACAGACACCGCGCTGTCGGCGCCCACGGCCATCACGAGCGTGTCCGACGACACCATCTGGCGGATCTCCCACCAGCCCGACCCCCAGAACTAGGGCCACCGCAGCAGCGATTGCTGACCGGCACCCGAGTCCGATGACACGTGCCCAAGCGAGAGGAATGCCCATGACTAGGCTCAGCAGGACGGCAAGCAGGCTCAGGGCCGCCACGGTGTGCGGGATCGCCGCGATTTCAATGGTCAGTGGGGCGGGCGTCGCGTCGGCGACCAACCCCAGCGACGCACCGCCCGGGTACGCCGGTCCGTTCTCGTACTGCAAGGGCAGCCAGTACGACTCCATTCCGCTGGGGAACGGCCACGCGTACATCGACATCTGGCGGTCCGCCGAGGGCAGCGGCACCTTGTGTGCGATGACCTACGACGTCCAGGAAGGCCGTCATGCCATGGCGGTCTACATCCGCCGCGAAGACTGGCAGACGGACTGGTACGACCTCGGCAATTACGACAGGTACGCCGGGGCCATCTACGTGGGCGGCACCGAGATCCACTGTGCCTATATCTCGGGATGGGTGAACATCGATGGCCAGATCTACAACGGCGGGGGCGAGAAGAAGATCTGTTCCTGACTGCCCACTCCTGGTGCGCGCAGGTCACCGTCGACCGATGAAACCGGGACCGCAGGCCGCCAGAAGTCACACTTCTGGCATCCGAATGTATTTCGTCCAGAATCTACCGGTTGGAGAAAACCGATGAGAAGATTCGGTATGGCCGTGGCCGCCGCAGCGGCTGCTCTCACTTTCGCCGCCGCGCCCACGGTCGCCGGAGCGGCACCGGCCGGCGCAGCTGACTACCCCGTCTCCTACTTCCTGGTCAAGGACGGCACGGGTGGCTACTTCTCCGGCAGGGTCACCTGGTACAACCGGTCCGTCGGCATCGTCGGGTCGTTGAACTCCAGCGGATGCGAGCGGGCTCTCGCGAGGTCGATAGTGAACTTGAAAGAGCTTGACGCGAGAAGCACGAGCTTGCGCTGCAATACCGTCACGTCGGTCAGCTTTTCCCTTTCCGCGGACGTTCCCGGTGGAGCGGATCGCGTCTACGTCGACCTCACCGACGAGTACGGCAGGATTCTGGACTTCATGAATTGCTATCGTGGCAACCCGGACTGCGTCTAGTACCGCTACGGCGGTCAGCGGCGAGCTTCGATCACCAGATCCGCGCGGGTCACCTTGCGGAGGTGGTCACCGGCGAGCGCGTCGTGCGGGAAGCCGAGCTCGATCGCGGAGGACCTCCGCGAGGCGGGCCAGGTGCGCGGCGGTGAAGCCGACCTCCAGAGCGCCCAGGTTGTCCTCGGGCTGCGCGGGGGTGCGGGCGCCGACGATCGGTGCCGTCACCGCCGGGTTCCGCAGCGGCCAGGCCGGCCCGGCCTGCGCCGTCGCGGCCCGTCGTCCGCGGCCGCAGACGAGCGCCAAGACCTTTCTCCTGCAGGCGCGTTGGCGAAGCCAAGATGCGAACGGTGAATGCACCACGAATTGACTTCTACGGGTGGGCTGCGACGCCCGCGAGCCGTGGCAGAGCTGCTTGTGACGGTGCGACGTGACCGCAGTCGAGTCGCCGGTCCGCCGCCGCAGGAACTGGAGCGCGCGTCGCTGCTCATCCAGCACACCCCGGGCCGCTACCGAATGCACGACCTCATCCGCGCCTGCGCACGGGACCACGCCAACTACCGGTACTCCACCAACGTGCAGATCGCGATCGACGCCGAGACCAGGTTGTTGATCGCCACCGGCGACCCGCGCCCGGGCAGCCGCAACGACTGCACCGTCCACCGCGACTCCGGCATCGCGGAGGTACTCGTCGGCCGGCCGGTGATGGCCGACGGTCGCTACCAACGCAACCTCGAGGTGCTACGTCACGACGCTGAGCGTGTCGATCCGGGCTCTGGGCTTGCGCAGCGTCTCCTGGTTCAGCTTGGTCAGGCTTGCTTGGCCGGACGGGCAGGTACCGCGCGGGTCGGCTGGAGTTCTCCGGTTCGAAACCGGTACTGCGCCCCCCGGTCCGGCCCGCCCACATCGACTCCAAAGGGTGTTTTGGTGTGAAAATCCGGCCTGGTTGAAATGTTGGAATCAAGCCTTCGGTGCGTTAGGTGATGACCTGAGCATTTTCTGAGCGAAATCAGGCTTTGTCTCATTCCATGTCGTCACACTAATGGGTGATGGCGATGGGGATCTTGGTGCGTCTAGCTTTCCTTTTGCCGCTCTCGGGTCCGGGTGCGCGCGACCTCGTTGCTCCGTCTCGTGTTTACTGGGTGGAAAGGTTGTGCCGTGTCCGGTTCTGGTCGAGGTGCGCGCAGATCTGTCGCAGTTCGCGGACGTGTGAACGGATGGACGCTGCGGGGGAAAGTCCGGTTCCTGATACTATTTCTGGCTGTCCTTGCACTTTCTTCTGGGTCTGTGACGACGGTTTCCGCCGCGTACCTTCCGGAGCAACCTCGCGCCGCTGTTCCGAAGCCCGCGGACTTCGGTGCGGGCGCGGCGAAATCCGCGGACCTCGCGATCGACGGGTGGGGTGACGCGCGCGGCTACCACCTCGAGGTGGGGCGGGAAAAGTCCGGATTTGCCTGGCAGGAAGCCGCTCTGATCAGACCCGAGGGCGTCGACGACTCGTCGTGGACGGGGTACCAGTGCCTGTCCGGAGACGGCCGGTTCGCGGCGGTGGCGGTGCTGCCGGCGTCAGCGGTCAACCGGCAAGCGGCTCGTGACCATGGCGCGCTCGCCTACTCCGTGGACTTGACGAGCGGCCTGGTACGCCCACTCGCCGGCGGAGTCGGACTGAAGTACTTCTCCCCAGGCTGCGGCACCGGCGACGAGGCCGTGTTCAGCCTGGACACCGGCGTCAACGACCAGGACACCCAGCTGCTGAGGGCGAATCTGGCGACCGGCAAGATCGACACGGCGATCACCGCGCCCGGACAGGTCACCTCCGCGGTGCCGACGGCGAGCGGGATCGTCGGTGCGGCCGGCCCGCGGCTGCTGTCGATCTCCGGCAGCGGAAAGCCCGTGGTCGTGGCGACGGCGAACGGCGATGTCTACGACCTGCGCCCGGCCGCCGACGGGGGAGTGAACTTCCTCTGGACCCGACGCGGGACCCAGGACGCCACCGCCGCACACGAACACGCCGGAACCGTGACGGAGCTGGGAACCGGAGCGCTCGCGCGGCTGCAGCTGTTCCAGGGCCGCGGTGGACACGGGCTTCTCGCCGGTGCCGGGCGCACCCAGCCAGGGGCCCTTGCCGCGGCCGCGGTATCCACAGCCGACGACATCGGGATGGCTCGCGGCGCATCGGCGTCGTCACTGGACGGCGATGCTCTGCTCGGACCGAGCGCCGACAGCCAGAGCCCTTACCCGATGGTAAAGGCGACCCGCACCGCGAAGGTCTTGAGCCGCCCGCCGGCGCCCAGCACCGCGACGGCCACCACCGCATGGCCGAACTACACCACCGCGCTCCCGCAGACGGTTGCGAGCTCGCCGGCCGGCCATCTCGTCCCGAAGGCCGACGCCGCCGGAAAGGGCGGCGGCGGCGCCGCGGCAGCACCCGCGGCGACGCAGACCCCGACCTGCGCCGTGCCGCCGCTGGACCCGGCGAAACAGGTCATGCAACCGAACCCGGCACAGGTCGACTGGGCAGTGCAGATGGCCGAGCAGGGCCTGCTGACCGGCAGCGCCTACACCCGTCCCGCCGGCTTCGACAACCTCGGTCTCGCGGCCTACGCGCCGAGCAGCGACTTCCCGTTGATCGCCCTGTCCCACCCGTCGGGCGGCGCGAGCACCGTACCGAGGTCGGTGTTCGAAGCGATCATGGCGCAGGAATCGAACTGGTCGCAGGCGTCGTGGCACGCTCCGGCCGGCACCGCGGGCGACCCGCTGATCGCCAGCTACTACGGCGAGGGCGGCGACATCCGGTCGATCAACTACGCCGGCGCCGACTGCGGCTACGGCATCAGCCAGGTCACCGACGGCATGCACGTGGGCGACCACTCCCTGTCCGCGCACGGCCAGATCAAGGTCGCCGTCGACTACCAGGAGAACATCGCCGCCGGCTTGCAGATCCTCGAGACAACCTGGAACTCCCTGTACACCGACGGGATCATCGCCAACAACGGCGACCCGAAGGACCTGGAGAACTGGTACTTCGCGGCCTGGGCGTACAACTCGGGCATCCAGCCCAACGCCGCCAACGGCAACACCACCGGCTGCACCCCCGGCCCGTCCTGCACCGGCCCGGACGGCACCTGGGGCCTGGGCTGGACCAACAACCCGGCCAACCTCGACTACCCGCCCAACCGCGACCCCTACCTGCAGGACACCTACGCCGACGCCGCGCACCCGGCCAGCTGGCCCTACCAGGAGCGAGTGCTGGGCTGGATGGCCTCGCCGCTGCTGCGCTACGGCAGCCACGCCTACGCCAAGCCGACGTACCACGGCGGCAGCACCTGGGTGCAGCCCGCGCCGTTCACCGCGATGTGCGACCTCGCCGACAACCACTGCGACCCGAACACCACCAACCCGACCAACCCGGGCGCCAGCCACTGCATGCTCAACGACTTCGAATGCTGGTGGCACCAGCCCGTGACCTGGATACCGGGCTGGGCGACAACCTGCGCAACCAGCCCTTACGCCGTCTCCGGCGGCAGCGAACCAGCGAACCCGACGAAGAACCCGCCGACCTGCAGCCAGGACACGGCAAAGGTCCCGGCCGGCGCCATCATCGTCGACGACGAGCCGAGCCGGCTCAACCTGCAGGGCTGCGGAGCCGCGAACTGGTCGGACAACGGCACCTTCTCCTACAGCTACGGCAAGAACACCGCCGGCGACCCCATCGGAGCGATCGACACCCACCAGCTCGGCACCGGCCTCGGCGGACGCATCCTCTTCTCCCACACCGAGGACGGCACGGAACCCGCCCTGATCAACACCGGCACCTGGACACCGAACCTGCCGTCGTTGCAGTACTACAAGATCAAACTGCACCTGCCAGGTCTCGGTGCCGAAGCCGACAACGTCGTGTACACCATCAACCCCGGCGGTGGTGTGGCGCCCTGGAAGATCCGGGTGAACCAGGCGTGGAACTCCGAGCAGTGGGTCACCATCGGCACGTTCGCCATGCAGAACGGCGGCAACGTCGTCCTCACCAACCAGTCTCCGACCGTCGACAAGACCGACAAGGACTACTTCGACTTCGACGTCGCCTACGACGCTGTCGCCTTCGTGCCGATGGGTGGAACTCCGGGCCAGCCGATCGGCGGCCCGCCGGGAATCCAGGACGCGCCGAAGGGCTCGAACCCCGCGTTCATCGCCTGCGGTTGCGCGAAGCGGACCGCCGGCGATCCGGTCGACACCGGCACCGGCTACTTCGGCGACGGCTTCACCGATCTGAGCACACCCGGCCGCGGCGCGGCACTCGACTTCACCCGCAGCTACGCCGAGGGAATCGCCGACCCGGACGGCCCGAACAAGAGCCTGGCCGCCGACGGGCCGTTCGGGTGGGGCTGGACCTTCTCCTACAACATGTCCGCGGCGACGGACCCGGGCACCGGCATGGTGACGATCAAGCAGGAAGACGACTCACAGGTCCAGTTCTCCAGCAGCAACGGCACCTACACCACCGTCGCACCGCGCTACGACGCCACGCTCAGCAAGTCCGGGACGTCCTATGTGTACACCAGGCGGGGCAAGAACATCTTCACCTTCGACGTCGCCACCGGCCGGTTGACCGCGGAAACCAACCCCGCGGGCGCCAAAGCCGGCCCGCCCTATCAGACGGCCCTCGGCTACGACGGCGCCGGCCACCTCGCCACCATCACCGACCCGGCGAACCGGACTTACACCCTCACCTGGACCGGTAACCACATCACCGCGCTGGCCGACCAGGCCGGACGGACCGTCACCTACGGATACGACGCCGCCGACAACCTGACCGACGTCGTCGACATCGCCGGCGGTCGCCGCCAGTACACCTACACCGGCTCCCACCTCATGACGTCCATGAGGACACCCGGCAACTACGGCAAAGCCGCGTCCGCCACGACGTCGATGACCTACGACAGCAGTGAACGCGTCCAGGCCCAGACCGACCCCACCGGTCACACGACCACCTTCACCTACGGCCCCGGCGGCGGTCTCACCGCCGGGCAGACCCTCGTCACCGATCCGTCCGGGCACAAGACGCTGGACACCTACCAGAACAGCCTGCTGGTGTCCGAGACCAAGGGCTACGGCACCGCCGATGCCGGCACCTGGTCCTACACCTACGACCCGGTCACCCTCGGCGTGAACACCCAGACCGACCCGGACGGTCACTTCGAGACCTTCAGCTACGACGACCACGGCAACACGATCGCGAAGTCGGATGCCCTCGGCGCCACCACGGCCTACCAGTACGACGACGCCGACAACCTCGTCGAGACCGTCGGCCCGGACCGCGTCGCCACCGTCAACGCGTACGACCAGAGCGGTCACGTCCCGGCCGGTGCGACCGGCGAGGGGGAGCTCACCTCGACCACCGTCACGCAGGCGAACAACGTCGTCGAGTCGACCACCGGCAACTTCGGGCCCGAACCGGTCCGCACCACGAACTACTACTACGACGATGCGGCGCACCCCGCCGACCAGACGCGCTCGACCACCCCGCTCGGCAAGACGACCACGACGACCTACGACGCCTACGGCGACAAGACCTCCGTCACCGATCCGGCCAACGATAAGACCACCTACGCCTACAACACCGCCACCGGGTGGCTCACCGTCACGACCGACGCCCGGGGAATGCCCACAACGCAAGACCACGACGCGAACGGCAACGTGGTCCACACGACCGACCCGCTCAACCACGTCACCTCCGCGAGCTACGACGCGGACGGAAACAAGACCTCGATCACCGACGCGAACAACCACACCACCGTCGTCGCCTACGACGCCGACGACCGCCCCGTCACGACCACGCAAGACGGCGGCACCGCGCAAACCACCGACTACAACCCCGACGGGACCATCGCCGACACCGTCGACGGGCTCGGCAAGAAAACGACCTTCGGTTACGACGGCCAGGGCCGCAAGAACTCCCGAACCGACGCCGACACCCGCACCACGACCACGCACATCGACCCGGCCGGGCGAGTCCTCACCACCACCGACCCGGACGGCCGGATCACCACCCTCGGCTACGACGCCGCCGGCCGGACGACGTCGGTCGCCTACTCCGATGGTCACACCGCCGGAGCGACCTACGGTTACGACCCGGCCGGCCGCCGGGTCTCGATGACCGACAGCACGGGCACAACCACCTGGGTCTACGACGTCTTCGGCGAGCAAACCACGCAAACCCAGGGCTCCGGCGCCACCGTCGGCTACACCTACGACGACGACGGCAACCAAACCGCCGTCGCCTATCCCGGCCAGACCGGCACCGTCACCCGCACCTACGACAACGCCGACCGGCTGCGCACGCTCACCGACTGGGCCGGCAACGCGACCACGTTCGGCTACAACGCTGACAACCAGGTCGCCACGATCAACTACCCGAACGGCACCACCGTCACCACCGGCTACGACAACGCCGGCCGCGCCACCGCCATCACCGCCGCGACCGGCGGGACGACCGTCCTCGCCGCGACCTACACCCGTGACCCGGTCGGCCAGCCGTCCACGCAGACCGTCGCCGGCACCTCGCAATCGGTCACGTACACCCCTCGCGAACAGCTGGCCACGGCGGGCAGCAGCGCCTTCGGCTACGACAACGCCGACAACCCGACCACGGTCGCCGGGACCACACAGACCTTCGACCCGGCGGGCCAGTTGCTCACCTCGGGCGGTACCGGCTACGGCAGCGACGACCTCGGTGAGCGGACCACGGCCGGCACCGGCACCACCTACGGCTACGACCAGGCTGGGCGCCTCAGCACCTACACGTCCGGATCGATCGCCGCCACGTACGCCTACGACGGCACCGGCCTTCGGGTGGGCAAGACCGTCAACGGCACGACCGGCACCTTCACCTGGGACGACAGCTCGACTCCCGACGTCCTGACCGACGGCGTCAACGACTACCTCTACGGCCCCGGAGGGCTCCCGGTCGAGCAGATCGGCGCCGGCGGCCCGAGCTGGTTCGTCCACGACGGACTCGGCTCGACCATCGGCCTGCTCGACTCGGCCGGCGCGGTGACCGGCCACTACAGCTACACCCCCTACGGGATCGCCACGTTCACCGGAACCACGACCACGCCACTGCAGTTCACCGCCCAATACACCGACGCCGAGTCCCACCTGATCTACCTGCGCGCCCGCTATTACGACCCCGCCACAGCGCTGTTCCTCACCCTCGATCCGCTCGTCGACCGGACCGGGACGCCCTACGCCTACGCCGGGAACAACCCGCTCGTCGCCATCGACCCCACCGGGCTGGGGTTCTGGGACATCGTCACCGACATCGGCGAAGCGGTCGTCATCGGCGCGGTGGACGTCGGCGAAGAGTTTCTCACCGACGGTGCGGCGACACCTTTCCTCGCTGAGGAAGACTCCGCTATCGCGGCCGGGTTCTCCGCTCTGCGTGGCCTGATCGGCGGGTACGCCAAAGCCCAGGTACTCGGCGACACGATCAACGACCTCGGCTACGACTCCGGCGGATCCGCGGCCGCCGTAGGCGGTGTCTACACCCTCCGGGACGACGACGGCAATGTGCAGTATGTCGGTCGCACCAACGACTTCGGAAAGCGAAGAATCGCCCACGGTAGTTCACCGACGAAGGGAGGCCTCAACTTCCAGCAGGAGTACACCTCGCAGGACTACGACACCGTCCGGGGGCTCGAACAGTACCTGTATGATGTGCACAGTCCGATCCTCAACAAGATCCGCCCGATCAGTTTGAGGAACGGCAACATCGGAAAGTACCTGGAAGCGGCCTGCAAGTTCATTGGAGAGCTCGGATGACACGCCGGGGAGCCAAGCAGAAGTATCGTGAAGGTGATTGGTTCACGGTTCCGCTTCGGGACGGACGGCACGCGATCGGACTTATCGCCCGAACCACAAAGAAGTCGCCTTCGATTCTCTTCGGATACTTTTTCGGGCCTGCGCGCGGTGTCGCGCCGGAGCTGTCGGATACGACCGACCTGCGGCCTGGTGCTGCGGTCTGGGTGCACATGTTCGGAGATGTCGGTCTCCACGCCGGCACGTGGCAGGTGCTCGGACAGGCGCCGGACTGGCAGCGTGACGCTTGGCCGATGCCGGGTTTCGTCCACAAGGACGCGCTGGTGCCCGGTCGTTACACGCGGCGGGACTACCCGGGAGAGGACCCGGGTGCGGACCCGGTCGAAAGCCGGATCGGGGAGGACGAGATCGCCGGACTGGCCGAAGACGGCCTCGCAGGTTCGGGTTTCGTCGAGCAACGCCTGACCAAATTGCTGACCTGACCGGCCGGTCGTTCCTCATGGGTCGGCCGACCAGACTCCAGGGATCGGCGGCGGCGTCGTGTGATCGGTCGTCCGTTCCGCCCCCGGCCATGGCGGCTGCGGGAGCTGTCGCCGTCATCGCGGTGCTGACCGCGGGCCGTACGATCATCATGGGCTTCGGCATCGATGCGTGAGGCACGGTCAGCGGCAGAGATGACCTTGTTCAGGACTTCGTACGTCCCGGTGGGGCCAACTCCAGCTAGTGGGCCCGGCGGTGCGGTCGCCGCTGGTGAGCCACCCATCGGCCGAAGTCTCACCGAGGTCACGTATTCAGAGGCCGTCGGGGATCTTGGCGAGTGCTCTGCGGGCCGCCTTGCGGATCCACGCCGGTGAGTGGGTGGAGCAGGGGCGACCGCGGCGCGAATACCGGGTGGGCGCAGGGGCCGAGGGCTTGAACCGTCGTTTGCCCTTTTGGACGTCCCACAATGGGGCTCGTCGTGGATGATGGGTCTATGCGGAGACCGCTGAATCGGCCACCCGAGGGTAAGCCGGCACAGAGCCGGGCGGAGGTCATGGACACGGCCCGGCCTGCGGCGGTGTCGGTCGAGTCGCCGGCCGCCATGCCCCGAAGTGCGGCGGCCGTCGAGTCGCTGGCCGCCATGGCCGGAAATGCGGCGGTCTCCAGATTGCTGACCGTGCAGCGGATGGGTTCGGTCATGAGCTCGGAGACGCAGCTGGGTGCCGTACAGGGCCACGCGATGTACGGGCTGCTGCCGGCGCTGGCGGTGATGCCGCCCAGTGTCCTCAACGATCAGGCGTCTGCTCGTCAGATGGGGGGCGACCGGCTGGTTCTGGCGATCGAGGCTGTGCAGGCCAAGGGCAAGCAAAACTGGATCGAGTTCGCCCGGCAGCGCAGTGGACGGCTGGCTCAGCTGCCGGCCGACCAGGTCACCGACATCGTCCGCTACCTGGGCGCGCCCGCTGACGCTCGTTACTACACAAGACAGTTCTTCAACCAGAACTACGACGGGGTGGTCGATCCGGTCAAAGGCGAGGTGCTGTTGGTGTTCAAAGTCCAGTTCTTCTTCGAGGAATCCTCCCGAGTGAATGTCGGTCCCATGCGGGCGAGTTTCCCGGCTGGGTTCAAGAGAGCCGTCGAAGAAGTCTGGTCGGGGAAAGGAACCTGTCAGGCGCCTGGTCCCGACGGCGCCAAGCGAGCGTTCTCTACCAAGGTTCAAGTGACGGCCGTCACCCAGGATCCGCACTACACCTTCCGGGTCAGCGTTATCCCGAAAGGCCGGGTGTCGGTCACTGACCGGGGCACACACAGTGGCGGGTTGGACTATCACGACAACGAGCCGCGGCAGTACTCCGAGGACTTCCCCGCGCCTGGTGGCAAGGTTGTCCACACCGAGACCGAGCAGATCGCCTCTGCGCACGAGGCCGGGCACGCCTTCGGGTTGGACCACGCTAACGGAACTGGCAGCGACTCGAAGGACTATGCCGACCGGCCGGAGCAGGCACCGGACATCATGGGCCTGGGCAACAAGATCTTGGTTCAGAGCAACCCGAAGGGGCAGGTCACGCACAATGACTTCGCACCCTTCGAGGCCATCGCGGACAGGTGGCTCAAGGAGCTGTATCCCGGCGGACTGGACGCGCAGTGTCGCTGATCTGTCTGTGTGGGCGGAGGTCGGGGGTCTTGGGCGGGCCGCCGTCGCCGATGCGCGGATTCGTGGAGCGCTCCGACCGGGTTCGGTCACGGTGAAGCCGCATTTCCAGACCAGAGTTGCGACTCGGCGCGCGGCTGGCAGTGATCTCCGATAGCGATCTTCATCGCGACGCAAGGCCGGCCGGGGCCGGCGGGGCTCCGACTGGGCCCGGATCCTGCTGGGCCAGTACGCCGACGGGCCGCGGCGGCCTGCCGGCCCTCAGATCCTTCGCCGGCACGACACGTTGCTTCGGAGAATCGCCGATTGCCCAGGGAGCCGGCCAGGATCTCAGTAGCCGCGCCACGGTGACCTCAGGGTGACGGCGAGGGCTGGAGACGAGTCCATCGGCGTGAACCGTCGGCCCGCCGGGCAACGACATCGCGTAGCGGGAAAGTTCAAGGCGAGCCCGGTCGTCGAGGGGGAGGGGACGACCGGGCCCGCGCCAGCAACGTACCCAGGTCCGTGGCCGAAAATGCTTACCAACCGAACTTCGGCGAAGGTGGACGCCGACGGCGTCGGCCTCTAGCGGCGGCCGAGCAGGCGCCGGACCAAGCTGCGACGCGATCGGAGCTTGCGTGGGTGGCGTGGTGCCGACCTGCAAGGCGAGGTCGAGCGCCGCGGCGCGTTGCCGGGCGCCGGCGCGAGCGCAGGCGGGGGAGGCGGTGAACGGCGCGGCGGAGATCATCGGGGTCAGCGGTGGCGGTGGTGAAAATCCCCCGATTGGCAGCGGGTCTTGAACTTGGTGAGGAAGGCGGTGAGCTCGCCCGCGGCAGTCTGATGGTGCCGCGGTCGTGCCCACTGCCGTCGTGGCGGACCGCCGCCACCGCTATCAGCCGTACACCGGGCACCTCGGGCTTGATCGCCGCCCCAGCAGCAAGCTCATGACTCGAAGGGGTCTTGAGCTGCAGGTTTACGGTCGGTCGAGGTCGAGCGACGTCGCCGAGGTGGGGCTCAACTTCACGACCAACAGCCGGTCCATTCGCGAATTTCGCGAAACATTCACCCTCTTGACGTAGGCGCCGCGAGCACCGATCATCCCACACAAGCTCTGCAATGTTAGCGCTAACAATGAGGTGCGCACATGAGATCGATGCTCCGGCGTGGTGCCGTGGTGTTCCTGCTCGCGGCGGCGATCATGCCGATCACCGGTTCGGCCGAGGCCGATGTCCAGCGGGTCCCGCCGGCACCGGAGGTCGCCGTGTCGCCGCCTCCGATGGGCTGGGCGTCGTGGAACAGCTTTGCGGCCAAGATCGACTACCAGACGATCAAGGCGCAGGCGGACGCGCTGGTGTCGTCGGGCATGAAGGACGCTGGCTACACCTACGTGAACATCGACGAGGGCTGGTGGCAGGGCACGCGGGACGCGGCGGGCAACATCGTCGTCGACGAGACCGAGTGGCCCGGCGGGATGAAGGCGATCGCCGATTACCTGCACCGGAAAGGGCTGAAGGCCGGGATCTACACCGACGCGGGGCGCGACGGCTGCGGCTACTACTACCCGACCGGCCGGCCGGCGGCGCCGGGCAGTGGCAGCGAGGGGCACTACGACCAGGACATGCTGCAGTTCCAGCGCTGGGGCTTCGACTTCGTCAAGATCGACTGGTGCGGCGGGGACGCCGAGGGCCTCGACCCGGCGACGACCTACCGCGCGATCAGTGACGCGATCACCCGTGCCACCGCACAGACCGGCCGGACGCTGAAGCTGTCGATCTGCAACTGGGGCCGGAAGAACCCGTGGAACTGGGCGCCGGGGACCGGGGCGCTGTGGCGCACCAGCAACGACATCATCTTGTATGGCCAGACCGCGAACCTGGGGCAGGTGCTCACGAACTTCGACCAGGCGCAGCACCCGGTGTCCCAGCACACGGGCTACGTGAACGACCCGGACATGCTCACCGTCGGTATGCCCGGCCTCACCGACGCACAGGCTCGTACCGAGATGAGCCTGTGGGCCGTCTCGGGTGCGCCGTTGCTGGCAGGCAACAACCTCGCGACGATGAGCAAGGCGACGAAGTCGATCCTCACGAATCGCGACGTCATCGCCGTCGACCAGGATCCGCGCGGCCTGCAGGGCGTGAAGATCTCGGAGGACAGCGCGGGCCTGCAGGTCTACGGCAAGGTGCTCTGCGGTTCCGGTCGTCGCGCGGTCGTGCTGCTCAACCGGACGTCCGCGCCGGCTCCGATGACCGTCCGATGGGCCGATCTGGGCCTGACGCCGGATCGGGCGCGGGTGCGCAACGTCTGGACGGGCGAGACCAGCAGGTCGGCGAACTACACCGTGACGGTGCCCGCCGGCGACTCGGTCCTGATCACCGTGGACGGCGACGAGGCTGCTTCGACGACCTACCTAGGTGACTTCACCGGCGTCGCGGCCGGCGCCACGGGGCTCGCCGTCGCGGACGTGTCCTACACCGCTCGCACCGACCAGACCGCGACACTGAAGGTCAACGACCAGCAGCCGACGGTCGTCGCGTTCCCCGCCACCGGCCGGAAGCCGGGCCGGGTGTCGGTGATCGTGTCCCTGGCGAAGGGCGTGAACAAGCTGTCGTTCACGAACACGCCGAGTGCGGTGACGGTATCCCCGCTTCCGGGCACCGCCGGCGCCGAAGTGGTCGGCAAGCAGTCCGGACGCTGTCTCGACATCGACGACAACGGGATCGGCAACGGCATCCAGGCTCAGCTGTGGGACTGCGCCGGCGGTCCCAACCAGACCTGGGTGTCGTCGCGCGGGCAGCTGGTCGTCAACGGCGGGAAGTGCCTCGACGCCTACGACAGCGGCACCACGAACGGTACCGCGGTGGTGATCTGGGACTGCCACGGCGGGGCCAACCAGCGCTGGAACGTCAACGCCGACGGCACGATCACCAACGCGGTGTCCGGCCTGTGCCTCGACGCTTACAACAACGGAACGGGCAACCGGACCAAGATCGTGTTGTGGACCTGTGGCTCGGGCGTGAACCAGCAGTGGTCGCTGCGGTAGCGGACTCGTGAGCGGTTAGGGCGGTTCTAACCGCTCACGAGTCGTTCACCCGGTGGTCACGGTGAGTAGGACCGCCTGCCCGGCCGGAACCGCGGCCGGGTAGCTGCTTGTGAACGTGCCTACCGTGCGCGCCCAGACGTCGCTTACCTGTTGTTCCGCACGAACCTGCCGCGGAGCGGTCGCCCTCCACTGATGCTGAGCACGCCGTCGTTGATGCCGTGCGATGCGAGGTACGCGATGGGAATCGTCCCGCCGCTACAGCCGCTGAGCCGGCCGCCCGAGTAGAGCGCGGCCGCGCGGAACACGTTGGCCCGGGCACACGTGAGCGCGTAGCTCATGGCGGCGCCGTAGCTGAAGTCGACCGAGAAGACCCGCGTCGTGTCGACGCAGAGGTCGCCCTCGAGCTGCTTGATCATGTCGTCCGCCAAGGTCACCTCTTGGCCGCCGGAGTTGGCCCATCCGTTGTTGAACCCCTGGGGGCGACGAAGTTCCGGCAGCACCGACCGCATCGTCGTGCACGACAGCGGCCCGCCCGACGACGAACCCGCGCCCGCGGCCAACCGGCCTGAGCGCCGCTTTAACAGTCGTCTCAGATTCGCTCGATATGAAGTAGGGCATCGCCGGGCGACGCGGGTGTCGGCATGGCCGAACGCGCCGCGCTCTGCGGCGGCACGGTCAGCGCCGGCCCCCGCATCGGACGGCGGCTGGACCGTCTACGCGACCCTGAAAGGCAGCCGTTCATGATCTCTGTGCTCGTGGTGGACCCCCAGCCGCTGCAGCGCTTCGGGTTTCGCATGCTGCTGGAGAGCTCTCCCGACACCGAGATCGTCGGCGAGGCCGAGAACGGCGCCGAGGCCGTTCGGCGGACCACCGAACTGCGTCCCGACGTGGTGCTGATGGACATCCGCATGCCGGGCGTCGACGGGATCGAGGCCGCCCGGCGCATCGTCGCCGCCGGTGGGCGTTCGCGGATCCTGGTGCTGACGACGTTCGACATGGACCGGTACGTGCTCGCCGCGCTGCGGGCCGGGGCGAGCGGTTTCCTGCTGGAGGACACCCGCCCGGAGGAGCTGCTCGCCGGTATCCGGGCCGTCGCCGCCGGGGACGCGGTGATCGCGCCGGCGCTGACTCGGCGGCTGCTCGACGCGTTCGCCGACCGGCTCGGCGATGATCTCTGCGGGCCCGTGCGGGAGGATCTCCGGCTGGACTCCCTGACCGGCCGCGAGCGCGAGATCCTGGTCGCCATCGGCCACGGCCTCACCAACGGCGAGATCGCGCAACGGTTCACGCTGTCGGAGTCGACGGTGAAGACCCACGTCGGGCGGGTCCTCGCCAAGATCGGCGCACGGGACCGGGTCCAGGCCGTCATCCTCGCCTACGACCTGAGACTCGCCCTGCCGGTTTAGCGGTTCGTCTGGCGCGTCCGCTCCGGTCATGCGGTCGCGACCTGCCCGTCGACGACTTGCACCGGCACTTTGGTCAGTGATTTCGTCGCCGGTCCGCCGGTGACCTGGCCGTCGCCGTCGAAAGTGGAGCCGTGGCACGGGCAGCGGAAGCCGGAGCCCGCGGGCGTGATCGGGCAGCCCTGGTGCGTGCAGTCGGCGAGGAAGGCCAGGAAGGTGTCGGTCGAGGGGCGCACCAGGTATGCGGCGGAACCGTTCGGTGTGGTGAAGCTTGTCGACGAACCGACGGCGACGGCGGAGACCGCGGCGATCACCGTCCGGGAGCTCGTTCCCGGGTCTGCCGGCCGGCTTGGTGCCGGGTTGGTGGTGGTGCGACGGGAAAGGGCGATGACGCCGCCGCCGAAGGCCGCGGCCGTCGCGGTGATCAGGCCGCCCCAGAGCAGAATGCGTCGCTCGGCGTCGTCTGGGGCGTCGTTCGGCGGGTGACGACGACGTATCGCGGCGCGCAGGTGGGCCGTCGTGGAGAACAGGCCTGCATCGCCGGCGATCAGCAGCGGGGTCCAAGCGGCTGCGAAGACGATGTCGGCGCCGAAGTAGTACGGGCGGGTCGTCCAGCTGACGGTGAGGAAGAAGCTCAGCGCGAGGAGAAACCCGCCGAGTGCGGCGATCCGGGTGAAGAGCCCGAGCAGAGTACCCAGCCCGACAGCGATTTCGCCGAAGGCGATGACCAAGCCGATGATGGTCGGGTGTTCGGCCGTGAACGACACCAGCGGGCCGATCGGCGAGGTTGTCGCGGCGTGCAGCATCTGAGCGTGGACGCCGAGGGGTGAGGTGTGGTCCAGGTACTGGGTGTCGAAGATTTTGGAGAGGCCTGCGTAGAGGAATGTGCCGCCGAGGAAAACGCGCAGCGGCAGGAGTGCCCAGATCGGTATCGGTGGTGGCGCATCGGCCCGTGGCGTTGTTTCGCCAGGGGAAGGCTCTGGGGACAAGAGAAGTCGCCCTTTCACGTCGCGGCGGGAGTCTTCAGCTGCGGCAGGAGTTCGGTGCCGACGTGTGTGAGCTCAGAGCTGGTTTCCGGCTTGGTGACCGCAGTGAGCTCACACACGTCCGACGCTTCGTCAGGACTTGCGGGGGGAGACCGTCATGATGCCCGCGCACATTTCGTCGCTGGTGCCGTCGCCCCACACCACGTAGCGCGGCGGCAGCTTGCTCAGCTGCGGCAGCCGTTTGCGCAGCCCCGCGTCGTGCGTACACGTCACCCGCAACGTGTCGCCCGGACCGATCTCCACCGGCGACGGCAGCTTCACCAGCCGCTGGTTGTCGAAGTCGAACTGCGGCACGTCCAGCACGACCTTGGCGTTCGGTGTGCCGGGGTTGAGTTCGACCTTGATGGCCCGCCCGAGCAGGTGCATGTGGCCGAAACCGGCGAACAGCGTCACCGGCGCCTCCACCTTGTGGTCGCACGTCTGGGTGTCGCCCGGCTTCGGCGCGCTCTGGCCGCACTCCTCCACCTGCCGGTCCGCGGTTTCGCCGACCTCCGGCCCGAACCGCTTGGTGACGTCCGCGATCGAGGACGCCCGGTCACAGAGCGGCCCCGACTCGCCGGCGGCGCAGGGCAGGTCGGTCGGCGCGTCGAGCGGCAACGTGTCGAGTTCCCTGGTCTGCGGTGTGCCGTCCGTCAGCCGCAGCCGCAACGCCGTGCGGTCCGACCCGCCCGGCTTGCCGTCGGTCGCGAGCAGGTTGTAGTGCATCTGGAGGATGACCAGGCTGCCCGGCTCCAGCTTGAAGCCGACGTCCTGGGTGAACAGCGTCTCCGTGGCGCCCGGCGCCCAGGTGTCCGCCCACGTCGCCTCCCCCTCTTCTACTTCGGCGCCCTTCACGCCGGTCCCGCCGAAACACCGCCAGCCGGGGCCGGGGGTTTTCGCGTCCTGCTCGCGCACCGCGGCAGCGCCGCCCGGCGGCACCGTGTACACGATGGCGTGGTGGGCAAGGGCGACGTTCTCCGGCATGACCTGGGTCCCGGTCAGGAACGCCGTCTTGGTCAGGCCCGGATCGACCACCTGGCACCGGTACTCGTCCGTGCCGCCGCCCTCCGGCGGCGTAGGCGTGTAGGCCTCGGCCATCTTCAGGTCGACGAACCGCTCGCCGGCGCGCAGCGGCTGCGGCGGGGCCGATGCGCCGCCCGCGTGCGCGCTGTGCGGGCCGGCCGCGGCGGGCGCCGCACTGTTGCCGGCGCTCGACCCGCAGGCGACGACGAGAGCGAACGCCGTCGCCAGCGCCATAGTGGCCGCCCCGAACCTCCACAGTGGACTATCAGGTTTCGTCATGGCCTGAACGCTAGACCCAATTCCGTCCCGTTTCGTCGTACTGCGGTCGTCATTCTCGGGAGGACGGCAGTACGACAGTACTACTGGGCCCGAATTCACACCTGTTTTAACGGTCGTCTCAGATTCGCTCGGTACGAAGTCGGTGTCGGATAAGCGATTCAACAAGTATCCAGGAGGCCATTGAATGGCAGTCAACGCAGCGCCGTCCGGGCAAGCGCCGACCAGTCGGTTGGCAGGCCGGTGGGTGCCGTGGTCGGTGCTCGGCTTGTGGGTGGTGCTGGCGGTGGTCATGGTGCCCCTGAGCGGAAAGCTGAGTTCGGTCACCACCGACAGCGCCGCGGTCACCCTGCCGGCCGGCGCCGAGTCCACGAAGGTCGCGGTGCTGGGGGACAGTCTCCCCGGCGGGGAAGACAACACTTTCGTCTTCGTTTACCACCGCGCCGGTGGCATGACCGACGCCGACCGCGCGACGGTCGAGCGCCACTACGACACCCTTGCCAAGCGATACCCGCCGAAGGTGGCGGCCCCGGCCGGCGAGGGCGACGAGGGCCCACCGACGAGACCCTCCGCCGACGGCAAGGCGATGATGTTCACCCTCGATGTGAGCACGACCTACGGCGCACCGGAGGACATCGTCGGCCCGTTGCGTGACGCCGCGAAGGACCGCCCCGCCGGCCTGGAACTCGACGTGACCGGCCCCGCCGCGATCGACGGCGACATGGAATCCGTCTTCGACGGCATCGACCTGCAGGTCTTGCTCATCACCGTCCTCGTCGTCGCGCTCCTGCTCATCATCACCTACCGCAGCCCGGTGTTGTGGTTCATCCCGCTCGTGGCCGTGGGCGCGGCCGCACTGACCGCGATGGCGACCGTCTACCTGCTCGTCAAGGGCTTCGGCATCGTGGTCAACGACCAGAACTCGGCGCTGCTGACGATCCTGGTGTTCGGCGTCGGCACGGACTACGCGCTGTTGCTCATCGCCCGATATCGGGAGTCATTGCACCACCACGAGAACGTCCGGGTCGCGATGGTCCACGCGCTACGCGGCGCGGCGCCCGCCATCGTCGCGTCCGCGGCCACCGTGGTCGCCGGCCTGCTCTGCCTGCTTTTCGCGGACCTGAACAGCACCAGCGGGCTGGGCCCGATCGGTGCGGCCGGCATCCTGTGCGCGCTGGTGGCCATGCTGACGCTGTTCCCGGCGCTGCTCGTGGTGCTCGGCAGGCGGGTCTTCTGGCCGGCCATCCCGCGGTTCGGCACGGCCGTGGCGGAGAGGCCGGGGCTGTGGGGACGGCTTGGCACCGCGATCAGCCGCCGCCGGTGGGTGGCGGCGCTCGGCTCGCTCGGAGTCCTCGGCGTGCTCGCCATCGGGCTGGCGGGCAACACCGGCGCCCTGCGTGAGCAGGACCAGTTCCCGTCCGCGCCGGAGTCGGTCACCGGCTTCACCGTTCTCCGCCAGCACTTCCCGGAGCTCGGCGGCCAGCCGATGACGATCTTCACGCGGCCGGCGTACCAGGAGCGGGTGCTCGACATCGTCAAGGGCACTCCCGGTGTGGCCGTGGCCATCCCGGGTCAGACCAGCGGTGGCTGGGCCGACCTCTCCGTGTTCCCGACGGACGCGCCGGACACCGTCGCGGAGTACGACACGATCAAGCGGGTGCGCACCGCCGTGCACGCGGTGAGCGGGGCGGAGGCGATCGTCGGCGGGCCGAGCGCGGAGAACCTCGACACCGAGGTGACCACCAGCCGCGACGAGTTGCTGGTGATCCCGTTGGTGCTCGCCGTCGTCCTGTTCGTCCTCGGGCTGCTGCTGCGCTCGATCGTGGCGCCGCTGATCCTGATGGCGACCGTGATCGTTTCCTTCGCCGCGGCCTTCGGCGGCAGCGTGTTCGTCTTCGACACGCTCCTCGGGTTCAAGGGTATCGACCATTCGGTGCCGCTGCTGGCGTTCCTGTTCCTGGTGGCGCTCGGCGTCGACTACAACATCTTCCTGGCCAGCCGGGCCCGTGAGGAGACCGTGCGTCTCGGCACCGGAGAGGGCATGCTCAAAGCCCTCTCCGCCACCGGTGGCGTCATCACCTCGGCCGGCCTGGTCCTGGCGGCCACGTTCGCGGTCCTCACCACGCTTCCGCTGGTGATGCTGATCGAGGTCGGGTTCCTGGTCGCCTTCGGCGTGCTGCTCGACGCCTTGCTGGTGCGGTCGGTCCTGGTGCCCGCCCTCACCCTGCTGATCGGCCGGCGGATGTGGTGGCCGAGCCGGCTGTCCCGCCCGGTGGAGCCGCCGGACGGGCAACGGCCGCTCGTGGCCGATGAGGAGCCTGCGCTGCAACGGTGAGCGCGGCGGTACGGACGAGCTCCGGGACGGGCCCAGGCCCGTCCCGGAGCTTTTCACGAGGCCCGACGGCCGCCATGCGGCCGGGGCTGGGGTCGGCGCACCGCGGCGTCCTGCCCGGTGGTGGGCCGCTTGTTCGGCGCCGTGTGGCTGGGGCTGGGGTCGGCGCACCGCGGTGCCCTGCCCCGACCGTGAGCCGCGTGGGGCCAGGCGCGAGGGCCGTCCCTTGTCCTGCGCCGCGCCGCCGGGGCCGGTCAGCGCACCGCGGTGTCCTCCCCGGCAGTGAGCCGCGCGGTCGGGGCGAGCGGGGCCGCGGCCGGAAGGTCGACCCGGAGCAGCGCGCCGCCGCGTGCGGACCGGGCGACGGTGACCCGGCCGCCGTGGGCGTCGACGACGCGCTGCACGATCGACAGCCCCAGACCGGATCCCGGCAACGCCCGGGCGCTGTCGGCACGGTAGAACCGGTCGAACACCCGAGGCACGTCGGCGGCGTCGATGCCCGGCCCGGCGTCGTCGACCTCGAGCACCGCCGACGCGCCCTCGGCACGGAGCCGGACCTGGACCGGCTGGTCCGCGGGAGACCACTTGCCGGCGTTGTCGACGAGGTTGAGCACCGCCCGTTGGAGGCCGGCCGGACGCCCGCTCACCCACACGGAGGTCACGTCGAGCGCGACCTCGATGTCGGGCACCCGGGACCGCGCCCGGGTCGCGGCGGCCACCACCACGTCGGCGAGGTCGAGCACCTCGGTGCTCTCGTCGCTGACGTCACCGCGCGCCAGGTCGGTCAGCTCGGCGGCAAGGGTGCTCAACTCGGCCACCTGGGCGCCGAGGTCGTTGAGCAGCCGGGTCCGGCTCTCCGGCGGCAGTGCGCTGTCCAGGGTGCCGCGCCGATCGAGCCGGATCAGCAGCTCGACGTTGAGGCGCAGGCTGGTGAGCGGGGTCTTGAGCTCGTGGGCGGCGTCCTCGGCGAGCAGCCGCTGGGCCCGCCGGGAGTCCCGGAGCGCGGCGAGCATGTCGTTGATCGACCGGATCAGCCGCCGGATCTCCCCGCCGCCCTCGTCCGGGATGGCGGCGTCGAGATCCCGGGTGTGCGCGACACGGACCGCGGCGGCGGTCAGCCGGTCGATCGGTGCCAGCCCGGCCCGCGCCACGGTCCGCCCGACAAGGGCGCCGCCGGCCACGCACAGCAGCCCGATCAGCAGCATGCCCCACCCAAACTCGTTGTTCGAGCTGCCGTCGGCGACGCGGGCCACCTGGACCGCGCCGCCGCCCGCCCGCAGCGTGTAGATGAGGTAGACGTCGTTGTCGCTGTCGTTCGATTCCATCAGGTCGGCCGACGCGCCCTGCGCCACACGCCCGGCGTCCTCGCTGACCGGGGGCAGCGCGGGTTGGCCGGCCGGCGTCCGGATCGAGCCGTCGGGCAGGATGACCCGCACCAGCCCACCGGATCCGGAATACGGCGGTAGCTGGACCTGCGCCAGACCGGCGCGCTCCGCGTTCGTCGCCAGGACGCGGGAGTCGGCGCGTAGCTGATCCTTCGCGGTGTCCTGCAGCTCCCGGTCCAGTAGCTCGATCGCCACTTGGAAGGCCACGAACACGCTCACCGCGATGGCCGTCGCCGCGATCACCGTCAGCCTGGTCCGCAGGGACCGCCGGCGCCACCACCGAGTCAGCCGGCGTGGTTCCCGGCCGGCGGCCGTGCTCACGGAGGAGTCTCCCGCAACGTGTACCCCAAGCCGCGCAGCGTGTAGATCAATCGCGGCTCACCCCCGGCTTCCATCTTGCGGCGCAGGTAGCTCACGTACACCTGGAGGTTGTTGGCGGTGGTGCTCATGTCGAAGCCCCAGATCGCCTCGAACAGCGCGTCGCGGGTCAACACCCGGGTCGCGTTGCGCACGAGGACCTGCAGCAGGGAGAACTCGGTCCGGGTCAGGCGCAGCGGCCGCCCGCCCCGCCACGCCTCGAACCGGTCGGGATCGACCCGGACGTCGGCGAACGACAGGATCTGCGACTCCTCGTCGCCCGGCGCGCGGCGGCGCAGCAGGGCCCGCACCCGGGCCAGCAACTCCTCGGTGGCGAACGGCTTGGGCAGGTAGTCGTCGGCGCCCGCGTCCAGCCCCGCGACCCGGTCGGAGACCTGATCCCGGGCGGTCAGCATCAGCACCGGCAGATCCCGCCCCGCCGCCCGCAACCGCCGGCAGGTCTCCACCCCGCTGAGGCGCGGCATCATCACGTCGAGGATCAGCAGGTCCGGCGCGTCGTCACCGACTCCGTCGAGCACGCTGAGCACGGCGAGACCGTTGGCGACGGTGCTGGTGTCGTAACCCTCGACCTGGAGCACCCGCTCCAGCGACTCACGGATGGCTGCCTCGTCATCCGCGATCATGATCCGCACGCCGGCCCGCCCCTTCCCGTCGATGCTTTGCCGCTCATCCTCGCCGATCAACCTGAAGCCAGCATTAAAGCGTCGCCGCCGCAGACGCAGTCGAGGGCTTCTTAGGGGCTGCTCAGTGATGATGATCGCGGGCGAACTGGGCCGGCGTCTGGCCGTAGTAGCGACGAAACACCCGGATGAAGTGGCTGCTGTCGGCGAACTGCCAGTGTGCCGCGATCTCCGAAACCGTGGGGTGGGCCGGCGAGAGGAGCGCGCGGCGCGCCTGCTCGAGGCGACGCCGGCGGATGTACGCCGCGACGGGCTCGCCGGTGGACGCGAAGGCCCGGTGCAACGTTCGCAGCGAAACTTTGAGGTGGCGCGCCAGCAGCGCTGGTGTCAGGTCCGGGTCGGTGAGCAGCTGATCGGCGAGGTTGCCTGCCGCGCGGACCAGCGGGCCGGCCAGGCCGGGTTCGGTGCCGTCGAAATACCCGTGCAGAACCCCGCGGACCAGCTCCACCAATGCGTTGCGGCTGGCGTGGACGCCGCCGTCGCTGAGGTCGCCGAGTGTCGCGTGGACAGCACTCGTGTGTGCCAGCAGCAGGTGAACCTCCGCGGCGGCGGCCGGGCCGGTCGCTTGCGTGCCGTCGGCGAACGAGCCCAGCGCCTCGGCGGGCAGCCCGATCACCTGCGCGGTAGTGCCCGCGGCGACTTCGTAGCCGGTGATCCCGGTCGAGCGGCTCAGCAGGAACTGTCCGGCGTCGACAGCTATCGTGTCGCGTTCACGTCTGAGGACGTAGGCGCCACGATGCACCACGTAGAGCCGCAGTTCGCCACTGTCGGGAAACGCGGAATCGACCCGGACGCGCGTGGCGGTTTCGAAGTCTGTGACGACCGAGTCCCCGACGCGGGAGGCGAAACCACGAACGACGGCTCCGGCGGTGGCTTCGTGGTGGAACGCGGGCAACGTGAAACCGTCGCCGACCTGCGCTTCCCAGCCGTCGCGGAAGGCGTCGACACCGAACCGTTCGGTGTCCAGCCGAACCGAGCCGCGTACCGAGTCCATCCGGCCATCCAACCACGTGGCACGCATCGTCGATCGAGACGGCACGCGTGTCCAAGACCGCGGGGGTACCGGATTTCTAGGGTCGGGACGTGGATTCGAAAATCTATTTGCACCTGTACTTGCAGCAGGTGCGCGACGTCCTGGTGTGGAAACTCGACGGCCTGTCCGAGTACGACGCGCGCCGGCCGCTCACCCCGACCGGAACCAATCTGCTCGGACTGGTGAAACACTTGACGGGCAACGAGTTCGGCTACTTCGGCGAAGTGTTCGACCGACCGGCCCACGCGGGGGAGTGGCTGGTCGACCGCACTCAATCAGAGGACTTCCTCGCCCGCCCCGAGGAGACACGCGAGGACATCATCGCGCAGTACAAACGGTCGTGGGAGCACGCTGACGCCACCATCGCGGCGCTCGATCTCGACTCACCCGGCAAGGTGCCCCACTTTCCCGAAGGCATGCGCGACGTGACCTTGCACTGGATGCTCGTCCACATGATCACCGAGACCTGCCGGCACGCCGGTCACGCCGACATCGTCCGCGAGCTCATCGATGGCCGCGCCGGCTACCACCCGACGGTCAGCAACCTTCCCGACGGGTGGTCCGAGTTCCACGATCGTGTCGAGATCGCGGCACGTGAGGCCGCCCGTATCACCGGCGTCCGCACGCGGGACATGTAGCTCAGAACGTCAGCAGGGCGAAGAAGCCGCCCGCCACCGGGGAGGTCATCCTTCGGGGTCCGGCGTCGTCGACGTTTTGTCGGCTCGTTTTGACTCTTTGGCCGCTTGTTTGGACTCCCTCGCGGCCTGCCTTGACTCTTTTGCGGCTTGCTTGGACTCCTTCGCCGCTTGCTTGTCGTTCGTGGTCGCACCCGTGGCCTGCGTGGCTCCGGGCTCTCCGGAGGCGGTCGGGTCACCGCCCGGCACCGACGTGAGCTGCGGATCCGGTGTCTCCGGCGCGGCTTGGGCGGTACCGGCCGGCGCCACGAGTGCTCCCGTCTCCTGCGGTGCGGAACCGGTCCGCATGGTTTGGGTCGTCGTGCCTGCGTCGCCGGTCAGCGGCGGCGGGGCGTCGCCGGACGTGCTCGCGCCGATCGTCACGGTCGTGACCAGGGCCGCGCCTGCGGCGGCCACCTTCGCCGCCGTCGCCCACGACAGGGCGGACGCGCCGGTGGCCGCCCCGGAGGAGGCGACAGATCCCGTGGTGGTCAGCCAATGCGTGACAATCGGGATACCGAGGACGAGCGGGGCCACCGTGGCCGGCAGTTCCTCGTTCAGTTCCTGCAGGCCGGCGGCCAGCCTGCTGCAGTCGGCGCAGCGGTCGAGGTGGATGGTGATCCGGTGCGCTTTGAGGTCGGAAATGTCGCCGCGCACCCAGCGGGCGAGCTGGCCGGACACGTTCCGGCAGTTGCGGCGCCGCGCCTCGGGAACGTGCTGGTCCAGGTAGGCCTGGCGCAGGCCTTCGCGGGCCCGGTAGGCCAGCGCAGCGACTCCGTTCGGCGTCATCCCGAGGTCTTCCGCGATCTCCGCGGGCGACTCCCCGACGATCTCGGTGCGCCACAGCACCGATCGCCACCGTTCAGGCAGGCTCGCGAACGCGTCCGCGGCGACATTGGCGTGCAGCCGGTTGCCGACCGGCTCGTCACTGCCCGCACCCGGCGTCACGTCCGGCACCTCGGCGACCACCGACACGGCGGAGTCGCGTCGGCGCCAGGTGACCATGGTGTTGCGGATGGTCGTCAGCAGGTACGGCCGGAAGTCCTCGTCCGGGCCTTCGCCGGAGCGCAATATCCGCAGTACGCGGGTGAAAGCCTCGGCGATCAAGTCTTCGCGCTCGGCCTGGTCGGCCGCGATCGCGGCCGCCACCCGGCGGGCGGCTGGGAGGTGCCGGTCGTAGAGCTCGCCGTACGCGGCGATGTCGCCACCGCGGACCGCCGCGATCAAGGCCGCGTCGCTGGGGAGGGCCGTTGTCCCGGCCACCGCCGACACTGTTTCCGTCATCGACACCCCCTCTCGCCCGTGCGCATGCACGTGCAGAACGTCGCACGATAGTGGTCGAAAGAGAGATCGCGCGCAAGGTCCGGCGTGCAACACGGCGTGAGGCGCGAATATCGGTCGGGACTGTGTCCAGGGCGAGGCGTCCGGAGGGATGGCTACACCGGCAGGCCGGGCTGGGGCCTGGATTTCGTCCGGTCGGTGATCAACTTGGCTCCTCGTAGGCGCAGTCGATGTCGACCTCGTGCCTGCGGCTGGCCGTCGAGTGGGAGGTGGGCCTCGCCAGCTGTGCAAAGGGTAGTAGGGGTTCGTGCGCCTCGGAAGCCGTTGGACTTCACTGCGATATTCGTAGCGTCGACAGCGCTCGAGAAGCGTAGCCGGTGGGCGGGGCCATCCGGCCGCTCGAACACAGCGTGAGCCCGCGGTAGAAGTGGCCCCACGCGCGGGTTTGCGGACGACCGTAGAGGACGTTGTCCGCCATCACCTCGGCCAGCTGAGTCAGTGCCGTCCGGTACCGGCCGCGGCGAGGTTGGCGCTGTTGCGGAGGAAGAGCGAAAGGTCGCCTTCGGCCGTGGTGTCCTCCATTCCGCCGGCGACGTCGGTGAAGAACGGGTGGCCGCCATCGAGCATGACGTAGGCGATCACGCTGATGTGCCCGACACGGAGGTGGCGGGCTGTGAAGCGCAGCTCGGCGATGGCAGCCTCGACCTTCGCGCGTGTCGCCTGACTGACCAGGGTCGGCCGGCGTCGTCATCTGTCCGGACGCGCTGAGGCGGCGACGCCGCGTACAAAATCGATTTACCGAGGCCCGTCAGCGGCGTTGACTTCGCCTTCAGGGCCATAGTAGCGTCGTCCGCAGGAGGTCTTGAAACCTTTTAATCCAGGAGACGCGATGAGGCGTTGGGATCCGGGACACAGGCCCCTGATGGCCGTCTGTGGAGAGTCTCGAAGGCCGGGCGGGTCGTCCGTCACCGTCGCCGCCGGGTGAGCAGAGGTCGGTGAGCCGGCTGGGCTTGGCCACTCCCATCCAAGCGGTGGCGTGGGCCGCACGTCGCGGGCTGGTGTGAGCGGTGGGCGGCGGGTTGTCCGGATCCGGGCAAGCCTCTTGTTCGTCGCGGTAAGGCGTCCGTAGCTTCCAGCGTCAAGTAAAACGTTTCAGCCAGGTGAGTGATGAGGCTGGGCGACACCCTGGCGAGCCGGCCGAAACGCGAGCCGCTCCTCCCGGCCGAAAGGACAGCCGATGAACCGCCGGCGCACCCTCCTCACGCTTCTCGCGGCAGTTCTGCTCGCGGTATCCGGATCGGCGGTGGCCGCCGCGGCGCCGGGCGGTCGCGGTGGGCCACCGACGTCCCTGAAGACCGAGAACCTGGTGGACCCGATCGGGCTCGACGTGGCCAAGCCGTTGCTCAGCTGGCGGCCATCGCGTGGCTCGGCCGGCCAGGCAGCTTACGAGATCCGGGCGACCCTCGACACCTCCGCCCGGCCGCGAGACCTGTGGGACAGCGGCAAAGTCCGTTCGGCGGCCACCTCGAACATCGCCTACGGCGGCCCGGCGCTGCACGCCCGCGACCGGGTCCGCTGGCAGGTCCGCACCTGGGACACCGCCGGGCGCGTCTCGCCGTGGAGCGGGGAGGCGAGCTGGGAGATGGGGCTGCTGTCCGCCGCCGACTGGTCGGCCCGCTGGATCGAGAACCCGGCCTACGACTACACCCAGCCCGACGGCAAGGAGACGCCGCTGCCGGTCTTCGGCAAGGCCTTCCCGGTGCACGGGCCGGTCAAGCAGGCCCGCCTCTACACCACCGGCCTCGGGATGTACGCCGCCACGGTGAACGACCGGCCGGTCGGGGACGCGGTGCTGGAACCCGGCCAGACCACGTACTCCGCCGAGGTCGGCTACCGCACCTACGACCTTACGCGCGCGCTCCGCCCGGGCACGAACACGATCAACCTGGAGACCGGCAGTGGCACCTACCAGCGGGTGAAGACCCCTGGCCGGTACTTCTTCGGCAACACGCTCGAGCAGTACACGGTGTACGGCGAGTCGAAGGTCATCGCCCAGCTCGAAATCACCTACCAGGACGGCCGACGGGAGGTCGTCGCCAGCGACGGCAGCTGGCGCACCGCGCTCGGGCCGACGACGTTCTCGTCGTGGTGGAGCGGCGAGGAGTACGACGCCCGCCGCGGGAACGGCACGGACTGGCAGCAAGCAAGCATCGTCAAGCTGACCCGAAGCACGACGCCGCGGGACACGACGCCGTTGCGCGCCAACCCGCGTCCGCCGGTCACCGTCGCGGAAACCCTGCGGCCGAACGACATCCGCAAGCTCGCGGACGGCTCGTACCTCCTCGACTTCGGCGCGAACCGGTCCGGCTGGCCGAGCCTGTCGGTCTCCGGTCGCACCGGCGACACCGTCACCATGATCCCCGCCGAGAAGCTCGCCGCGGACGGCACCCTGGACGTCGCCAGCACCGGCGCGAAGCCCGGCAACCAGATCGCCTACCGCTACACCCTCGCCGGGCGCGGCCTGGAGGAGTGGCACCCGCAGTTCACCTACAGCGGCTTCCGCTACCTGCAGGTGAGCGGCCTGCGTACGCCGCCGGCGAGGGACACGGTGACCGTGGACGTCCTCTACGCGGCGAACCCGAGCGCGAGCGAGTTCACCTCGTCCAGCGACCTGCTCAACCGGATTCACGTCATGACCGAGCGGTCGATCCGGAGCAACATGATGTCGGTCCTGACCGACTGCCCGGACCGCGAAAAGGGGCCGTACACCGGCGACAACCTGCACAACATCGACGCGCTGCTCACCGACTACGACATGGCGACCTACCAGTCCCAGCTCGTCCGGAACATGGCCACCGCGCAGCGGCAGCCCGGCGACGAATCACCGGGCCTGATCGCGAACATCGCGCCGGAGTTCCACCGCGTGGCCCCGGTCAAGCTGCAGTACCCGCAGGGCACCATCGAGTTCCTCGACGAGGTCAACTGGGGCGGCGCCATCATCCGCATTCCGTGGCAGCTCTACCAGACCTACGGCGACACCCGCACGATGGCGACGTACTACGGCAACATGGCCGCCTGGCTCGACTACGAAGCCGCGAACAAGGCCGCCAATAACGGCGACATCCCCGGCCTGGGGGACTGGTCCGCGACGGACAACACCACGCCGATGCAGCTGGCCATCACCGCCGGTTACCACACCGCGGCGAGCGACATGGCGAACATCGCCCAGGTCCTCGGCAAGGCCGCCGACCACACCAAGTACACCGCGCTGGCGGCCCAGCTCGCCGCCGAGTTCACCACCCGCTTCCGCCACGTCGACGCGACCGGCGTCTACTACGGCAGCGACAGCGAAGCGTCCAACGCCATGGCCCTCGATGCCGGCCTGGTCGCGCCCGCCGACCGCGCCGCGGTGCTCGACCGGCTCGTCGCGTCCGTGCGCAAGGCCGGCAACCACATCACCACCGGATCGGTCGCGCTCGGCCCGCTGTTCCGCGCGCTGCAGGCCGGGAACCGCAACGACGTCCTCTACGACATGGTCGTCAACCCGACTTCGCCCGGTTACGGCTATCTGGTCGCCAGTGGCCACACGACGTTGTCGGAGAGCCTCGACGGTGGTGGCTCGCAGAACCACCACTTCCTCGGTGAGGTCGACGCGTGGTTCGTCCGCGGGGTCGCCGGGATCCGGCAGGCGCCGGGTTCCGTCGGCTACCGCAGCCTGGAGATCGCGCCGGCGCCCGTCGGCGACCTGACGCACGCGTCCGGCAGCTACCAGACACCGCTCGGAACGGTCACCAGCAGCTGGACGAGGTCGGCACACGGGTTCCGGCTCGACGTCACCGTGCCGCCCGGCGCCACCGCGACCGTGCACCTGCCGGGGCCCGGCAACGCCGTGCGCACCGTCGGTTCCGGCCAGTTCTCCTTCACCGTGGCGGATTGAACCCAGAGGAGGTCCGATGTCAGGCTCGAGGATGACCCGCAGGACGATGATCGGCGGATCATTGGCCGCCATCGCCGGGATGGGCGTGCCCCTTCCGGCGCTGGGTACGGAACGAAGCGCCGAGGCGGCGACCCGTTACGGCAGGGTGCGCGGCAAATGCGAGGACGGCATCGCGAAGTTCCTCGGCGTCCCCTACGCCACGCCGCCGCTGGGCGAACTGCGGTTCAAGGCCCCTGGACCGCTCAAACCCTGGCACGGCGTGCGCGACGCGGTGAGCTTCCCGAACCCGGCCTTCCAGGTCGCGGGCGGCGAGATGGGCCCGGGCGGCAACGGCCGGATGCCCGCACCGTCGGAAGACTGCCTCTACCTCAACATCTGGACTCCCGCCGCGGACCGCCGGCGGCGGCCGGTGATGTTCTACAACCACGGCGGCGGCTACATGATCGGCTCCGGCTCCGCCACCGGCCAGGACGGCACCCACCTGGCGCAGCTCTACGACGTCGTGGTCGTCGAGTCCAACCACCGGCTGGGCCTGCTGGGTTACTTGTTCCTCGGTGACCTCGCCGGCGGCGGGTACGCCGCCAACCAGGGGATGCTGGACATCCTCGCGGCGCTGCGCTGGACCAGGGAGAACATCGAGAACTTCGGCGGTGACCCGGACAACGTCATGGTCTGGGGCGAGAGCGGGGGAGGCGCCAAGACCGCGGCGATCCACACGATGCCGCGGGCCGCGCCGCTGTTCCGCAAAGCGTCGATCGAGAGTGCCGCGCCGCTGCGCTTCCCGACCCGCGCCGGCGCCACCGCCCGGGCCAGGCGCACGCTGGACCTCCTCGGGCTGACCACGGCCGACATTCCCAAGCTGCACGACATCCCGGCCGCGAGACTGCTGGAGATCCAGCAGTCGGAAGCCGCGAACGGCGTTGCGCCCTGGGGCGACCCCGACCCGCTGCCCGGCTTCGGCGCTTTCGTCGACGGCTCCGTCATCCCGCAGCACCCCTTCGCCGACGGTGTGGCGCCGTTCTCGGCGGGCAAGCCGCTGATGTGCGGGACGTGCCGCGACGAAATGGTGTTCTTCAGCTTGTTCGGGCCGCCGGACATCTTCCGCATCGACGAGGCCGGGCTGCGCCGGGAACTGAGCAAGACCTACCAGGGCGCCGAGCTGCACGAGATCATCGCGACCTTCCACAGGTCGAGGCCCGACGCGACACCGGCGCAGCTCTACTTCGCGATCACCACCTCGCCGATCTGGCGGGACTCGATCAAAATCGCGGAAACCGAATACGCGCAGCACGCGGCGCCGGTGTACATGTACCAGCTCGCCTACAAGAACCCGACCCTGGTACCCGGCACCGACTTCCCGATCGGCTCGCCGCACGCGTCCGACATCCCGCTCAAGTTCGCGAACACCGGTCACGACCTGCCGGGGCAGTTCGCGACCGCGCAGCACATGAGCGCGCTGTGGGCGGGCTTCGCCCACCACGACCGTCCCACCGCGCCGAACGTACCGGCCTGGCCCGCCTACACGCCGAAGAACCGGTCGACGATGTGGCTCGACGCCGACTGCCGGATCGTCGACGATCCGGACAAGGCCGAAAGGTTGTTCTGGCAGCACCACGCCTGATCCGCACCACGAAGGAGTGTGCAGATGGATGTCACGCGTCGGTCGATGTTGAAGTGGTCGGGAGCCGGGGTGGCCGCGGCCGGGGTCGCCGCGGTCGTCGCACCCGGCGTGGCGGAGGCGGCTGCTCCGGCGCCACCTCCCGAGCTACCGGCGGCCGCCGGCCGCGCCCGGCAGCTGGTGGCCCGGATGACCCTCGACGAAAAGATCGCCTACTGCCACGGCATCCCGGCGACGAAGGGCTTCACCGGCCATATCCCGGCCAACACCCGGCTCGGCATCCCGGCGCTGCGGCTGGCCGACGGGCCCAGCGGCGTCGGGAACGGGTCCGTCGGCGTCACCCAGTGGCCGGATTCCAAGGCGCTGGCCGCCACCTGGAACCCGGACACCGCGACCGCGTACGGGAACGCCTACGGTGCCGAACAGGCAGCCAAGGGCCACAACGTCGCACTGGCACCGTGCATCAACATCCTGCGGGTGCCGCACTGGGGCCGCTCGTTCGAGACCTACACCGAAGATCCCCACCTGAACGGGCAGCTGGCCGCGGCCGTGATCCGCGGCGTCCAGGCCAACCACGTCATCGCGACGGTGAAGCACTTCGTCGCCAACAACCAGGAGATCCTGCGCAACTCGATCGACGTCGTCGTGTCCGACCGCGCGTTGCAGGAGATCTACTACCCGGGCTTCCGTTCTGCCGTCCAAGCCGGGGTCGGCGCGGTCATGACCTCCTACAACAAGATCAACGGAACCTGGGCGCACGAGAACCGGATCAACGTCCAGGACGTGCTGCGCGACGCGTGGGGCTACGACGGCTGGGTCATGTCGGACTGGGGCGGCACCCACAGCACCGTCCAGACCGCCAAAGCCGGCTCGGACACCGAGATGCCCGGCGGCACCTACCTCGGCGACGCGCTCAAGGCGGCCGTGCAGTCCGGCGCCGTCAGCGAGGCGCAGCTCGACACGATGGTGACCCAGGTGCTGACGCCGATGATCCGCATCGGGCTGTTCGACCACCCGCTGCCCGACCCGGCCACCGTGGTCGACACGGTGGTCTCGACCCCGGCACACCTCGACCTGGCGCGCCGCATCGGCGTCGAAGGCAGCGTGCTGCTGAAGAACGACGGAGTCCTGCCCTTCGTACGTCCGCGCAGCATCGCGGTGATCGGCGACGCGGCCGACGCCGGGGCCCAGACCCACGGAGGCGGCTCGGGCAGCGTCACTTCGAACGGCCCGGTCGTGACGCCGCTGGCCGGGATCCGTGCCCGGGCCGGGTCGATCCCGGTGACCTACGCGCGGGGGACGCTGGGGATCGGGGCGTTGCCGGTGGTTCCGGCATCGGCGTTCGGCGCCGGGCTGACCGCCACCTACTACGCCTCGACCGACCTGAGCGGCGACCCGCTGGGCAGCGAGACCGTGCCGCAGCTGAACGTCACCGCGACCCCGGCGGCCGTCGCGAGCCAGCCGGACGGCTGGTCGGCGCGGTACACCGGCACGTTCCACGCTGCCGCCGCCGGGAGCTACCGGTTCAGCCTCACCGCGGGTGGCCTGACGACGTTGAGCCTCGACGGCAAGAACGTGCTGACGTCCATGCCGGGCCGGGAGCCGGTTTGGAACGCGCTGATCCCGTTGACCGCCGGTGACCACGCCATCGAGGTCACGTACGTGTCCGCTGCGCCTGTTCCCGGCGGCCGCACTCCGCGTACTTCGCTGGTTCTGGGCTTCCAGGCCGGGTACGACCAGCTGCACCGGGAGGCGGCCGCGGCCGCGCGAGCGGCGGACGTGGCCGTCGTCGTGCTTGCCGACGTCACCAGCGAAGGCATGGACCGTTCGACACTCGCGTTGCCCGCCGACCAGAGCGAGCTGGTCGCCGCGGTCGCGGCGGCCAATCCGCGGACAGTGGTCGTGCTGAACACCTCGGGCGCGGTGCTGATGCCGTGGCTGGGCAGCGTCGAGGGCGTCATCGCCAACTGGTACGCGGGACAGGAGCAGGGCAACGCGGTGGCGGCGATGCTGTTCGGCGACGCGGAGCCGGGCGGCCGCCTGCCGGAGACGTTCCCCGCGACCGACCAGCAGGGGCCGGCGAAGACGGGAGTCGAGTTCCCCGGCGACGGAGTCCACGTCTTCTACGACGAGGGGCTGGCGATCGGGTACCGCTGGTACCGGAAATCGGGCGAGAAGCCGTTGTTCCCGTTCGGGTTCGGGTTGTCGTACACGACGTTCCGGCTGGGTGACCTGCGGTTGTCGCGCACGCCGGGCGGGCTTCGCGTTTCGGTGTCGGTCACCAACACCGGGCGCCGGGCGGGGTCGGAGGTCGTCCAGCTCTACGTCACCGCGCCGGACGCGGCTCGGGAGCCGGCGCAGCAGCTCAAGGCGTTCTCGAAGGTGACTCTTCAGCCGGGCCAGCGCACGATGGTGACCCTCGATGTGCCGCGGGACGAGCTCGCGGTGTGGCTGAACTCGAGTACCGGGTGGACTGTGGTGCCGGGGAACTACAGCGTTGACGTTGGGACTTCTTCCGCCGACCTGCCGCTTCGCGGTCGCATCTCGTTGTCCTGACCGTCCGAGAGCGGCGCCGACGAACCCACCGGCGCCGCTCTCGGACGGCCAAGTCCTCGGACAGTCATGCGACGAACTCGGTGGTGCGGCCGGGAACCGGGGCCAGTGCGCATCTTGGGGACGTGCCGCGGTGCTGGGCAAGCGGTTGTCCCATACCGGCCACGCGCCGAGTGTTCGCCCTGGCCAGCGGGCGGCCCGGCCTGCACTAACATGGGCTGCGAGGTCCACGGCGTCGCGAGAGGAACGGTCGGCTGAACAGGGTCACGATTCGCGACGTCGCCGAGCTGGCGCGGGTCTCGCCGGCCTCGGTGTCGAACTACTTCCACAAGCCGCGCAAGCTGTCGGACGGCACCCGGCAGCGGATCCAGCGGGCCGTCGACGCGCTGGGGTTCGTCCCGAACGACGCTGCCCGCAGGCTCCGGACCGGCGTGAACCCGGTGATCGGCTACATCGCCTTCGAGCTCGCCGGGGCCACGACGCCCGAGATCGCCGCGGCCATCGAGCAGCGGGTGTCGGCCGAAGGCATGTACATGCTGATGGCCAACGACACCGGCTCCGAGCAGCGCGAGCGCAGCTACCTGCAGCTGTTCGCGAAACAACAGGTCAGCGGCGTGATCATCGCCCCGGTCGGCAACGTCGAGGCCGAGCTGGCCCGGATGCGCTCCTTCGGGATCGCCAGCGTGCTCAGCGCGCGCCGCGCGGAGTCGCCCGCACAGGCGTCGGTGTCGATCGACCACGTCGCCGGCGGCAAGCTGGCGGCGGCCCACCTGATCGAGCTGGGCCGCCGGCGCATCGGGTTCGTTTCGTCGTCGCTCGAGCTGAAGCAGGTGGCCGACCGGCTCAACGGCGCGCTGTCGGCGGTCCACGCGGCGCCCGGCGTCACCCTGGAAGTCCTCCCGGTGCCCGAGCGCTCGGTCGAGGCCGGGATCGCCTGCGCGAACGCGATCGCGAGCCGGCCCCCCGGCGCGCGTCCCGATGCGCTGTTCTGTGCGAACGACCTGCTGGCCATCGGGGTCGTCCAGGCCTTCGTGTCGTCGAAGGACGTCCGCGTGCCGGCCGACATCGCCGTCGTCGGCTACGACGACATCGAGTTCGCCCGGTCCACCATCGTGCCGCTCACCACCATCCGGACCCCGCACGCCGAGCTGGGCACCGCGGTGGCCGACCTGCTCTTCGCCGAGATCGACGCGCTCGGCTCGGCCGGAGACAGTGTCGCCGAGCCGCGTCCGCGGATCGAGTTCTCGCCCGAGCTGGTCGTGCGGGACTCCGCACGGTGAATCGTCCCGATGGTGGTGCCCGCCGTCATTCCGCGCGCCCACGTCGCCGCGCGCCGCGCTCGGGCTCGACAGCGATCTCGCCACCATCGTCGAGGCGTACCAGGCGGTCCTGGCGGCGATCGCCTCGATCGACCCGGAACGAGCCGCCGCACGACCCCGGTGGACGCCTGGGCGGCGGCTGCGCGATCCGCTGAGCCACGCGCCCTTGGACATCGTGGCAGCCATCGAGAAGGCCCTCGCCGCGCTCCCGGCAGCGGAGGTCAGCGCGGGGGAGCGGTGGTGCGCCGGGGAACCAGAGTCGGAGACAGCTTGATCTGGGCCGCGGGCCGCGTGCGATCGGCGATGCGTTCCAGCAGGAGCCGGGCGGCGGCGGTGCCGATGTGGTGCCCGGCCTGGTCGACGCTGGTGAGCGAAATCGGGCCGAGGGCAGCGAAACTCGTGTTGTCGTAGCCGGCGAGGGAAATGTCGTCGGGGACGGACAGACCCGCTTCGCTGAGCGCGGTCAGCACGCCCATGGCGACGATGTCGGCGCCCGCGAAGATCGCCGTCGGCCGGTCCGGGCGGGCGAGGATCTGCTGGGCGCCGCGGTAGCCGCCGTCCTGGGTGTAGCTGGTCGAGACGATGTCGACCGGCAAACCCCGGTCCAGCATGGCCTTCCGGTAGCCGTCGGCGCGGACCGCGTTGGGCATCTCGGCGAGCCGGGCCGGGTCGGTCTCGTGGTGCTCGATGTGGGCGATCCGGCGGTGGCCGAGGCCGGCGAGGTGGTCGACGACGAGTTCGGCGCCGGTCGTGTCGTCGTCGGTCACCGTGTCGTAGTGCGCCGACCGCGTGTGCCGCCCCACCACGACGGCCGGGACGGTCTTGGCCAGGCGTTCGAGGCGTGCCTTCGACATCACCGGGGCGATGAGGACGAGGCCGTCCATGCCCCGGTCGACCATCGCGTCGGTGAGCTTGGCTTCGTCCTTTTCGCTGTCGCAGCTGGGGCCGAGCAGCACGTGGTAGTCGGTGTCGCGCAGCGTGTCGGTGAGGCCGTCGAGGATCTCCGGGAAGAACGGGTTCCGGATGTCCGGCAGCATGACGCCGATGGTGTAGGTCTGGCCGCGCAGCCCCCGGGCGGCGGCGTACGGGCGGTAACCCAGCTCTTCGATCGCCTGCTGCACCTTCGCGCGCATCGCGGGGCTCGCGCCGTAGGCGTTGCGCAGGACTTTCGACACCGCGGTCGTCGACACGCCCGCGTGGCGCGCGACGTCGACGATCGTCACCCGCCGCTGCGGCTCTGCTCGATCCATGTGGGAAACGTTACCTGTCGCACGCAAGCCCGGAACCAGGTGTCTTGACTCACAACCGCGCGGCTTTTAAAGTCGTCCGCACCCCACAGTGGGCAACGTTACCCAAAGCCTTCGGAGCGCAAGCCGACGCACTGACCGTCAATTTGAAACGTTCAAACAAGGTGGGCGCCGATGACTGTCGCCATCAAGGAACCGCACACGAAGGTCTCGGCCGAACCGGCCCGCCGGCGCGGCCCGGTGGTCCGGCGGGGTGCCCCGTGGTGGTTCACCGTGCCGGCTCTGCTGCTGTTCGCGTTCGTGGTGCTGGTGCCCAGTGCCCGCGGCGTCTACTACGCCTTCACCGACTGGGACGGCCTCTCGCCGGGCTTCTCCTGGGTCGGGTTCGGCAACTTCGCCGAGATGGCGGACGATCCCGCGGCCACCCAGGCCCTCTGGCACACGCTGGTGATCGCCGTGGCGATCACGGTGATCCAGAACGGCGTCGGCCTGCTGCTCGCGCTCGGCGTCAACAGCGTGATCAAGTCCCGCAACGTCCTGCGAGTGCTGCTGTTCGCGCCGGCGGTGGTCACGCCGATCGTGTCCGCCTACCTGTGGCGCAACATCCTCGGCCCGGACGGCGCGGTGAACAGCCTGCTCGACGCGGTGGGCCTCGGCTCGTGGCGGCAGGACTGGCTCGGCGACCCGGACATCGCGCTGTGGTCGGTGGTCGGGGTGATCGTGTGGCAGTTCGCCGGCTATTCGATGGTCATCTTCCTGGCCGGGCTGCAGTCGGTGCCCCGCGAGATCCACGAAGCGGCGGCCATCGACGGCGCCGGTGCGGTCCGCCGGTTCTGGTCGGTGACGCGGCCGCTGCTCGCCCCGGCGTTCACGATCAACCTGATGCTGTCGATCATCGGCGGGATCAAGCTGTTCGACCAGGTCTACGCGCTGACCGGCGGCGGCCCGGGGCACGCGACCGACACGCTCTCGACCCTGATCTACAAGGACGCCTTCACGCT
The DNA here is from genome assembly GCF_040681595.1 of Amycolatopsis sp. NPDC051716. Lineage (NCBI taxonomy): Bacteria > Bacillati > Actinomycetota > Actinomycetes > Pseudonocardiales > Pseudonocardiaceae > Amycolatopsis > Amycolatopsis sp. NPDC051716. Next base: position 220,675 of record NZ_JBFAZA010000008.1, on the reverse strand, counting down.
CGGGGAGTTCGGCTACAGCATCGCGCTCGCGGTAGTGCTGACGCTCGTCGTGTCGGTGGCCTCGGCCGGGCAGTACTTCGGGCTGTCGCGAGCTGAAAAGGCCGTGTCGTGAACCGCTACCGCGCCCGCACACTCATCCTCGAACTGGTGATGATCGCCGTCGGGCTGGTCTTCGCGTTCCCGGTGTACGTGCTGGTCAACCTGGCGATCCGGCAGCCGTCGGACACCTCGTCGCCGATCGCGCCGACCACCTCGCCGACCTTCGGCAACTTCACGCAGGCCTGGCAGCAGGGCGCGCTCGGCGGGGCGCTGGCCAACAGCGTCCTGGTCACCGCGGGGTCCGTGGTGATCATCCTCGCCGTCTCGGCGCTCGCGGCCTACCCGCTCGCCCGGGTGGCCGCCCGCTGGTCGCGGTGGACGTTCCTGCTGATCATGCTCGGCCTGGTGCTGCCGTTCCAGCTGGCCGCGCTGCCGCTCTACCAGACCATGCGCGACCTCGGCCTGCTCGGCACGCCGTGGGCACTGATCCTGTTCTACTCCGGGCTGCAGGTGCCGTTCACGACGTTCCTGTACGTCGGCTTCCTGCGCGCGGTCCCGCGCGAGTTCGAAGACGCGGCGCTGATCGACGGCTGCACCACCCTGCAGGGCTTCCGGTACGTCGTGCTGCCGATGCTCAAGCCGGTGACCGTGACCGCGCTGGTGCTCAACGCGGTCGCGGTGTGGAACGACTTCTTCACCCCGCTCCTGTATCTCAGCGGCGGCGCCCAGCAGACGCTGCCGGTCGCCATCGCCGGGTTCGTCGGGCAGTACGTATCCGACTGGAACCTGATCTTCGCCGCACTGGTGATCAGCATCGTGCCGATCCTGGTCGTCTACTTCGCCCTGCAACGCAGCATCATCAACGGTTTCGCCGGAGGGCTCAAAGGATGACGGACACGCTGACGCCGTACGGACTGCGCACCGAACAGTGCCACGAGCCCCTCGGGCTCGGCGAGCCGCGCCCGCGGCTGTCGTGGCGGCTGGCGAGCGACCGTCACGGCGCCGCGCAGAGCGCCTACCGGATCACCGCCGCCGAACGCGCGGCCGACCTCGGCGATCCCGCGCGGCTGCGGTGGGACAGCGGCCGCCGCGAATCCGGCGACGGCGTGCTGGTGCCGTGGGACGGCCCGGTCCTGCGCTCGGCCACCCGGTACCACTGGCGTGTCGAGCTCTGGGACGAGACGGGAGCCGCCGCGGGGACGGCGGAAAGCTGGTTCGAAACCGGCTTGCTGCACCGCGACGACTGGACGGCCGCCTGGATCGGCCGCGATCCGCACGCGCAGCCGGTGTTCGACCCGCCGACCGATCACGACCAGCCGCTCGGTGCGCCGCCGCTGAACCTGCGGCGGGAGTTCTCGCTGTCGCGGGAGCCGGTGCGGGCTCGGCTCTACGCCACCGCGCACGGCGTTTACGAGGCGTCGCTGAACGGTGCCCGCATCGGCGACGTCGAGCTGGCGCCGGGGTGGACCGAGTACCACCACCGGCTGCAGTACCAGACCTACGACGTCACCTCGCTGCTGCGGACCGGCGAGAACGTGCTGGGCGCGGTCGTCGCCGACGGCTGGTGGTCGGGGTTCGTCGGCTTCGACGAGCGGCGTCCCGCGCGCCACTACGGCGAACAGCCGGGGTTCTTCGCCCAGCTCGTCGTCGACTTCGCCGACGGCTCCCGCCAAGTGGTGGCCACGGACTCCGCCTGGACCGAGCGGCCGGGCGCGGTCCGGTTCGCGGACCTGCTGGTGGGTGAGCACGTCGACGCGTCCGTTGTGGACGGACCCGGTCAGCCGGTGGCCGTGCTCGGCGTCGAGCCGGGCCCGCTGGTGGCCGAGCCCGGCGAACCGATCCGCGTCACGCGCGAGGTGGCACCGATCTCCGTGGTGGAGCGGGAACCCGGCCGGTTCATCGTCGACTTCGGACAGAACCTCGTCGGCCGGGTGCGGCAGACCGTCCGCGACGGTGCCGCGGGACAACGGATTCTTTTCCGGCACGCCGAGATCCTCGACGACGGCGAGCTGTACGTGGCGAACCTCCGGCGGGCCACGGCGACCGACAGCTACGTGTGCGGTGGCGACCCCCTCGAAGTGTTCGAGCCGCGGTTCACCGTGCACGGCTTCCGGTACCTCGAAGTCAGCGGATACGCCCTCGCGGCGGACGACGTCGTGGCCCGCGTGTTGCACAACGACACGCCGTGGACCGGGAAGTTCGAGTGCTCCGACCCGATGGTCAACCAGCTGCAGGCCAACATTTCCTGGGGCCAGCGCGGCAACTTCGTCGCGGTGCCCACCGACTGCCCGCAGCGTGACGAACGCCTCGGCTGGCTCGGCGACGCCCAGATCTTCGCTCCGACCGCGAGCCGCAACGCCGACGTCTCCGCGTTCTTCGCCCGCTGGCTGGCCGATGTCGTCGACGGCCAGGACGCCGACGGTGCGTTCGGCGACGTCGCCCCGCGCATCGCGATGCCCCGCGAGGCGGCCCCGGCCTGGGGTGACGCGGGGGTGATCATCCCGTGGCACCTGTACCGCACCTACGGCGACCGCCGCGTGCTGGAGCGGTGTTTCGACGCGATGGTCGCCTGGGTGGCGCACATCCACCGCCACAACCCGAACCTGCGCTGGCGGAACCGGACCGGCAACTCGTACGGCGACTGGCTGCAGATCGACGTCACCACACCGCGTGACGTGGTTTCGACGGCCTACTTCGCGCGCAGCGCAGAGATCGTCGCCGACGCCGCCGAAGTGCTGGGACGGGCCGATCTCGCGGCCGGGCACCGGGCCCTGCACGCGGCGATCCGGGCTGCCTTCATCGAGTCCTATGTGGACGAAGATGGTGCGGTCGAGGGTAGCACGCAGACCGCCTACCTGCTGGCGCTGGCGTTCGGCCTGGTCCCGGAAGAGCTGGTCCCAGCCGCCGCCGACCACCTCGCCGCCGACGTCGAGAAGCGCGGCAACCGGCTCACGACCGGCTTCGTCGGGGTGGCGTTGCTGTGCCCGGTGCTGGCCGACCACGGCCGCGCCGACCTGGCGTATGCGTTGCTGCAGCAGGAGGAGTTCCCGTCGTGGGGCTACTCGATCCGCCACGGCGCCACCACGATCTGGGAACGCTGGGACGGCTGGACCGAGCACGGCGGCTTCCAGGCCGCGGCGATGAACTCGTTCAACCACTACAGCCTCGGCAGCGTGGGCGACTGGCTCTTCGGCCGCGTCGCCGGCATCGACCAGACGCCGGACTCCGTCGCCTACTCCGAACTCCTGCTGCGGCCCCTGCCCGGCGGCACGCTGACCTGGGCCCGGGCCGAGCAGGAAACCGCCCGCGGCCGGGTCGCCTGCGGCTGGTCCCTCGACGGCGACCGGATCACCGTCACCGCGGACGTCCCGCCGGGGGCCACCGCCGTGCTGGAAATCCCCGCCACCGGCCCGGCGAGCACCCACCGGCTGACCTCCGGCCACCACGTCGTCACCGCCACCTTCTCGAAGGAGCTGCCATGAACATCCGCCACGTCCTGCTCGCCGTGACGACCGGCGCCACGCTGGTCGCCTGCAGCGGCGGCACCAACGCCGCGAGCGGCGGCGGCGCGCAGACGCTCTCGCTGGCCTCGGTCGACCAGGGCTCGATCGAGGACGTCGTCAAGGCGTTCGAGGCGGCCAACCCCGGCGTGAAGGTGAACTTCACGACCAGTGGCGCCGACCAGTTCCAGCAGCAGATCCGCACCCAGCTCGCGTCCGGCACGGCCCCGGACGTGATGTCGGTGTGGCCGGGCAACGGCAACCCCGGCACGGTCACGGTCCTGGCCAAGGGCGGCTACCTCAAGGACCTGTCCGACCAGCCGTGGGTCGCGAAGTTCCCGAAGGTGGTCAGCGATGTCGCCCAGTACCAGGGCAAGACCTACAACGCGATCTACGGCATCAACGGCATCGGCGCGGTCTACAACCAGGAGGCGCTGAGCAAAGCGGGTCTGACGACGCCGACGACGTGGACCGAGCTGCTCGCGTTCTGCCGCGCGGCCAAGGAGAAGGGCACGCCTGCGTTCGCGCTCGGCATCCAGGACAACTGGGTCACCCAGGTCGCCCTGTACCCGCTGGCCGCCACCCTCGTCTACGGCCCGCAGCGCGACTTCGAGAAGAAGATGGCCGCCGGCCAGACGTCATTCGCGAGTTCGCCGTGGGCCGCCGCGTTCGCCGAGTACGGCGAGATGAGCCAAGCGGGGTGCTTCCAGGACAACCCGCTCGGCACCAGCTACGAGGCCAGCCAGAAGCTGGCCGCGACCGGCAGAACGCTGGGCATCATCCAGGGCAACTGGGTGATTTCGCTCCTCAAGAAACAGAACCCGGCCGGCACGTTCGTCCTCAAGCCGGTCCCGGCCACCGACAACCCGGCCCAGACCATCGTCCCCGCGGCGGCCGGCGCGGGCTACGGCGTCAACGCGAAAGCGAAGAACCCGGAACTGGCGATGAAGTTCATCAGCTTCGTGGAGTCGCCGCAGGGCATGAACCTGTTCGCGGAGAAGCAGGGTGGTCTCCCGGCACTGCCGGACACCGGCTACAAGCTGGACCCGTCGCTCACCGAGCTGTCGGCCTACCTCAACCAGAACAAGACGGTCCCGTTCATGGATCAGCTGTGGCCCAGCCCGAAGGTCCAGCAGACCATGCTCACCGGTATCCAGGAGATCTTCAGCAAGCAGTCGACCCCGGACAAGGTCCTGGCGGCGATGGACGCCGACTACAAGTCCGGTGCCTAAGCGTGGTGAGCAGCCTCGCACTGCTCGTCGGTGACCGTGCCGGTGTTCTTCGCCGGGCATGGAGGGGCATCCCGCCGCCGCTGCCGCAGCCCGTCAGGCGGTCGGCGGGGTCCAGGTGGCGGGCAGGCCGGACTGGGCGAGCAGGGTGGCGAGGCTGTAGTAGTCCCGGTCACTGACGATCAGGCCCTGCCGCAGTTCGAGAATCGTCGTGGCGGGCACCGCGAAGGGTGCCGGCGCGCCGTGGATCTGTCCTGAGTAGACGGTCTCGACGGCGATGTGGTCGCCGCCGCGGAACGACTCCTTGACCGTGACGTGCACGTTCGCGATCAACAGGTCGGTGCGCTGCTTCCAGGAGGCGACCCCGGCCCGGCCCGTCGAGACCACGTTGACGCCGAAGTCGGTGTAGGTGGCGTCGGGGGTGAACAGCTTCGCCAGCGCCTGCGGGTCGGTACCGTTCCACGCCGACGCCCAGGCCGACACAATGCCGGGACCCCCGTGCCCGGATTGGCGGTGGTCGGCGAACGCGCTGCCGCTCAGGGCGGTGACACCCACGACGGCGGCGGCGAGAACGGCCAGGACGCGCTTCACTGCGGAGATCTTCATGGTGGTTTCCTCACGGTGGTGAAAGGGACTGTGGTGAAAGGGGACGGGCAAGACGGCTAGCGCCGCGACCGGGACGCTGCCGGAGGCGTCACCGCGTGGTCCGTACGGTCCGGTAGTCGGGCAGGCGAAAAACTTCGGCTTCCTTGCTGGCGTCCCGGAGGGCGAGCTTGCGTCCCAAGGCGGTCGACAGGAACCGGTCGCGCAGCCAGATCGCCGCCCCGCTCGTGGGGACGAGCATCTTCACCGCCTTTCCCGCGCCCGCCTGACCGCGCCGGGCGTACGGGCGAAGACTGCTTTCGTACCTCGCGAACGCGGTCTCGAAATCGGGTCCCGCGGCCGCTATCTCGTGCGCCAGAACGTAGGCACCCACGACAGCGGTTCCCGTACCCATCCCGGTCAAGGTCGCTCCGCAGGCCGCGTCACCCAGCAACGCCACTCGCCCGTTCCGCCAGCGGGGTACGTCGACGCGGGCGATGGTGTCGCAGTACACGTCCGTTGCGCCCGCCAGACCGTCCAAAAGCGACGGCACGAGCCAGCCGTGGCCGGCGAACCTCCGCCGGAGTTCGCGCAACTGCTCCTCGAGATCCAAAGGGGCGGTTTCCGCCGCGTACAGGCACAGCACGTTGGCCCGGGACGGGTCCTCCGCGTCCGGGAAGACGCTGACCAGGGTCCCGGGAGCGTTGTGGACCAGGGTCTCGCCGTGCAGATCCGCCACCGCCGGGACGTCCCAGCCGGCGATGCGGTAGCCCAGGCCGGTGACGTAGTCCTCCTCCGGCCCGAAGGCGATGCGCCGCACTCCGGAGTGCATTCCGTCCGCGCCGATCACGAGGTCGAATCGCCGCGGGGAGCCGTGCAGGAATGTCACCTCGACGCCGTCCGCGTCCTGGACGATGCTCGTCATCTTGTCGCCGAAGACGTAATCGACGTGTTCCCGGCTTCGCTCGTAGAGCAACCGGGACAGGGCCGAGCGGGGAATCTCCAGATCTCCGCCGGTGAATTCCGGCGGCATCGTCAGGATGGTTTCCCCGGACTGACGGACGAAGCGGGTCGTCCGGCCACCTGTCCGGCTGCCGCGAACGGCCTCGAGAACCCCCATTCGCCGCAGGACCTCGAGGTGGGTCGCGCCCCGGAAATCGACGGCATAACCGCCGCGGCGCAGTGCCGGGGCGGCCTCCACCACCGTCGTCTCCCAGCCGGAACGGCCCAGCCAACCGGCGAGGGCCGGGCCCGCCACGCTGGCACCCGATATCAATATTCGTTTCGGCATCCTTCGAGCATGGCAACGCCGGGGGAGCGCAGCCACGGACTGCCGATCCGGGGCTACGGCACGCTCGCTGTGGCGGCCGTCCGGAGCCGGCCCGGTCCGGCGGCGGCGGCGGTAGCCTGGGATCATGACGCGGCAACCACCGGAGCGGCACGTGTCGCCTGGCTTGCGGATGGACCGTCCGGCGCTCGGTGACTTCCTGCGCCGGCGCCGGGAAGCCCTCACTCCGGCGGACGTCGGCCTCACCGCCGGCCACCGGCGTCGCACCCCCGGGCTGCGCCGGGAAGAGGTCGCTCAGCTGAGCGCGATGTCGGCCAACTACTACGAGCGGCTTGAGCAGGCTCGCGGCCCTCAACCGTCCGTGTCGGTGCTCAGTGCGCTGGCCCGGGCGCTTCGCCTGACCGGCGACGAGACCGGCCATCTCTACACCCTCGCCGGGCACGCGCCGCCCCGGCACCCGGTGTCCGGGCCCTCGCCGGCTGATCCCAGCCTGCTGACCGCGCTCCACTCGCTGGGGCCCACGACGATCGGCCTGATCACCGACGACCTCGGCGCCGTGCTGGCCCAGAACGCCCTCAGCGCCCGGATCTACGGCTCCTTCGCCGACGGGAGCGGCCTCGACCGGAACATCGTCTGGCGGTGGTTCGTCGATCAGGCCTGGCGTGACTCCGTCGCTCCTCCCGAAGAGCAGGAGCAGACCAGCCAGGCCTATGCGGCGGACCTGCGCCTGGCCGTCGGCGTGCGGGCCGCGGACCAGGCCTCCACACAGTTCGTCCGCCGGCTGCGGGCGGCCAGCGCCTCGTTCACCGAGTTGTGGGAGCGCCACCACGTAGGCCTGCTGCGGCCGGGCCCGAAGGTCATCCTTCACGCGCGTTCCCGGCTTGAGCTGCGCTGCGCCGTGCTTCCGGGCCAGGAACCGGGCCAGCGGCTGGTGCTGTTCCGGGCCGACCCCGGCGGCCCGACAGAGCGAGCACTGGCCGCGATCCAGCCGTTCGCCGATCTCGGGATGGTCCCGGAGCCGGGTTGAGCGGTCCGGCCACCGCGGCCGGCTCAGCGAGGACACCCACTCTTCGGCCGAGCCGAAGATCGTGGCGAGCCTTCGGCCGGTGTCGCGGGCGTCGGCCGCCGCCGTGGCCCGGCGGGCACGGGGTGCAGGACACCGGCAGTACGCGAGCCGGCCGAGGTTGGCCGCTCATCGGCAGGTGAGCGCGCCTACTGAGCTTTCTGGGACCATCATCCCGGTGAACAGCACTTGGTACGAAGAGATCGCTGCGTGCATGCGGGGTCTTAGCACCCGCCTTGGTGGCCGGCTCTCAGACGACCAGCAGCGTCAGGTGGCCGAGTTCATCGACGTCAACGAGTTCGGACTCGCCCTTGAGGCTCTTGCTGATTTTCTGTGCGAGGACGAGCAGCCGGTGTGGCCGGACGAACGCTCCGACATGCTCGAGCTTGCCCGTCGGATGCAGATCGATGGTCGGGTCGGTCGAGCACTGGCCCTCTGCCCCGGCGTCGCGACGTGACGCCACGCGCTCGTCGGCATGTGAGGACGTTGCAACGCTCGGTCAGCGGTATGACAGGACGTTATCGATCGCGTCCGCAGACGTACTTCACCGGCGACGTGTGGGACCTACGGTCGTTGGCGCCCAGCAACACCCGGGCCCTACGCATCAGCTACACAGGATTCTTCAATCAGGAAGCCGGCAAGAACCGGTCAGCGGTTACCCGGGCGTACTCAAAGCCGCAATCCGCGACCGGGCGCTAGACCGATCTCGAACTGTTGCCCACAGGCAATCGCCAGCGCTTCTCGGAGGCGCATGGATCGGGGCAGGTTGCCGCGTAGTGAGAATATGGCGTCCCGCAGTTGATGAAGCTGTTGCTCGACAGCAGGGGAAAGGTCTTCGACGTCGTTCTCGACTAGCCTGGCGGTGGCTTCGATCGCGAGCGGAAGCAGGTGCTCGCGCATGGGGATGACCGGCAGGAACGGGTTCGCTTCACCCCGCAGGATCGTGTCGAGCCGGGCTGCGGCGTCCGCTCGGATCCAGCTCAACTGCTGCTCGTACATGCGTGGTTTCACGTAGTCGTCGAGGAAACGCCATTGTGCGCACGTGCTGGCCCAATGTTCCTCCATGTCGACCAGAAATGAGAAATTGTGTGTCAAGAATTCATGCATAGTGGATAACGCGTCGACCAGAGCAGGAATATCCGGCGACGCCCCTTCGCGCACATCGGTCACTTGCTCGAGCCGGTCGAGAACTTGCGTGGTCAAGGAGTCGAGCGCGATGTCCAAGCGGTCGTGCGACCGACTCGAAGTCACACGGCGCACCCAACCCGCGAACGCGGCCAATGCGCCGTCGAACAGGCTCTGTGCATTGGATCGTTCCAGCTGTTCGGCTTGGTGTGCGGTGAACGACGCGAGGAAGAGCAACGCGAACGGGATTCCAAAGCAGGCTGATGTCACACCCGAGACGAGATTCGTCAGGAATGGCCGAGTCGTCCACCAGCCGAATTGATCCGCAGCGAAGCCGAGGGTGAGCAGGCAGACACCGACCAGCGGCAACGTCACCATGAGGACCTTCAGTGGCCGACTCGCCCGGTTCCACGAGTCGCTGACACTCAACTTGCCGAGAGACCTTTCCATGAAGATATCTCACTACATGAACCGGCCGGAGACTAGGGAGTGTAGCCGACTGCGCGCCAGAGGTAGCGAACCTTTGGCGAAGTAAAACACAAAACGCCAGATAGAGCGCTTGGAAACCCTGCTCGGGAAGCTGCCAGACCCCACAGCCACTCGGCCACCTGCGGACCGCCAAGGACCGAGCCTGCCCCGGCAATCTGGGCGGACGGTTGCGCGTTCGGCAGCCGGTGGGATGGTCAGAGCGCCGCTCGTGGTGGACGTGTCATGGTGTCGCGTTCGCCGGTCACGGGCAGCAGGACGGCGCGATGATCGGACTCGGCGGCATCGAGGGTCTGCCCGATGTGGGCACTTGGATCGCGCTCCGCGTCGATCCCGCGTACGTCGGTATCTCTCCCTACCCGGTCTGACCACGCGCCTGCCGCCTTGGACGTGCTCGAACCAAGACTGCATGCGCTGTCATCGGCATGTGAGGACGTTGCCACGCTCGGTCAGCGGTATGACAGGACGTTCATAGTTATCGGGTCGTTGTCGACGTGCTGGCTCGGCTCGCATGCTCAGGCCGATCACCCACGCGTACGAAGGGCGACCCGGCCGATCATCAGCGCACCGCACGTCCACCGGATCACCAAGTACGATCCCGCCGATCGCGACGACCGGGGCGCGTACCGCGGGTCCGAGGACGCGTCCGGCGACCACGGTTCGGTGGAGGTCGCCTACCTCGCCGCCGTGAAAGCGTTCACCGAGGACTCCGGTGTGACCGGGCTGACCATCCGCGACCCCGCGGTCAGCGGAGTCGTCCACTTCGGAGTAAAGCCGCCCGTCGACGACCACGGCTGCACGGGCTCGGCTACGACCGGTACATGCGGTCGGAAGCGCGCAACCGTGCGGTCGCGCTGACTGCCGCGAGCGGCTTGTTCGTCGAGCCGCTCGACGGCTCGCCCTACGGCCCGGGTGGCGGCGGGCCGTACGAGTCGCGTCCGGCGGACGCGGCGTTCCGGGCCGAGGTGGCGGCACTCACGGCACAGCACGGCAGGGTGCTGTTGGAGGAGCAGAGCGTCGGCGACCACTCCCGTTGGCCTCGACTCACCGCCGACGACCTCGACCGTGCCCGCCGACCGCCCGGACGACCCGGCGTGGCCAGGCGACGTCGTGGTGACCCGCGAGATCACGCTGACCGGCGCGTTCCGCTGCTTCGACACCGACTTCGACGAAGGTCTCGAGCTGCTCGCAGCCGGACTGCGGGTCGACCCGGTCGGCACGCACAGGTTTCCCGCCGACGCGATCGCGGCCTTCGACGTCGCCGGTGATCGTGCGGTGGCCTCCGAAGGTTTGCTCGACTTCGCGGGCGGCTGGCGAGCGAAGGGGACCGCAACGACGACGGCGACCAGCAGCGGCAACTCGTCGACGCGTCCTGGCGCCAAGTGTCAGCGGCGCCAGGGCAGGCTGGCGTCCGCGGGGCGGTCCGGGCCGGTCAAGCCCGTGAGGATCGTCTCGCAGACCTCGCCGAAGGCGCGGACCTGGTCGGGGCTGAGCCGGTCGAACACTGCGGCGCGCACGGTGGCGACGTGGCCGGGGGCGGCGCGCTCCAGCAGCGCCAGGCCGGCGTCGGTCATCACGGCGAGCTGGCCGCGCTTGTCGCCCGGACTGCCCTCGCGGCGTACCCAGCCCTCGTCCTGCATGCGGCTGATGGTGTAGGTCAGGCGGCTGCGGGCGACCTTCAGGTGCTCGGCGAGGTCGGTCATCCGCAGCCGTCGCTCGGGCGCTTCGGAGAGGAACACCAGCACTGAGTAGTACAGGTGACTCAGCCCGGCGTCGTGCCGTAACCGCTGGTCGAGGGTGTCCTCCAGCAGCAGGCTGAGATCCCGGTAGGCACGCCACACACGCTGCTCCTCCGCGGTCAGCCACCTGGTTTCCATGAGCTCAGCCTACCAGGTACGTGAAATTTGAAGTAAGAACTTGAAATTTAAAGTACCTTGGCCTAGTGTCGGAGGTGCTTCAAAATTGCAGTATTCGTCCCTCTCGAGAGCGAGCTCATGGCCACATTGGACTTCACTGGCTTCGACCTGGACTTTCCGGTCGGCAGCAAGAACAAGACCGCCACCCTCGTGGCCGGCGAGGACGAGGCGCTGCTGGTCGACGCCGGGTTCACCCGCGCCGACGGCCACCGGCTCGCCGCCGCGGCGCTGGACTCCGGCAAGACCCTGACCACCGTGTTCGTCAGCCACGGCGACCCCGACTTCTACTTCGGCGCCGAAGTGCTCGCCGACGCCTTCCCGGACGCGGTGTTCCTCGCCACCCCGCCCGTCATCGAGCACATCCAGCACTCCTACGAGGGCAAGCTCAAGGCCTGGGACGCCCTCGGCGCGAACCTGCCCACCCGCCTCGTCGACCTCCGGCCGCTGACCGGCGACCTCACCCTGGAAGGCCACCGGTTCGAGCTGCGTGGCGGGCCGGCCGCGCTGCCCGACCGGCACTACCTGTGGCAGGCCGACCAGCGCGTGATCCTCGGCGGAGTGCTGTTGTTCGCCCGTGAGCACGTGTGGGTCGCGGACACGCCCCAGCCCGAGCAGCGCGCCGCCTGGATCGCCCTGCTGGACGAGATGGCCGCCCTGGCACCGGAACTGGTCGTGCCCGGCCACCGCCTGCCCGGCGCCCCGGCCGACGCTTCCGCCATCGCCGGCACCCGCGAGTACCTGCTCGCGTTCGAGGAGGAACTCGCCACGGCCGCCGACAGCGCGGCCCTCACCGACGCGCTCGTGCGACGGTTCCCCGGCCACGGGATGCTGATCGCCGCGCAGATCGGCGCCAAGGTCGCCACCGGCGAAATGAGCTGGGGCTGACCATGTCCGACTTCGCCACCTCCCCCGCCCCCGCCGACGTCGTGCGCCGCCAGTACCTCGCCTCCGCGGCCGGCGACCTGGACGCCCTGCGCGCCACCCTCGCCCCCGACGTGGAGTGGACCGAAATGGCCGGCTTCCCCCTCGCCGGCACCTACCGCACGCCCGAGGGTGTCACCGCCGACGTCATGGAAAAGCTCGCCGCCGAGTGGGAGAGCTGGACCGCCCACGACGACACCTACGTCGTCGACGGGGAGAACGTCGTCGTCCTCGCCCGCTACACCGCCGTGAACAAGGCCACCCGCAAGCCGATCGACGTCCGCGTCGCCCACCACTTCACCGTGCGCGGCGGCGCGATCGTCCGCTTCGAACAGTTCACCGACACCGCGCTGGTCCTCGCCGCGATGACCGCCTGACCGGTTCCGTCAACAGAGAGGTTTCTTCACCATGACCAGTTCCTTCAGCAGGCGACGTGCTCTGGCCGCCGGAGCCGGCGTCGGCGCCGCCTTCGGCCTCGGTGCCTTCGGCGCCGCCTCCGCCTCGGCTTCGCCGGCCGCGTCAGGACACGCCGGGCCCGAGGAGACCAGGACGCTCGACGAGCTGTACCAGGCGGCGCTCGCGGAAGGCGGCAAGCTCGTCATCTACGCCGGCGGCGACACCCCGACCCAGCAGGACGCGACCAAGGCGGCCTTCAAGGCCCGCTTCCCGGGCATCGCCCTGACGCTGATCGTCGACTACAGCAAGTACCACGACGTCCGCGTCGACAACCAGCTCGCCACCGGCACCCTCGTCCCCGACCTGGTCCAGCTGCAGACCGTGCAGGACTTCGTGCGCTGGAAGGAACAGGGCCGCCTGCTGCCCTACAAGCCCGCCGGTTTCTCCAAGGTCTACGACGCGTTCAAGGACCGTCAGGGCGCGTGGGTCGCGGTGTCGGCGCTCGCCTTCAGCTTCATGTACGGTCCCGCCGCGGTCGGCTCGGCCGCACCGCGCACCCCGCTCGACCTGGTCGACCCGAAATGGCGGGGCAAGATCGCCTCGTCCTACCCCCACGACGACGACGCGGTCCTCTACCTCTACTCGCTCTACGCCCAGACCTACGGCTGGGACTGGGTGGCCAAGCTGGCCACCCAAGACGTCCGGTTCGCCCGCGGCAGCAACTCACCTGGCGACGCGGTGAGCGCCGGGCAGAAGGCGATCGGCATCGGCGGCGCGGGCTCGCTGACCGCACCGGCGTCGTCGCCCACGCGGTTCGTGGTCGCCGACGGGCACCCGTTCATGGCCTGGGGCCAGCGGGCCGCGATCCTGGCGCAGGCCAAGAACCCGACCGCCGCCAAGCTCTACCTGAACTGGCAGCTGTCGACGGCCCAGCAGCAGGCGTCCTTCAACGGCTGGTCGGTCCGCACGGACGTCACACCGCCGACCGGTCTGAAGCCGCTCTGGGAATACCCGAACGCCCACCTCGACGGCTTCCCCCGCTTCATGGCCGACCGCGCCCAAATCGAGCGCTGGAAGCAGACCTTCGCCCTGTACTTCGGCGAGGTCAAGGGCGACCCCACACCCGGCTGGCCCGGACTGCACCCCGGCTCCTGAGCCGACGGTCCAGGCGCCCGGACGCTGATCTGGTTTTCGGCCAGCGGGACGCCTGCACCGGCACACGCCGGTGCAGGCGTGCCGGGTCCGGGTGTCTCCGGTCTCAGCTGTGGTGGCGTACTCCCATTCGGCCTCGGTCGGCACCCGGTCAAGGCGCAGTGGGCATGGGCGTCGGTGGTCGGTTCACCAGAGCGGAGCCGCGGGTGCGAGAGCTGGTCACCGATCAGCTGATCCTCGACGGGTAGCTACGGCAACAGCGGCAACGGCGCCAAAACGTCGCGCTCCCAGAGTTGCCGCGAGCTTTCCTCGGGGTACGCCGTGACCGTGGGTCGTGCGTCGAAGACTTGGGTCAGGCGGTGGTCGGTGTCGAACGCGGGCCAGCCCGGGTCGCCGGTGGTGGCGAAGGAGATCCAGGCCGCGCGCATGCGCGCCGACAGCTCCACCGTCTCGACCGAAGGCGTCGGGCCGCCCAACAACATCCGCGCAAATCGACTCTCGAAATCGCCGAACACCAACGGCTGGTCCAGGCCGTGGCACGCACCGAGCAGTCCACCCGCGCCCGGCGCGGGCCAGGCCAGTTCGTAGAAGTGGGTTCGCCCACCGCCGTCCGCGTGGGCCTGCGCCAGCCGCAGCGTAGGCATGCGAAACAGCCAGTCGGACTGGACCCATTCCCAGAGTTGTTCGGCCGTGGCGTCCGGGAAGGCAGCGCGGTAGGCCTTGTCGGCGTCCGTGCCGGGGCCGAAGACCCCGAGCACCCGGGCTGCTTCCCGGTCGTCGATCGCGCCCAGTTTCCCGGACGCGAACAGGAACAGCCGGTACTCGTCGCGGTTGTGCCCGGCGATCAGCTCGACGTCGCGTCCCACGCCGGCGGCCAAGGCCTGGTACGGGGTGGCCGGGAGCACGTCGCCGTCCACGTTCGGGACGAAGAACGTGAGGTGTGCGGCCATCGGCCCCCATCTGTCGAGGTACTGGCGCTGGGTCGCGGCAGTCTCCTCGCCGGCCAGCGCAAGGTCGTCCGGGTCCAGTGTGGACAGATCGGCGACGGTAGGTCGCCTGCCACGTCGGCCCGCGATGGCGGTGGTGATGTCGGTGGCCAGCTCAGGTGAGAGGAAAGGGCCGCCGAAACTCTGCGCGATGGCGCGGCGGAACAGTCCCGCGGCGGCGGGCATCGCCATGAGCGTACCGACGGAGCTGCCACCGGCCGACACTCCGAAGACGGTGACCCGGTCCGGGTCGCCGCCGAACGCGGCGATGTTGTCCCGCACCCATTCCAGCGCGGCGATCTGGTCGAGCAGGCCGCGATTGGGCGGGGCGCCCTCGATGGCGGCGAAGCCTTCGACGCCGAGCCGGTAGTTCAGGCTGACCAGCACCAGGTTGCCCTCCCGAGCGATCCGGGCGTTGGCCAGGAGGTCCGCGCCGGACCCCATTTTGTACGCCCCGCCGTGGATCCACACCATCACCGGGAGGTGCGCGACGCGATCCGGGGCCGGTGTCCACACGTTGAGCGTGAGCCAGTCGTCGCCGGTCGATCGCGGGGGAGAGCCCTCGCCGAGGCCGAGGTTCCGGAAGCCCGCGAAGTCCTGTGGCGCGGGCGGGCCGAAGGCAACCGCGTCGCGCACCCCGTCCCACGGGGACACGGGCTGAGGCGCGGCGAACCGCGCGGCACCGACCGGGGGTGCGGCATACGGGATGCCCAGGAAGGCGGCGAGCCGGCTCTCCCAGCGTCCGCGCACCGTTCCGGCGGTGGTGCGGATCTCGGGCTCGGCATTCGACCGCTGCGTCGCGTCAGCTGTCATCGTCTGCTCTCTCAGCGTTGTGAAGGTCTCATCAGGCACACGATTGTGGGTATTCGTCCTCAGGCTGACCCGAGGACCGGAAGCGTGATGGCGGACGGCCGATCTGGTCCGAAGTGGACGGTCTGGTCGGCGGCGAGCAGCGTGGTGGCGGTAGCTCGCGACTCGCCGGTCCCGGGATTGCGGGCGTACCGCGGGAAAGCGCCGCCGGCGACCTGGACGCGAATGCGATGCTCGCGCCGGAAGCGGTACGCCGTCGGCCACAACGTCACGGAGACGCCCTGTGGTTCGGCGGCGTCGGAGAGGCTCACCAGGCCGTCGCACACGTTCCACGACCGGCCGTCCTGGTCGACGTCGCAGAGCCGCACGAACACGTCGGCGTGCGGCAGGCTGGAGGAGAACCAGATTTCGGCGCTGACCTCACCGACGACCTCGACGTCCTGGGCGAGTACCGGTGTGGTGTAGGTGAGCACGTCCGCGCGGGCCTCGAGTTCGGTGTTCTCGGCCCGTCCGGCGGCACCCACGGCCAGCCGCACGCCGCCGGCCGTCGGGGTGGGGTCGGCCGGGTCGTAGCGGTAAGTGTCCACCGAGGACTCAGCAGGTGGCTCCGAAGTCAGCGCACCCGCGGCACCGAGGTGGAAACGCTGTGGCGAGTACCCGGCCGGTGGCCAGGAGTCGAACGAGCGCCACGCGTCCTCGCCCAGCACGTACAGCCGGACCGGCGCGCGGTGTGGCGGCTGGACGCCGCGGGCGTGGGCGAGACCGAAGTTCACCGCCTCTTCGACCGGCGTGCCAGTCGAGGGTCGCGAGCCCGTCCGCGCGTTCCTGGCGCATCGGGTCGAACGTGCCACCGGAGCCGAAGCCGCCGCGCACACTCTGGATCACCACCTGGTATCCGCGCTCGGCCAGCGGCCTGGCCAGGATCGTGCCGTACATGCCCCGGCCGTAAGGGGTGCGGAGCAACGCCGTCGGCAGCCCGTCGCCACCGGTCCGCGGCAGCCACCGGTCCGCCAGCAGCTCGACGCCGTCCGGCATCGGGATGCGCAGGTTCCGCTGGACGCTGACCTTCCGCGCCACCGGGGGGTCGAGCTGGAGCTTGCGCAGGATCAGGCGGCTGATCATCGGTCCTCCCCGCCGAACCGGCCGAGCACGTTCATCAGCCGGTCGGTGCATGCTTCCGGGTCGTGCGCGCCGTCGACAACCCAGGCCGTGACGAACGAGCCGGCGCCGCCGGTGATGAAGGCGGCGAGGTCGTCGGCGGCCTGGGTCGTGAGCCGGTGGCCGTGCCTGCGTTCGATGACCCGCCGGTTGATCGGCAGGAGCAGGCTGAACAACCCGCGGTTCAGGGCGAATGCGCAGGAACCGGTCAGCAGGGCGCGGTAGAACTTCCGGTGCCCGGCGAAGTGCCGGGCCATGGCGAGGGTGCGGGCGCGCGCGTCCGCCGGCTGTGCGGTGTCACCGAGCAGCGGCAGCAGCTCACGCCTCGCGAGATCGAGCCCTGCCTCCAGCAGCACGGTGTCGAGGTCGCCGAAGTGCTGGTAGACGACCCGGCGGCTGACGTCCGCCGCCTCGGCGATCTCGGAAACCGTGACCGCCGTCGTGCCACGCTCGCCGACCAGAACCAACGCGGCCCGCAGCACGGCGGCGCGGGTGCGGCGCACCCGCGGATCGCGTGCGGGCTCGGCCTCGTACAAGTCCATGCAAAGATCATGCGCACCTGTTACTAAGTAGTCAAGTGTTACTTATCTTCGGACTTGGGCAGGAGCGGTTCATCGCCAAGGTCTCCGACAAATGAAGGAATTTCGTGAACCTGGTCTGGTGGTTCCCGCGTTGGCTCGCCACGAGACGGCGCAGATCGATGCGGTCAGATCGAATGCGCGCTGGCATTCCTGTAACCAGTAGTGTGGTCCGAACGAACGAGGGGCGCCCAGCCACTCGGACCGCAGTCCGAGCGTGCGTTGCGGCGGAGGAGGCTTGTGGATCGAGACGAACGCGAGGGATTCGTCGAGGTAGCGGTGGTGTCGTGCGACATCCTCGGCCATTCGACTACCAGCGGGACGGACCAGCTGCGCCGGGTGGGTGCGATCAACCGGATAGTCGCCGACTTGATACGGCGTCGTGGGCCGGACCTGGTCGTCTGGTCTTCGGGCGGCGACGGCGGCCACGTGGTCTTCTTCGGCGACGGGTGGCAGCCGGACGCCCTCTACCTCATGAGTGAGCTGTATGCCTGGGCCTCCGATGAGGGGGTTGCACTCCGGATCGCCGGTCACCTCGGTGTGGTGGCGACGCTCATCGGAGCCGACGGGCGCACGCAGGCGGTCGGCACTGGGATCAACTTCGCCGGCTGGCTCATCCGCCAGGCCACTGGCGACGGGGTAGTCGTCTCGGACGCCTTCCGGCGCGGGATGGCGTCCTCGACAGTCGCATCGGCCGTCGAATTCCACGGGGAACGCCTGCGGGTGGACCGCAACTCGATTCGCCAGCTGCTCTGGCTGATGTCTTTCAGTGACCTCCGGTCGGAATGGGTCGAGAGTCAGAATGACGACTACACGGCGTTCGATAAGTGTTTGCACCGGAAAGACGGCTGGGGAGCGCTCTACTACGCGAAAAGGATTTCGCAGATAAACCCACACCATCACACGGTCACCGGTGCTCTCGACGATGTGTCTCGGATTCTCAAGTCGGATGCAGGGGACAATCGGAGCTTCCTTGAACAGTTGAGAGCCGAAGAATTGACCGAGGTGCTGAAGCTCGGCCATCTGGTGGAGCGGGCCCCCGGCGAGGTGATTTGCCGTGTCGACGAGCCCGGGGAGTCGATGTTTGTCATCCTGCGCGGCGACGTCGGGGTCTACAACCTGGAAGGCAAAGGCTTTGGTGGCAGTGCCGAGCCGAAGCACACGCACCGGGCGGGCGAGGTCGTGGGTGAACTCGCCGCCGCCCTGAACCGGAGCCGTACCGCAGACCTCGTCGCGATGACCGATGTCGCTCTCCTGTCTTTTATCAGTGAGGAAGTGAGCGACAAGCTGTCCAATGCTGCCACGGACGCGGGCAAGGAGGCCAAGCGCCAGTATGATCGGTTCATTCTCGATCGGGTCCTGCAGCACACCACGCAGGTCGCGACGTACTTGTTCGGACCGAACCGCGCGGGCCCGTTGAGCCGTAATCCTGCTCACGGCTCATCGCGCCTCGGTGAAAAGGAGGCGTGGGAAGCGACGATTCGTCATCTGCTCAAATACGCGGAACTCGTCACTGTCGAGACTGGACTTACGCTCGAAATCGACCAGGTGACACGCAAGATCGGCAGGGCAACCGCCGAACATGGTCTGTTCGTGCTGGTTGCGGGAAGCGTCCAGGTGACCGATCCGGTTCCGGCCGTGCTGTCGGGTGTGCAGTGTCCGCTCCTGTGGGTGGACGTCCCCACGTTGTTCACGAAACCGTCCGGTAGCTATGCGCGCGTCGCCGAACCGATCAAGGTGCTCTGGATTGCTGCGGACGGAATCGTTCAGCTTTCGATCGATCAGCGTACCGAATTGCGTCGTGCGCTGGAGGGTACGGTCGGTGCGAAGCCGCCGGAGTACGAATACGACGTGTACCTCTGCCATTCCAAGATGGACAGGCGGCTGGTCCTGGAAATCAAGGACCGGTTGTGGAACGAGTACGCGATCACGTCGTGGTACGACGACATCGATCTGCGCCCGGGTGACCGGACTCGAAGGACGATCGAGAAGGGGTTGATGACCTGTCGGTTCCTCCTCCTCTGCGCGAGCGCCAACATGCGGAGCTCGGAGTGGGCCAACCTCGAGGTCGACTCGGTTCTGCATCTCGACGTGAAGCGGCGCGAAGGTCCGAAGATTCTGGTGCTGAAGCTCTACGAGCACGAAAGCAATGACGAAGCGATCCCGGTGATCTTGCGCGGTATCAAGCGCCAGAACTTCGGCCGGGCGGGCGATTTCGAGCAGTTGGCCCGGTACATAGTCACCGCCCGGATGCGGCAGTAGGGCTGGCGAGCCGGGATCCGGCCAGTAGCCGGTGGCTTCTCGTGGCCGGCGAACGGGCTATGGCCGCGACCGTGTTGTGTGTTGACAATGGAACGGCGGACACGCGGCCGCTGACGCTGCGGGCGTCTCGACCGGCTGGCTGAACGAGCTCCAGGGGGTAAGCGTGGACGAGTTCGCGAATCGCCCGGAGGTCGTGAACAAAGCAGGCGAGGTGCACGGCCTCTCGTTGCAGGCGGGGACGATCCACGGAAACGTCCAGCTGACAGTGGGTGACCAGGCGCTGCCGCGGCCAACCCAGTTGCCCGCCGCCAACGGCTGTTTCACCGGACGCGTCTCAGAACTCGCGGAACTGGACCGAAGCCTGTTGCAGGAACGTTGCGACGCGCCGCCGATCGTGCTGCTGACCGGTATGGCGGGTGTCGGCAAGACCGCGTTGGCCGTGAAGTGGGCGCACGGCGCCGCAGAGGCGTTTCCGGATGGGCAGCTGTACGCGGACTTGCGTGGTTTCGGGCCCGACAGTCCTCTCGAACCGGCGGAAGTACTCGCGGGTTTCCTTCGTGCGCTGAGACGCCACAGGCCGGAGGAATTCCCGACGGCGGCGGAGCGCGCCGCGCTCTTCAGATCGTTGCTCAGCACCAGGAAAGTGCTCTTTGTACTGGACAACGTTCGCTCGGCGGACCAGGTCAGATTGCTCTTGCCAGGCGTCCCGACGTGTTCGGTGGTCATCGTCAGCCGCCGGCAACTGCCCGGTCTCGCGGTGCACCACGCGGTCGAGTGGATCAAGGTGAACCGGCTGGACGACACCGATGCCGTCGAGCTCCTCCAGGCCGCGATCGGAGATCGCGTGCGATCGGATCCGGCGAGCGCGCGGCTGCTGGCGGAGGGGTGCGCTGGTCTGCCGCTGGCGCTCCGTATTGTGGCCGTCCGAGCCGCGGCACGTCCGAGCCGTTCGCTGGCCCAGCTGGCGAGCCAGCTCGCCGACGAGCGAGCCCGTCTCAAGAGGCTGGACGTCGGCGACGATGCCGGAACCGCGGTACGAACTGCGTTCTCGTGGACTTACCAGAGACTGAGCGATGGGGAAGCTCGCGCCTTCCGAGTGGTCGGTGACCATCCTGGCCGGCACTTCGACGTCTACGCGATGGCAGTGCTGACGGACACGCCGCTCGGACGAGCCGAGGACCTGCTTGACGGCCTCATGGCGATGCACCTGCTCGACGAGCCGGAACCGAACCGGTACGAGATGCACGACCTGCTGCGCTTGCACGCGGTGGAGCTGAGGGAGCGCGAGGACGATCCCGCCGAGCGTGAGGCGGTCCTGCTCCGCCTCTACGATCACTACCTGCACACAGCAGATCGGGCGAACCGGGTACTCATGCCGCACCGCTTGAGAGTCCCCTGTCCCGGAACGGCTCCGCACGAACTGACTTTCGGTGATCGGGCGTCGGCGTTGAGCTGGCTGGATGCCGAACTGGCGAATCTGGTGGCTATGTGCCGCTTGACCGGTCCGGCGTTCGACGTGCGGTGCTGGCAACTCGCCTACACGATGCGCGACTACTTCTTCCTCACCAAGCGCATCGACAGCTGGGTCGAGACCCACACGCTCGCCTGGCGCGCGTGCCAGCGGATCGGCGATCGGCGCGCGGAAGCCAGAACCCGGAACAACCTGGGGCGCGCGCTCCTCGAATCGGGGGACGTCGAAGCCGCGGCGGACCACTACGAACACGCTCGGATCCTGTTCGAGGAACTCGGGGATGGCCATGGGCTGAGCAACGCCCTGGCGAACCTCGCGTCCATTCTCCGAAGGACCGGGGACTTCGAAAGTGCCCTCGCGAACCTGACCCGGGCGCTGGCGTTCTATCGCAAAGGCGCACAACGCAACTGCGGAATCACGCTCCGGAGCATGGCTCGTGTGGAGATAGAACTGGCCCGCTTCCCGGACGCGGTGCGGGACGCGGAGGAGGCCTTGGCGATCGCGGATGAGCTCGGTCTTGACCTCGATGCCGCGCAGGCATCCGCGTGTCTGGGCCAAGCTCATCTCCGGTCAGGGAACCTGAGGGGCGCCCGAGACGCGTTCGAACGCGCGGTGCGGCACAGCGAACTCGCCGGAAGCCGCTACGAACAGGCAGGGGCTCTCCGCTGGCTCGGTGAAGTCGCCCTGCGGTCGGGGGATCTCGGCGAGGCGAGAGAGCACTGGCGTGCTGCGTTGCGCCTCTACGAACAGCTCGGTGTTCCGGTGGCACAACGCGTCGCGGACGAGCTGGCCGTGCTCGGCGAACTCTAACCTTCGGGCAACGGCGGTACGTCCTGCTGCTGCCACGCGCGGACGATGTCGTCCCCATACCGGGCAGCCAGGTCCGCCAGCCGGGCGGCTATCCGGTTGGCGATCGTCCCGTCATCGAACGGTTCGGCTATCGACCACGCCGCGGCGAGTGCGTCGAGCACGCCAGCAGGCTCCAGCGGCAGGCTTCCGAGGTCCAGGTAGGTGTCGCGGAGCGGAACGGCGAACCGTGCAGGCGCAACGTTGCACAAACCGAGGAAGATCTCCGCGGCTTCACCGAACGCTTCCGCGGCTGGTCCGGGCTTGTTCGAGTGGGTCAGCACACGGCCGAGATTGCGCAGGGACTCGGCGAGTTCGGGGACGAACGGCCCCCGGTTCTCGTTCGCCAAGCGTCGCCGCAGCTCGACGCACTCGGTGAGAACAACGTTTGCCTCGTCGAGACGGGCAAGCTTGAAGAGCACCATGGCCTGGGTGTTCAGGGCGACGGCCAGTTCGGGGAGTCGTTCGGCACCTTGGGCCGGTCGCTCACGCGACAACTCGGCCGCGCGAGTCGAACTGGCGAGCGCCCCGTCCAGGTCGCCGAGCTGGGCCTGCCGGTTGGCCAGGGCATTGAGCGCCATGGCGAGCTCGGGCCGGAACACTGCCGGCCGTGATCGGGCCAGCTCTTCGTAGTGGTCGGCGGCCTCTTGGGCGGCGGAGCGCGCTTCCGGATGCTGGCCCGCGTTGCCGAGGCGGATCGCGAGCATCTTCGTGACCGAAGCGAGCAGGGGCAGGTGCGTTTCGGGGTTCGACGCGGCCAGCAGCCGAAGCACCTCGGCCGAGCGTTCGATCGCGGCGAGGGCGCCGGCCGGGTCACCCAGGTCCGTCCTGGTCAGGGCAAGCGTCGACAGCGCGATGGCGTGGTCCCTGCGGAAGGCGTCGGGCTGGTCCTCCGCAAGCAGTTCGTACAAACGTACGGCTTCGGCGGCGTGGCGAGCGGCTGCTTCGACGTGGTCGTTTTCGCGGTTACGGAGTGCGAAGTTGTTCAACGCTGTCGCGTAGTCACTCGCGTAGAGTGACGACTCTTCGCCGGCGAGCTGACGCCTGAGTTCGAGCGCCTGCGCCGCTACGTCGAGCGATTCCTCGGCGCGCTGGAGTTCGTACAGGCACGTGGCCTTCGTGTCCGTCACTGCGGCCAGGACCTTCCGGTACGCCGCTGTTCCTTGCGCGCTGAGCTCGGTATAGCGCTCAAGGGCCCGGTCGATGGTCTCCAGTGCGTCGTCGTACTGACCGAGGTCGCGTTGCGTCAACGCCAGGCTGTTCAACGCCTGTGCCTCGAACGGGCGGAAGCTGCGGGGCTCGGCCGCCGCGAGCTCGGTGTACGCCTGGGCTGCGGTGGTGGCCGGGCCGATCGCCTGGTCAGGTCGGTTGAGCGCGCGGTAGGCGCTGCCGAGCCGGAGGTTCAGCTGCGCGAGCTGCCGTTCGTTCCGGGGTGCCAGCCGCTCGTGGAGAGCGATGGCGCGGCTGAGGGCGTGGACCCCGAAGGCGCCCAGGGCCTCGCTGCTTTCCGGCAGGTTCTCGACCGCGAGGTCGATCAGGGTGGGGTCCGCGTCGCCCATCGTGGTGGTGATCGAGCGGACCAGCGGCCGGGGATCTTCGATCAGAGTGGCGACGCCCATGGCCACTGGCACCCGTTGCTCCGGGGATACGTCGATCAACCCGCTGATGGTGTCCGGCACGTGCCCGTGCCTAGGAGCCGCGCGGCCCAGCACGGTCAGTGCCTGGGATATCTGCTGGGGCGTTCGCTGCGGGGAGTCGGCGAGTGCGAGGTCGGGCTCGTGGCGCAGTTCCGTCGCCACGTGGTCTTCACCCAGGCGGTCGGGGCGAAGCGGGTTGAGTGCTTCCTGGCCCGGGTACATTTCCTGCAGCCAGCGGAGCACGAGGCTCAGCCGGGTCCGATCCGGCACCCAGTGCTCGAGCAGGTCGAGTGCTTCTTGGCGCGTCGCGGCGCCGAAGAGCGTGGACAGCGCCACGACGTAGCCGAGTAGGGCGAGCGTGGCGTCGTCCGTGCCGACCTTCGCGGCCGAGCGCTTCCAGTACCGCTTCTCGTGATGGAGCACGCGCAGCACCGGATCACGCGTGTCGCCGGCGGGTCCGCCGTCGCCGGTCTGGTCCAGTAGTGCGGCAAGTGCGGCGGCGTGCAGGTCCAGCACGCGGTCGTAGGCGCCGTCGGCGAGGTCGGCCGGGGCCACGACGTCGCCGACACGCTGGTCCAGGTGCTGGCCGAACGCCTGCAGCGCACGAGTGAACTCCGCGTGCCGGTCGTCCGCGTGGACGAGCGGACGGAGGGGGAGCCTGGTCGCGCGCCGGAACAGCTCGGCCACCTTGCTGTTGCCGCTTTCCTGGATCCGGCTCAGCCAGTCGCCCGCGGAACGGCCGACGAGGAGCAGCCGGACACGAGGGTGTTCCCCACGCTCGGTCATCGCTTCGACGAGGGCGGCCAGCTGGTCGGCCCGCCCTTCGACGTAGTCGATGATCAAGAGCAGGGAATGGTCCAGCCGGGCGAGCTCGGCCAGCCGGCCGGCGGGGACGGACTCGGCCAGCACCCCGGCGATCCAGCCGTCCGCCGCGAGTTCGGCCGCGAGCTGCCCGGCGAGGCGGGTCTTCCCCTCACCGGCCGGGCCGGTCACCAGGTACGCCGACAGCGGGACGGCGGCCGCGCACCAGGCCCGGAGGTCGTCCAGCTCGTTCCGGCGCCGGTCGGCTTCGAACGGAACGATCCCGTACTCGGCCCTCAAGAGCGCGCTCGGAAGAGGGTCGTCCGAGAGCTGCGGAGGCTGGACCAGGAACTCCCGCAGCACGAGCCCTGGTGCCTGTGCAAGCACCGCGCTGACGACGCCGGCGATGTCCGAGCCCTGGGACTGGTGACAGATCCAGTGGGCTTGTGACTGCCGGAGCCGGACGAGCTCGCCCGGGAGATCTTCCTTCGCGGGCCTCGGTGTGTCGTCGAGGAACACGGGAAGGACGGGAATCCCGCGTTGGTACGCGGTTTCGATCTCCCAGCGAACCCAGTCTTCCGGGTCGTCGATCCGGCGAGATCCGTCGCTCCGGCGTTCGAGCCACTTCGGGCCGATGACGGCGACCAGGACGTCGGCTCGGCGGGCGGCGGCACGGATGGTGGACGGCGAATGGTCTCCGGCGACCAGCGTGCGCGCGTCGCGGAAGGCCTGCTCCGGCCCGAACCGGTCGACCAGCCGGTCGTACAGTGCCGCGGCCACGTGCGCGGAGTCGTCGGTTCGATAGTTCACGAAGACCAAAGGCACGCTGTTCCCTCTTCGGTTACGGCTGGACGCCCTACGCTTTGACCCCGGTGTCGATGTGGACGTGGACACGCGAGAAGTCCGCCAGGTCGTCCCGCGTGCTGATCTCGAACGCTCGGCACTCCGCGAAGGTGAGGTCGTTCACGAATCCGACAGCAGAGCCGACGATGTCACTGTCCGCGTAGAACGTCGCTTTGAGAACCAGCGTCAATACGGCGTTCTCGCGGCTGGTGACTTCGCCGTGCACGGTGATCGAGGAACGTTTCTTCGGGTTGACGCCGATGCTCCCGAAATCCAGCCGCCACTTGCCGGGATTGCTGGTGAACTGCAGCTCGCCGGGAGTTTCCGGGTGAGCCACGCTCGCCCTGGCCCGCGTTTGACGGGGAGCGGGTTTCGTCGCGGGTGGTGTGAGGTCACCGGCGGAATACCAGTCCTCGGCGCGGAGATCCACGTCGCATCCGATGGCTTCCAGCCGGTGGGCCAGCCTGCTGCGGCTCTCCGGTGAGTTGTCCAACCGGACCCGAAACCTCGCGTCGATGTTGGTGAACCGCCGGACCTTGCCGAACTCGACCAGGACCGTGTGGTCCGGGTACCGGGCGAAGGCCATGCCGGCTTCGAAGAGGACGTTCGGCCGGGCCTGGCCCGAGGGCCGAGTCTCGGGATCGTCCTCGTCGTCAGCGTGTTCCTCCTTCAACTGCACGATGTCATCGGGCGTCAGCAGGACGATGAACGCCCGATCGGGGCCGAACGCCTTGTCCAGCGTGTCGCTGATCAGCGGGGAGCCACCGGCCGATTCGGAGAGGGCAACCGACCACTCGACCGGCTTCAACCCGATCGCGCGAAGGAAGGTGAAGAATTCGCGCCGGGCGACCTTGTCGCGGCCGTGACTCACGAAGACTTCTTGTCCGAGGCTCATCTCGACGATGATGTCACAGGCACGAAACGGCACAGGACGCGGCGCGCCGGACAACGTACCGTGGCGCGGGTGTTCGACGTCTTTCTCTGTTACAGCTGGTCTGATGACAAATCCTGGACAGATGATCTCCACGCGGAACTGAACGCACTGGGTATAGCGGTGTTCCAGGACGACAAAGACATCCCTTTCGGTGACACTCTCGCGCCCGCGCTGCAGGCGGCGTTGGGCGGATCACGGATGTTGGTACCCCTGATCGGCCCGGCGTTCCACGAGAGTCCCAGCTGCCGACAGGAACTGCTCTACGCCCTGACCGCCAGTTACCGGTTGGACCCCAAGACCATCGAACGGGTGATGCCAGTGACCTGGCGGGTCCCGCCGAGCAAGCTGCGGCCCCGGCAGCTGAAGCACCCGAAGCTGCTGAGCCGCGAGGCGTACGACGTCGCCGCGCAGGCACGGATCATCGCGGACAAGCTCGAGCGCCTCCGGGCTTCCGACGGCCGGCGTTTCGGCGACGCGCCCCCCTTGCCCCGGCCGCGGTGGTATCCCGACGAACTGCCGACGAACCGGCGGTTCCACGGCCGCGGCGAAGTGATGTGGGATCTCCACGAGGCCCTGCTCGCCAGGGACAAGCCGCGCAACCTCGGCCACGCCGTCGTGTCGGTGACGGGTGGGGGAGGCCAGGGAAAGTCAGCGCTGTGTGAGCAGTACGCCCGGTGGTTCGCAGCGGATCACCCGGGTGGCGTCTTCGTGATCCGGCTGGGTGGCAGCGATCGGCGGCGCCGACCCGACCCGCGAGCGGTGCTGAGCCGGTACAGCCTTCAGCTCGGTCAGCTCGCCAAGTCCCTGAACCTGCCTGTCGAAGATGATCTCGGGGCCGCCAGAGCGGCGATCGCGCGCTCCCTGGACGAGCGCCCGCCCTACCTTTGGATCGTCGACGACGTGCCGTCGGACATCGACGAGAGCTACCTGCACAAGTTGTACGCACCGACGGTCAACGGAAAGACGCTGATCAACACGCGTGGTTCGTTGGCGGGCCTGGTGTCCGCCGAGATCGCGCTCGAACCCCTGGAACGCAATGCGTGCCTCGGTGTGCTGACGAACGATCACGCCGTCAGCGAGGCCAAGTCGCCCGAACGCGAGGCAGCGCTGGGAATCGTCAACGATCTGGGGCAGAACCCGCTCGGGCTCACCGTCGCGGCGGGACTGACGACGCTGCCGGACTTCGAGGGCTATCCGAAGCTGCGCGCCGAACTGCAACAGGATGCGCCGGACGCGTTGGAGCTGGCCGAGCACTTGGCCGGCGAGCTGCCGGTCGGGGCGGCGAAGGGCTTCGGCGCGGTCATGGTGCGGAGTTTCGCGCAGCTCACCGACCCGGGCCGGGAGGTCCTTGCGGCGAGCAGCGTCCTCGGTGCCGCGCCGATCCCGGCCGGCCTGACCGCACGGATGATCGAGCGCATGGGGACCACCTCCGCCGAAGCCGGCCTGGAAAGGCTGGTGGCGCGCGGACTGGCCGAGGATCTCGGCAACGGTTCGTACACCGTCCACGCTCTCGTCTCGCGCGCGGCGCGCTTCCGGTTCCCCGCGGGGTACCGGCGAAAACTGCGTGACCACGCCTGTGACCTGCTCGGTCGGCAGTTCGAGGCCGGCCGCGAGGATTTCGGCCTCGTCCGCTCGGCGGCCTCCTGCCTGCCGCACGTGCTCGCGCTGGCGACCGAGGAGTGGCCGACGGGGCCGGCGGAATGGCACCTGCTCGGCGAGGCCGGACGCGCGCAGTTCGAGCTGGGTGACAACGTGGGCGCCTTGGAATCGCTGGAAACCCTCAACGAACGCGCGGGAAGATCCGCCGAGTTCGACGAAGAAACCCGGGTCAGGGTGCTGGCGAACATCGCCGGCGCCCAGTACGGCACAGCGGAGTTCTCCGCAGCCCTTCGAGGCCAGCGGGAAGTCATCGAGCGGCTGAACGCCTTGCCCGACGTGGACGAGTCTTACCGGCTGCAGACCGAGGAGAACCTTTCGAACACCCTGTCGGCGCTCGGTGAGTTCGAACAGGCGCGGGAGCTGATCACGAGCGTGTACCGGCGGCGGCGCGACAGCGCCGGCCTCACCCGGAAAGCGACGCTGATCGCCTTGAACAACCTGGTGATCGCCGTCGGCCGCTGCGGCAGGCCGGCTCTGGCACTCAGGCTTGGGATCGGCGCCTGGTCGCTGTGGCACCGCGGAGCCGGTCCCGACGAGCCCGAGACCCTCGACAGCGTCGAGAACATCGCGAACAACCTGCTTCGATTGGGGCATGTCGCGGAAGCCGCGGCCACGAACAGCTATCTGGTGTCGCGCCGGGCCGTGGTGCTTGGGCCGGAACACCCCAGCACGATCGACTCCCAGGAGAACCTCGCGACGGCGACGGGAGCGTCGTACTGGCCGGTCTACGCGGCCCGGCTGAGAGCCCAGGGCCCCTCGCACCCCGACACGATCGCGACCCTCGAACACCTGCTTCGGTCTTCGTTGCCCAGCGGGGCTGTGGCCGACCCGGTCGACCACGTGGTCTCCGGCCTGCCGGCCGATGTCCGGCTGGAGAACGTGCGCCTGGACGGTGAACACGCGGAGTCGTTGAGCGAGCTCATCTCGTCGGCCGTCCAGTTCGAGGAAGGGGAGTCCGGGTACGGCCCCGAGCATCCCCGTGCCCTGCGAGCCAAGCTCCTGCTCGTCCACGCGCTGGCGGCGGCCGACCAGTTCGACGGCCAAGTCGAGAGCGCACTCCCGATCATCACCGATTCGAGAGACGGCCTCGAGGAGGCCTATGCCCGGGACCGCAGCTCGGTCCAACCTGATGAACTGGTCATCGCCAGAGAGCTGCACCACTGGATCTTGCGGTTGCTCGCCCAGGAACCCGCCTACTGACTCTCGGCTTTCAGATTCGACTTGGGCGTAAGCCTTCAGCGATGCAGATCGGTGACCTGTCCAGGCGTGCGGGCCGAGCGCGCGCTCATTGCGGTACTACGAAGAGCAAGGCCTGCTGATCAGTGCGCGTTCCGAGGCGGGGCAGCGGCACTATGCGGAAGCCGACGTCCAGCGGGTGTTGCTGCTTCGGCAGCTGTTCGGCGCGGGTCTGTCCAGCCGGGTGATCGCGACCTTGCTGCCGTGTGTGGACGTCCGCGGCGACCTCGACATCGCGCACCTCGTCCAGACCCGGGACCTGGCTCGCCACGGTCGCGTTCGTCGCGGCAATCGTGCTCGCCGCGGTCGCGGTCTTGCTGGTCGACGCCCCGCAAACAATTCGGCAATACCTGGCGACGTTGGGGTTCGTCCTGGCGTGGGCGGCAACGAGTTCGGGCATCTCGCGATCCGGGCTACCAGATCGGGCGGGTCCGGCAGCGCGCGACAAGCCGGCGCCGGCCTCGACAGACAGCGGCATGACGGCGGTGCATGGACGGGTCTTTCTGCTCGGCGGGGCGAGCTGGCCGCACTTCTCGTCCTGCCGCCGAAAGACCCGTCTCTCGTCTCAAGTCCCCGCCCACGTCGCCAACGTCATGAAGCGTGCTGCTGTCCGGGATTCGTTCATCGTGGCTCGGTGATCTGGAGCACGATCTTGCCGCCGGGGCGTTGTGACTGGCTCAGTTCGATGGCTTCGCGCCAGTCGTCGAGGGGAATCCTGCGAGCGACAGGGATGCCGAACCGACCCTCGGCCGCGAGCTGAGCGCATTCCCCGACGACGTCGTAGCGGTGCCCGAGCGGTCCCTCGGTGAACGCGTCGCGGGCGCCGGATTCGCGTGCCTGGGCCAGGTTGCCGATGGTCAGGACGTGCCGGGGATCGGTGACCGTGCGCAGGAGTTCCGGGATGGTGGCGTCGTCGGGCGGTGAGACGTCGAGGACGACGTCGACGGGGCCGCCCGCCAGTTCGCGGATCCGCTCGGCCATGCCTTCGCCGTAGCGGGTGACTTCGGCGCCGGTGGCGCGCAGGGCTCCGGCGTGGGTGGGACCCGCGGTGGTGAGCACTCGTGCCCCGGTCCGGCGGGCGAGTTGCACGGCGGCGAAGCCGGTGGTGGTGCCGCCTCCGCTGACGAGCAGAGTCGTGCCGGAGGCGATGTCGAGCAGGTCCAGGCCGAGCTGGGCGGTATCCACGGCCATGGGCAGGGCGACGGCCGCCGCCGGTGCGAGGGTGGGTGGCCGAAGGAACCAGACGTCGAGCAGCGCGTGGCCGGAGGCGCCCGCGGTCGGTCCGGTGAACGGGGCGGGGCCGAAGACGGCGTCCCCGAGGTGGACGCCGGTCACGTCGTCGCCGAGGGCGTCGATCGTGCCGGCGACTTCGAGCCCCACTCCGCGGGGCAGGTCGCCGGGGTAGAGGCCCCGGCACAGGGCCAGGTCGGCGGGGTTGATCGTGCAGACCTCCACGGCGACCCGGATTTGTCCGGGGGCCGGCTGTGGCGGTTCGGCTTCCTCGAGCCGCAGGACGTCGAGGGGTTCCCCGGTCTGGTGGAAACGCAGGGTATGCATGGCGATCTCCCGGTTCTGAGCTACCGATGACAGCAGATGCTGTCATCACTTGCCCACCATAGTGACGACAGCATCTGCTGTCACTATGCTGGAGCCATGGCTCGGTGGGAGGGCAACACCCGTGAACGGCTCGAGCGCTCGGCGTTGGAGCTGTTCCGTGATCAGGGCTACGACCGCACCACGGTGGCGCAGATCGCCCGGCACGCCGGCTTGACCGAGCGATCGTTCTACCGCTGGTTCACCGACAAGCGGGAGGTGCTCTTCGCCGGCGACGAGCTGCAGGCCTGTTTGGAGGCGGGCATCGCCGAGGTGCCCGCGGGAACCGGCGCGCTCGCGACGCTGATGGCCGCGTTCACCGCCGTGCCGAAGGTGCTGCGTCCGCGCGAACTGCTGATCGAGCTGCGCACCGTCGTCGCGGCCAACCCGCCGCTGCGGGAACGCAGCCTGATCAAGGAAGCGATGCTGTCCGAGGTGACCGCTGCGGCCCTGCGCCGCAGGGGCCACGACGAGCAGACCGCGCGGCTGGCCACCGCTCTCGGCATGGCGATCCTGGGCGCGGCGACCCGGCGCTGGGTGCTCGGCGACGAGGCCGACTTCGCCACCCTGCTGGCCGGCAGCGCGGCCGATCTCCGTGCCGTCGCCGCCGACCTGCCACCCGCCCACACCGAGACCGGCCACGCGCCGCGGCCGGGGAAGTAGCAGGAGACCTCGGCCCGGCAGGTCTCCGGCCGGCTCGTCACCAACCGGTCTTGGACCGGGCTGTCTCACGTGTCGGATAGCCTCATGCCGTGCATCGCAGTCGGCTGTTCGGGATCTTCATTGACACGCCTGCCGCGGAAGCCGGTTCGGCAGCGGGTTTCTGGTCCGCCGCACTGGGGGTTCCGGCACGGTCCGTGGTGGGCGAGGAACAGTTCACTGCTCTCGACGGTGCCATCCCCGGGTTGATCGTCGACATCCAGGCGGTCGACGACGCGCCCCGCTATCACGTCGACATCGAGACTGATGACGTGGCGGCGGAAGTGGCCCGTCTGACAGCTCTGGGCGCGAAGCCGGTCTCGCGTTGGCTGGAGTGTCACACACTGCGCGCTCCCGGAGGCCACCTGCTCTGCGTGGTGCCGGTGCACAGCGATCCGGAGACGTTTCACCGGCTCGCCCGGACCTGGCCATGACGGTGGCCGCCGCGACCGGCGGGTGGCGTCTGGCCAGGCTGTCGCATCGGCTTCACCCCGAGTCGATGGAGCCTCGCGCCACCGGCGGGGAAACTCCGTCGTCTCGCTCCTTTCAGAGCCGCGAGACCTGGTAGTGGGCGATCAGCCAGCGGTCGCCGGTGCGGCGGACGACGACGCTCAGGTGCACCGGGAGCGTCGGCCGGTCGGTGAAGGCGAACTCGACGCCGGCGTACCCGAGGACCACGTCTTCGGCCAGGCGGCGGGTCTCCACGATCCGGTAGTCCGCCGTCATGCCGCGTGGCTGGGCGTCGTAGTACGCCGCGACGCCGGCCCGGCCCACGCTGTACGGGTGGAGGCCCTGGAAGATCGCGTCCTCGGTGAAGACCTCCGCGACGCGCTCGGGTTCGTGCGCGTCGACCGCCGCCTTCCAGGTGTCCAGCACGGTGCTGAGGATGTCGGTGCTCATGTGTCAGTGTCCCGCGCTCTGGCCGCCGTCGACGTGCAGGATCTCGCCGGTGACGAACGGCGCGCCTTCCAGGTAGACGACCGCGTCGACGATGTCGCCCGGGTCGCCGATCCGGCCGACCGGGTGCAGGGCCGCCAGGGCCTCGTGCGTCGAAGCCGGGTGCATCGGGGTGCGGATGATGCCCGGCGACACCGCGTTCACGCGGACACCGCGGGTGGCGTACTCGACGGCCAGTGACTTCGTCACCGAGTTCAGGCCGCCCTTGGTCAGCGCCGCCAGGGCCGAGGGCACCGCGCTGTTCGCGTGGTCGGTCAGGCTGGTGGTGACGTTGACGACGTGCCCGCCGCCGACCTCGAGCATCGCGGCGATCGCCCGCTGGGTGACCTCGAAGAAGCCACGCAGGTTGACGCCGGTCACCAGGTCGAAGTCGGCGCCGGTGTAGTCGGTGAACGGCTTCGCGACGAAGACGCCGGCGTTGTTGACCAGGGTGTCGACGCGGCCGAACGTGGCCAGGGCCTGGTCGATCACGCGGGCGCCGACGGCCGGGTCGGCGATGTCGCCCGCGACAGCCAGGATCCCGGCATCGCCTGACGGGGTGATGGACCGCGAGTTCGCGACCACGGCGTAGCCGAGCTTGCGGTACGCCTCGACCAGGGCCGCGCCGATGCCCTGCGAAGCGCCGGTGACGACCGCGACCTTCTGGGTGCTCATTTCTGTGGACCTCCTCGAAGTGGTGCTTCCGAAGCCGATGGTGTGCCGGACCCGGGTGCTTCGCCACGACCGGTTCGCTTCCACTTGGGAGGCGCAACCTCCCACCGCATTAAGCTGCCGCCATGGAGCTACGCCAGCTTCGGTACTTCGTGGCCGTCGCCACAGAGCTGAACTTCGGCCGGGCCGCCGAACGGCTGCGCATCGCCGGGCCGTCGCTGTCCCAGCAGATCAAGGCGCTGGAACGGGACCTCGGCGTCCGCCTCTTCGACCGTGACCGCCGTTCGGTCACGCTGACCGAGTGCGGGGAATCGCTGCTGCCCCAGGTCCGGGCGCTGCTGGAGCAGGCGGACGAGCTGCGCCGGTCGGCCGCGGGGATCGCGGCGCGCGAGCCGGTGCGGCTGGGCTACGTGAACTGGCGCCCGGCCGACCTGCTCGATCGGGTGGCGGGCGTCGCGCACCTGCACGTCGACACGTGGGTGTTGCCTTCGCACACCCAGTTGCGCCGGGTGGCCGACCGGAGCATCGACCTGGCGATCTGCTGGGCGCGGGCCGCCGACCTGGCCGAACTCGGGCTGGCGGCACGCCTGATCGGTGCGGACCGGCTGTACGCGGTCGGCACCGGCACCGCCGAGGTCGCGGCCCGGGACGTCGTCGTGCTGGTCGACGCCGACACGGCCAGCTGGGCGTCGTGGAACGCCTACGCCGAGGAGTTCGCCCGGGCGACGGGCGCCGAGGTGGTCCACACCGAGGACGGGGGATCCACGGGCCCGGCGCTGTTCGACCACGCCCGCCGGCTGCGGCGGCCGGTGCTCAACAACCCGAAGGGCCAGACGACGCCGGTCCCGCCGGACCTCGGGCGGCGGCCGGTGGTCGACCCGGCGCCGGTGTGGACGTGGTCGCTGGTGTCCCGCCGCGACGAGACCCGCCCGCCGGTCCACGCGGCCATCGCGGCCCTCACCCGGGACGTCGGCTCCCTGGACCTCGCCACCGGCTGGCTGCCCGCCGACGACCCGCACGCCACCGAGCGGGATTTGGCCGGATGAGAACACCCGTCATGGCGAAGCGCGCTGTCGGCGGCATGAGAGCGCGAGGTGTGATCACTGGAATACTCCGGTGATGACCGATCTTCCGGCTGACGTGGAGGCGCATTGCCAGCGTCTGGCGGCGCAACACCACTGGCCGCCGGAGACCGAGGCTGCATTCCGGGCGACCGTCGCGTGGTACCGGGCGCTGGATGAGAGCTCCGAACCTCGTCAATACTTCGAGCAGGTAGCTCACGAAGGCCTGGTCGACAAGGGAGCTCGCTGGCTGTGGGAGGCCATCGTCGTCAACGACGAGACAGTGGCTGTCAGGCAGATCGAGCTGGGTTCGTCCGGGGTCGCTCGCTGCTACTGGTGGCGACATCTCGAGGATGACGCCGGCGGACTCACCGATCAGGCGCTTGACCTCGCCGAACCCGGCCTCGCCGCAGTACCCCGCTCTGTGTTCCGTGCGCTGTGGAAGAGCGGGTTGAGCGCACCTAATAAGTGATGAACGATGATGTCGGTGTGTCCCGCCGTCGTTGGTTTCCGTGGGCCGCTGCGGGTGCTGTGACGGCCGTGGCCGGCGGTGGCACCTTGTGGGTCGGGCTGTTGCGAGCCCAGCAAGCAAAGCCTCTGGCATCGGTGACGAACTCCGTCGTCGATGCGACGAACATCGACGTGGTACTGCAGGCCGGATCTATAGGGGGTGCGGTCACAGCCGGCGACGGCAACCTCGTCGGGGACCATGATTTGGTGGCCGGTCCCGGTGGGATCGTCGCCGGACCGGGCGTGCAGGCGTGGAGCGCCGGCCGGTCGGCGTTGCTGCCATGACGTCCGGGCTGACGCAAGGATGCGAGGCTGTGGCCGAGTCAGGTCACCTGATGCTCCGACCGCGCAGCAGCGAGCCGTTGTCGCTCGGGTTGCCGGCGGTCGAGAGGAAGGCCGTTCGTGGCGCCATCGGCTACTGCGTCCTGGTCGACGGCGGACGAGGGTCTGAAGGCGAGCCGGAACTGGCGTTCGAGCTGCTACCGCCGAGTCTGACGTCGGGTGTACGCGACGGCAGCTTCGTCGGCAATCCTGGATGGGCGAGCTTTGAGGGGGCCGCCCGCGCAGCGGCGATGGCGTCAGCTGGCCCATTCCGGTCTCGTGTCCGCGGCTTTCAGTGGCGCCTGTCGCCGGCAGGCGGCAGTGCCCGGCGCGATGTTCGGCGATCCGCATATCGTCAGGGCGTGGTGTGTCGGTTGCAGGTTGCTTCGGCCTGCTCCAGCCAGGTCAGGTACCAGCGGTCGAATGTGACGCGGTCGGTGGCGTCGGCGTGCGGGGAGACGGGACCGTCGGAGGCTCGTTCGTCGAGCCACACGTGGCCGGCGTCCGGCCCGTTGACCACCAGCAGGTCGTAGTAGCCACATCCCTGGTGGGACAACGGGATAGTGCCATAAGTGTCGGCTTCATCGCGATGCTCCCACGCCTGCACGAGTTCCGCGCGCCGGCGCACGGCCTCGGCGTGGTCGGCCGGGGTCGGGAACTGGTCAGGCGCCGGGACCGCATCGAACTGTGGCCACGGGTCGGGATGGAAGGCGTCGCGGTGAGGAAACGCGACGCGCAGGTTGAGCTGGGTCGGCCGTCGCCATTTGTCGCCGGCCCAGTGAGCGATCCCGTCGATCACCCGGAATCCCAGTAGTCCGTAGTACGGGCCCGCCCCGGCGGCGGCGACCTCGGTCAGGAAACTCCGGTACGGAAGGGGCAGGGTTGCGCCGGCTCGTGTCTCCCAGTCAAGGAGCTGCTCTCGTGTCAGGGGCGAGTCCAGCGCGAAGCCGTGGCCTGACGCGCCGAACACCTCGGCTTTGGCAGGCCGACCTGCCAAAGCCTCGACTCGTCTCCGCACACCCGCCCAGATCCCATGCACTGTCCGAGTTTACGCACTTCGAACGATGAACTGCCGACTCGCCCGCTCATCGGCAGAAGCGACCTCTGTGCGCTGGAAAAGGAGCGGAGGACCGTCGCGTGGTCTGCCACGATGGGCCGGTGGACGTCGCATGGCCGGAGCGGCGCGAGGATGTGGTCGCCGCACTCAGGGTTCTCGCAGCCGAGGCTCCTGCGCTGGGGGTTGTGGGTCGGGATCCGCGGTTTCCCGACCTGACGAACGCGGTCCACTGGCTGGTGGATGACACTTCGTGGGATTCGGAGGATCCGGTCGCGTCTGTCGGGACGATCCTTCGCGACGGTGCTGAGGCCGAGGTGATCCGCGCGGTCGTGGCCGCGGTCGTCCTCGTGTCGGATCGTCAAGGTGCCGCGGCTTCGGATGCGGCCTGGTTCGGTGATCGTGGCTGGTGTGAGGTCCGGCGGCTCGCTGCCGAGGCGCTGTCCTGTCTTGCGCCGTGACGGCGCGGCCGGCGGCGGCGCGCAACGTCCGTTCAGCGGTCGCCCGGCACCTGCCGGCATCCGGGTGGCCGGGTTCGGCGACGACCCGGTTTCCGGACCTCACGTCGTCGTCGTGAGCTGCGGCAGCATGCCGCGCCGTCACCACATCCACCCACGAGAATCACCGTGGCCGGTCCGTGGGACGCAACGATGGGGGAGCGAGCGGGGACAAGGGGGTGTGACATCGATTGTGGATCAAGGGTGGGGGCGAAGGATGCAGTCCGACG
This sequence comes from Amycolatopsis sp. NPDC051716, assembly GCF_040681595.1. Classification (NCBI taxonomy): domain Bacteria; kingdom Bacillati; phylum Actinomycetota; class Actinomycetes; order Pseudonocardiales; family Pseudonocardiaceae; genus Amycolatopsis; species Amycolatopsis sp. NPDC051716. Next base: position 184,184 of record NZ_JBFAZA010000008.1, on the reverse strand, counting down.
ACAGCCCGGACGATCAAGACCCTCCTACCGGCAGTGACCAGGCACTATGGGCGCGAGCCGCAGGCGGGGACATCGCCGCGTTCGGGGAGTTGTTCGGCCGGCACGCCGGCGCGGTGTGGAACTACGCCTACCGGCTGACCGGGTCGTGGTCGGCGGCCGAGGACCTGACGTCCTCGACGTTCCTCACCGCGTGGCGACGCCTCGGTGACGTGACACTGGTCAACGAGAGTGCGCGGCCGTGGCTGTACACCGTGACCAGCAATCTGGCTCGCCGTGAGCAGCGCAGGCTGGGCCGGTTCTCCAGTGCGCTGTCGCGCCTGCCGCGGGGTCGGGTCGTTCGTGATCACGCCGAGGACGTCGCCGAGCAGGTCGACGCGGACCGCCGGTTGCGGGTGGTCCTGGACGCGGTCGCCACGTTGCCTCGCGCTGAGCGGCAGGCGGTCGAACTGTGCCTGCTGGGTGACCTGTCCACCGCGGCCGCCTCCGCCGTCCTGGGGATCACCGAAACGAGCGTGCGCGCCCGGATCTCCCGGGCCCGCAGCCGCCTGCGCGGCCTTCTGCAAGACACCACGCCCACCGTACTGACCACCGAGGAGCCGTGATGATCGACCTGCCACCGGACCGTCCGATGCCCGATCACCTGCAGAATGCCGTGTGGGACCGGGTCGTATCGGAACTGCCGGGCCGGCACCGCAGGAAGCTGGGCACGCCCTTGACGGTCGCCTCCGCGGTCGGTGTCCTCGCGGTGGGCGCCACCGTGCTGTTCGGACCGGTGCGTGAGCCGGGTCCGGGCAGCATCGCGGCACCGGCCGGCACCGGATCCGAGTCTCGTGCTCAAGCCAAGCCCGCACTCGACGCCGGGAAAGTGAAATTGGTCAGGGACTGCGTCAGCGCCACCCTCGCCTACGGGTATGCGGTGCCCGATCGGGACAGCTGGCGACCGGCCGCCGAGATCGACACGGATACCCGGCACGGATTCCTGGTCATCCGCAACGACACGTCCGCGGCGGTCTGCATCATCGACGATGGCGTGGCCGTCGGCATGATGGGTGCCGACGTCGACGGAATGGCCGGCAAGCGCTTCGGCTACGCCAAGCTCACCCCCGAGCGTCCCTTCAACTGCTTCACCGGCATCGGTGGTCTCGACGAGCCGACGTTTCAATTCGGGATCGTGACCGACGATGTGACCGCGGTTTCGCTCGTGGATCCGGACGACTCGGTGTATCCCGCGACGGTGCGCGACGGCACGTTCGCCGTGAAGATCAACCACGACGCACGCTACCGCGGCAGCTACCGCGCCCGAATGACCATGAAGAACGGGCATGTCCTCGAAGCCCCGTTGATCTTGAAACCCCGTTGAGGTAGCGGGAATCCGCGCCGGGTTCTCGTGCCACGTTCCTTCTCCGGCGATCGCCTGGCCGCGGCCCACCAGCCCCGTCGCTGCGTATCCCTGGCTGGGGCAGGCAGAGAGCGGAGCCGTCGGTCGATACTGGATCCATGACCGGAAAGCCACAGCTCGGGGACTTCCTCAAGGCCCGGCGATCGCAGCTGCAGCCGGAGGACGTCGGGATTCTCACGTACGGCGAACGGCGGCGGGTGCCGGGGCTCCGGCGTGAGGAGCTGGCGCTGCTCGCCGGGGTGAGCGCGTCCTACTACACGCGGCTGGAGCAGGGCCAGTCGTCGAGTGCCTCCGCTGAAGTCCTCGACGCGCTGGCCGTGGCGCTGCGGCTGGACGAGTCCGAGCGGCGGCACCTGCACGACCTGGCCAAAGTGGACCGGCGCCGTTCTCGGAACCTCGGGCCGGTGCGAGAGAGCGTCACCGTGGCAGCCGGTCAGCTGCTGGCAGCACTGGCCGATGTACCGGCGATCGTGCTGGGCCGCCGCGCGGACGTGCTGGCCTGGAACCGGCTGGGGCACGCGCTGTTCGCCGGTCACCTGGACTTCGGCGCTCCGACGACGCCGGCGGGGCGCCCGAACATGGCCCGGCTGGTCTTCCTGGACAGCCACACCCGTGAGCTCTACACGGACTGGCCGGGCAAGGCGCGAGCGGTGGTCGGGAACCTGCGGTTGGTGGCGGGAGGGCAGCCGGAAGACGCCGCGTTGTACGCGCTGGTGGGGGAGCTCACCTCGAAGAGCGCCGAGTTCGCCGCCATGTGGGCCGATCACCGGGTCAAGGCGTGCGCTGTCGCCGGCTACGAGATGCGACATCCGCTGGTCGGGACGCTCACGGTCCTGCAGCAGACTTTGAGCAGCGGCCCCGGTCCTACCGTCGTGGTCGCGACGACGGAGCCGGGCTCGTCTTCGCAGGCGGCACTGACGTTGCTCGACCAGGCCATCGACCACGATGCCTTCCCAGCGCCGTCCCCTTCGCGGAAGGACCAGGAGGTCTGACCTCACCCGCCCGGGTCACCCGGCCCGGGTTTCGCACACCTGCGCGTCAGCAAGTCGCTGACGCACGCCCTGAGAACAGTGGAGGAACCATGGACAAGAAGCTGTTCAAGTCGGCTGTGTTGTCGACAGTAGTTGCCGCGGCGGCCATGACCGCTATGAGCCTTACCCCGGCTTCGGCCGCGTCGGCGCCGTTGTGCGGCGCGAGGATCGCCGTGCACTTCGATCTGGCCGCAGGCCAGACACCGGAGAACGTCGCATTGGCTCCGGGCGGTGCCTTGGCGGTCACCTTCGCCAAGGGCCGCCAGATCGCGGAAGTGTCTCCGAGGGGCGCGGTTCGCGTTCTGGCCACCCTGCCCGAGCCCGCTGATCGTGGCGCCCACACCCCGGCCCTGGGTTTCCCGCTGACCGTCGGGATCACCCGCGCGGCGGACGGCACCCTGTACTTCCTCTACGCCACCGGCACATCCGATCTCACGGGTGTGTGGCGCCTGCGCCCCGGTGGCCGTCCCGAACGGATCGCCTCACTGCCGGCCAACGGCCTGCCCAACGGATTGGCGCTCGATCCGAGCACCGGCATGCTGTACGTCTCCGATTCGGTCCTGGGCACCATCTGGCGGGTGCCCAGGACCGGTGGAACGCCCACTGCTTGGTCGACGGCCCCGGAGCTCGCGGCTGAGGGCTTCCTCGGTGTGAACGGGCTGCAACTGCGCGACGGGTCGGTCTGGGCCACCAACCTCGACAAAGGCACCGTCCTGCGTATCCCGATCCGGCGGAACGGCAGCGCGGGCGAGACGCGGACCGTGGCCACCGGACTGACCGGAATCGACGATTTCGCCTTCACCGGCAACGGAAACCAGCTCCTCGCGACGCTCGATGCGCCGAACGAAGTCGTGCTCGTCCAGCCCGACGGCAGTCACTCGACCGTGTTGACCGCCGCCGATGGCTTGCAGAATCCCACGTCGGTCGCGGTGCGGGGCGACACCGTCTACGTGCTCAGCGCCGCGTACGTGACCGCCGACGACCCGAACTTGACCGTGGCCCACCTCGGCCGCTGACGACTTCGCCAGACCGCGGCCGGCGGGCGATCACCGGCGCTCAAGGGTTGTAGTCCACGAGGACCCGAACGCGGTCGAGGCGCCGCACGCCCAGGTCCTCCCGCCGGATCATCCAGAAGATGTCGGCGCCCGGCGCCCGGTAGATGGCGCACTGGGCCAGCAGGACCCAGTCCTCGTCGCTGGACGGCACCGCGTCGGGATCGGGCGGATGCCCGGATTCTTCCGAGAAGGCGGCCTGGCGAGCGGCCTCGTGGACCGGGTCGAAATCATGGCTCATGCCGTGCCCGCCCAGCATCAAGGTCGGGTAGTCCCACAGGTCTTTCCACAGCTCGGCCAGTGCTTCGCCGTGCGGATGTCCGGGCATCGGTGCGAGGTACCCGGGCGGCGGGACCGAGATGTGTCCATCGGTGGGGAGGCACACGCCGAGGGACAGGTGGATGTCGCCTTGGGGATATTCTTGGAGAATCTCGGCGGTGTCCTCGTGCACGTTGTCGCTGAGCCAGCTCGCCGGGCGGTGTTCTTCGACCGCCGTACCTTCCGGAACGTATACGGCGCTGCCGCTTTCCTCGTGGTCCGGATATCCGAAGAGTAGCAGTTTGCCGTCGGGCGGCAGCGGGATGTCCGTCGCTTCCTCGGGCAGGGCGGCGCAGTCGATGGTGGCGACCAAGGGGCACGAGGGCTCCGCGGCGTCGGCGGGAAGCATGATCGGTCCACCGAACCGGCCGACGACCGGACCGTCCCCGTCCGCGGTCAGGGACGCGAACGGACGGACGAGTGCCATCCACTTTCCCACCTCCGTGGCCGGAATGCCCTGCGCGAGCGCTTGACTCTGGAATTCGTCGAGGATCTGCGTGTTCCGGGAGTCCATGGCGCGCACCGTACCGCCAGGCCGGTGTGCGCCAGTTCGCCGCGGGAACCCCGGAAAGAGCCGCGGACCGGGTCGGCAGGGCCCATTGACGCGGTTGGCTAATGCCGCTAGCTTTACGCTATCGACGTTAGCCAGTCCCCAGGAGTGCATCGTGACCGAGTACCTGAGCATCGCCGGCAACACCATCGCCTATGACGTGACGGGGGAAGGGCCCCTGGTCGTTTTGGCGCACGGTATCGGCGACAGCCGCCACTCCTACCGGTTCCTGGCCCCGGCGTTGGCCGCGCAGGGGTACCGGGTCGCCAACGTCGATATCCGCGGGTGTGGTGACTCGAGCGTGGGCTGGGACGGCTACAGCCGCACGGACATCGCCGGTGATCTGGTCGCGCTCGTCCGCCGGCTGGGTGGCCCGGCCGTGATCATCGGCCAGTCGATCAGCGGGGGCGCCGCGACCATCGCGGCTGCCACCGCGCCGGAGGTGATCGCCGGGGTGATCGAGCTGGCGCCGTTCACCCGGGCGCAGCCTTTCGACCTCGGTGGGCTGGTGCGGGTGAAGCGTTTCCGGACCGGTTACACCCAGATGGCCTTGGTCATCATGCGTGGAAGACTGGCGAACTGGACGAAGTACCTCGATCTGGCGCTGCCGGTCAAGCCGGCCGACTGGGACGGTGAGCTGGCCCGGATCGAAGCGAAGTTGAGTGAGCCCGGCCGGATGCAGGTGCTGCAGGCGATGTGCAAGACCAGCCCGGCTGACGCCGGTGAGCAGTTGGGCAACGTGAAGTGCCCGGTTTTGATCATCGAGGGCAGCGCCGACCCCGACTGGGCCGACCCTCGTGCAGAAGGCGAAAAGATCGTCGCTGACCTGCCACAGGGTCTTGGTGAGCTGGCGGTCATCGACGGGGCCGGGCACTACCCGCACGTCCAGATGCCGGATGAGGTCGTCGCGCTGGCTTTGCCGTTCCTGGGCAGGACGTTGACTCGTGCCTAGGGCCGGGCTCACCCCGGCGATCGTGACTGAGGCCGGGGCCGCGCTGGCCGACGAGGTCGGCTTCGCGCAGCTCAGCATGGGCCTGGTTGCCGAGCGGCTCGGGGTGAAAACTCCGTCGCTGTACAAGCACGTCAGCAGTCAGGCCGACCTGGTTCATCGCATCGCTGTCCTGGCGGCGAACGAGCTCGCTGACTGTATTCGGGACGCGACTCAAGGGCGGGCCGGTAGTGAGGCCTTCACCGCGGGGGCGCAGGCGATGCGGCGGTACGTGAAGGACCATTCCGGCCGGTATGCGGCGGGCAACGCCGCCCGTCCGGCCGGGCCTGAGGACCCGCTGATCGCGGCGCTCGGCCGGGTGCTGGCTTCGTGGGCGGCGATGCTGCACGGGTATCGGATCGACCCCGGTCAGGAGATCCACGCTCTGCGGATGCTGCGCACCATGCTGCACGGGTTCGCGACACTGGAAGCGGCCAGCGGGTTCCGGATCGACGCGGACGTCGAAGACAGCTTCACCTGGATGGTCGACTTCGTCGACCGCGGCCTGCGGTCCTTGGACCGATGACTTGCCGTGTTCCACGGCCCTTTTGACAGGAGTTGCGAGGTCCGTGAGCGACCCGAACATCGTCGACGAACCCGAGGACACCAGGGTCGAACGGCACGCGAGCTGGGCCGAGCTGTTCTTCGACCTGGTGGTCGTCGCGGGCGTGGCGGCCTTGGCGCATGTGCTCGGCTCCGGCCCGGACCTCGCGGCGCTCGGTCTCTACGCACTGCTGTTCCTGACTTTCTGGCTGTCATGGACGACGTTCATGCTGTACAGCAACGTCGCGGCCGGGAAGACGCGCATCACCCGGCTGCTGATCGGGATGTTCGGCCTCGGGGTGATGGTCGCGTCCGTCCCGGGCGTGGCGCACTCGGTGCTCGGACACGACGGCGACCTCCGCCCGCTCACCGTGTTCGCGATCGCGTACGTCGCCACGCGCATCTACGGGTCGAAGTCGTGGAGCAAAGGCGAAGTACTCCTGGACTTCCCGGTGGTGCAGGCCTCGGCGGGACTGCTGCCCTGGATCGTGTCGATCTGGGTCGACGGGCAGGGGAAGCTCGTGCTCTGGGCGGTGGGGATCGGCCTCGACCTGCTGTTGATCCTGGTTGTGTCCGGCGACCGGATCCTCAAGCGGATCCAGGCGAAGTTCGCCGCGCAGGCCACCACCCGGCGCCGACCACGACGCGACCTTCGACCCGACTCGGACGTGCCGGCGATTCACGGGGTGTCCGTCGATCCGGCGCACTTCTCCGAGCGGCTCGGACTCTTCGTGATCATCGTGCTCGGTGAATCGGTGGTGCAGGTCATCGGCGCCGCGGCCGATGCGCACTACGACGTCGGCCTGCTGGCGACCGGATTGGCGTCGTTCGTGTTGCTGGCCGGCATGTTCGGCTTGTCCGTCGTGTTCGGATACGCCGGCTTGCCGCACCTGCGCGCCGGCCGCATCCCCGCGCGCGCCGCCCTGGGTCTGCACTGCCTGGTCACCGGAGTCGTCGCCACCGTGGCGGTGTCGCTCTCATCGGCGGTCAAGCACGGCTCCGATCCGCTGTCCGATCAAGGACGCTGGTTGCTGTGCGGCGCGATCGCGGCCTACTTCACCCTCGGCGTGGTCACCGGTGTGGCCAGCCACAGTTCGGATCTGCAGAGGACGGCCTCGCGAATCATCACCGGCATCGCGGTTCCCCTTCTGCTGGGCTTGCTCGCGACCGACGTCGCCGGCCGGACGCTGGTGGTCTGCATCGCCCTGGTGGTACTCGCCCATCTCTGGTTCGAACGGCGATTGACACCGATCCCGGGCCACGTCTGAAGAATTGCCCGCTAGGCTGTCGATCGGACAATTCCCGGTCGGTCGTCGCGGCGTTGCCCGAGGAACTTTCCTTCTCGGGAAAGGCTGTCAGCGTGATGGTTGTGGTGCGGCGACCGGTGGCTGGGTCGTTCCCGGCTCGCGCCGGGCCATCGTCTGGCCGGAAGCGCCCGTCACCGGCGCTTCCGAGCCTGTTTCGGACCGGTGGCGAACGTCGACAGGCCGGCTTCGAGCAACCGGGCCGCCCGCTGGACATCTGTGGTGACCGCGCGCTTGACCTGCTGCGGGGTGCGCTTTCCGTCCAGGTGCCGGCTCAGGCTGCCGAACTGGATCTGCCACAGCCCGAGCAGCGCCGTCGCCGCGATCTGCGGTTCGGGATCGTCGGCGCGCATCCCCGCCCGGTCGGCCAGCACGGTCACGGCCGCCGCCGCCAGTTGCTCGGTCGTGTCCCGTTGATGAGCGCGCAGCGCCGGAGTGGTCTGGATCATGTTGTTGAACCGGGCAAGCTGAGCGCCGGCCTCGGCCGGGTCGTCATGACCGGTCAGCCAGGACGTCAGGGCCTTCAGCTCGTCCGTCAGGATCCGCAGGGCCGCGTCGACGGGCGTGACCTCCGGATCCGCCAATCCGGTGCGCAGCACATCCATCAGGGCGTCGGGGTGGTCCAGAACCAGCGACTCCTTGGTGGGGAAGTAGTTGAAGACCGTCTTCTCGGACACGTCGCACGCCGCGGCGACCTCGGCCACGCGAACAGCCTCGAAACCGCGTTCGAGGAACATCGCCGTCGCGGTGTCGGTCAGCTTCTGCCGTAACTGCCGTTTCTTGCGCTCACGCAGCCCCTCGGACTTGGTCGCGTCGGACTGCGTGGTCCAGTCCACGGTCTTCACCCTCATGGCGGGGAGTGTAGGCGGCAGGTCCCGAATTTTCCAGCGACGCGAATTTTTCAGTCCCGCGGTCCTGATCGAGCCCGCCTCGATGGCACAGGGTGACTGACGTGTTTGCCGATCGGCCGGAGTGTTGTTACAGTCGCTATAAAGATACTGCCGCACGACCAAGGAGAACCCCGGTGAGTGACATGAAGATCGTGCGCGACTACCCCCAGCCGCGGCAGATCGTCTGGCGGGCCTTGACGGACCCGGCGCTGGTGCCGCTCTGGACCTCGACCGGCCAGGGCGGCCGGCCGGAGGGGTTCAGGACGGAGGTCGGCGCCAGATTCCGGTACATCGGCAAGCCCTTCCCCGGGTGGGACGGCATCGTCCGCTGCGAGGTCCTCGCCGTCGAGGAGCCTCGGCTGCTGCGCTACGACTGGCGCAACAAGGAGACCGACGAGCCGACGGTCGTGACGAACGCGCTCGAGGACCTTCCCGGCGGCGGCACGCGGCTGACCTGGGAGCACACCGGCTTTCGGGGCGTCGAGGGCATGGTCATGTCGAAACTGCTCGGCCGCGTGCGCCGCAAGATGCTTACCGAAGGGCTCCCGGCCGTCCTCGACGACCTCGACCAGGACGGCAATCTGCGTCCGGGCAGCGCGGCGCGCCCCGAGCGGTGACGCGTCCGACCGGCGAGGGCGTCGGCCGCCCGGTCAGGAAGATCCCGGCCGGCACCAGGGGAAAGGTCTCGCTCGGCAGCTGACATTCCGGCCGGATATTTCGCGAGCCAGGCGAGCATCGGCTTCGGTCGGCGTTGGAACTCGAGGCAGCCGTCCAGTGGGCGGTCGTTCCGTCGACCACATCGGAGCGTCTGTACTCAGAGTGACTGTAGGACGCGGTGGCGATCGGCTTGGGCGCGGTGGGCGACGTCCGTGGCGAAGGCGATGGCGTCGTACTCGTGGGGGACACCGGGGTGCAGGTGCAGTTCCACTGGTACCGCTCCGCGGCTGAGCGTCAGCGCGTAGGTGACGTCCTCGTCACGGAAGATGTCCAGCTGGCCCACCTCGATGTAGGCCGGCGGGAGTCCGGTCGCGTCGGTGAGCCTGGCCGGGGCCGCGGACGGATCGACCTGAGGTCCGCCGATCCGGTCGCCGAGCAGAGCCGTCCAGCCGGTGGTGTTGTCGTCGTAGCTCCAGGCGGCGAACGGTGCGAGGTGGGGATCCGGCGTGGTGTTGCGGTCGTCGAGCATCGGATAGATCAGAATCTGGTGCGCGAGGGCCGGGCCGCCACGATCGCGGGCCACGATGGCGACGGCCGCGGCGAGGCCACCCCCAGCGCTGTCGCCCATCACCGCGAGGCGATCCGGGTCGACGCCGAGTTCGCCGGCGTGCTCGGCCAGCCACACCAGCCCGGTGTACGCGTCCTGCACCGGCGTCGGGTGCGGGTGCTCGGGTGCGAGCCGGTATTCGAGCGACAGCATCGACACCTCGGTGTTCGCGACGTATCGGGAGACGGGCCCGTCGAAGATCGGGACATTGCCCAGGATCATCCCGCCGCCGTGCAGGTACAGCACTGCCGCGCGGTTGTCACTCGACGGCAGCCGGTACCACCGTGCGCGCAAGACGGTGCCGTCTGGGGCAACGACCTCCCGTTCGGTGATCTCGACGTCTCCGGCGATCGGTTGAGCGAGATTGTTCGCCTGCTCCAGCATCGCGTTCAGCGCGACGCGTCGATTCTCGACGTCGCCGACCGGCGGCGGGGGCGGCATGGGTCCGTTCTCGGTCGCCAGAGCGGCGAGTACCGCCCCTACCTCGGGGTCGATCTGCAGTGTCATGACGCTCCCTGTCCGGGCGGGGGGATCAGTTCGGTGCGGAACTGCGGTGCCAACGCCGCGGCCTTGGCGATGAAGGCCGCCTGCTTCGCGTCGTCGAGCGGCGGCGGTGCCTCGGTCCGCGTCGCGACCGCCTGGCCGACCAGGGTGAAGAACTCGTCCTGTCCTGCCGGAGCACACAGGCACAGCAGCCGGGCCGGGGCCTCGGCCAGGTTGCGGAAGCTGTGCGGTGCGTTCGCGGGCACGTTGACGGTCTCACCCGCCGTCAGTTTCATGGTCACGCCGCGGAAGGTCACCTCGACCTCGCCGTCCAGCACGGTGAACATCTCTTCGAAGTCGTGCCGGTGCGGCGGCGGGCCACCTCCGAGCGGGACGTGCATGTCGATGAGCGTGTACTTTCCGGCGGTGTCCTGGCCGCTGACGAGGATCGTGTAGGTGTCCCCGACCAGACCGATGTGCGGCAGGCTCAGGTCCTGATCGGGACGGGCCACGGTGAGAGATCGGGACAGGTCGTCCGCCGGGATCGGCGCGGGCGAAGGCAGGTGTTCATCGGTCACGGAATCTCCTTTTGTCGAGCGCGTCGGCGACCGGTCGGTCGCAACGCGCGATCACGGGCGGAGGACGACGCGTCCGGTGAGGCCGCCGGCGGCCTGGCGGCGGTGCGCGTCGGCAGCTTCGTCAAGGGGGTAGGTGTACTCGATGGAGGTGGACAACAGCCCCTGCGCGGCCTGGGCGAGCAGGGAGTCGAGCCGGTCGGTGTCCGGGGAGATCTGGTACACGTCGGGGGACATGGTGCGGTCGGGCTCGAGACCAGGTCGATCGCGGCGTCGACACCATGAGAGTAGCGCTCCCGGACTGCGCCGGTGAAGTCGTTCCGGCCGACCGTCACCGAGGCGAGCAAGCCCGCGTCGAGGTTCACGTACTTGGCGTAGGTGCCGCGCTGCCTCGGGGCCGCCGTAGCCGTTGATCACGGCAGCGCGGGTGGCCGCCGGGATTGCCGGGGTGGTGGGTTCAGCAGTCGTGTCGTCTCCTAGGTGGAATCAGGTCCGGTACGGGCGGAAGAAGGCGCGCAGTTCCTCCGCGTAGAACTCGGGCTCTTCGAGCGGCGCGAAGTGCCCTCCGCGCGGGGCCCGCGTGAACCGGACGAGGTTGGTGGTGCGCTCCAGCCACGTCCGCGGCGCCCGGCTGATGTTGCCGGGGAACAGCGTGAAGCCGGAGGGGGTCTCGACTCGGCGGCCTTGCTGTGCGGGCGGGATGTTGCCGTTCGCGTGGTACATCCGCATCGACGAGCCGATGGTCTCGGTGAGCCAGTAGATCGTGACGTTGGTGAGGATCTCGTCCATCGTGAACGACCGCGAGATGTCGCCGCCGCAGTCGCTCCACGTCCGCATCTTCTCGACGATCCACGCGGCGAGTCCGGCCGGGGAGTCGGTGAGCCCGACCGCCGCGGTCTGCGGCTTGGTGCGGTGCATCGCCATGTAGGCGCCCTCGGCCGCACCCCAGGCCGCCATGTCCGCCATCCAGGCACGTTCCCCGGGCGTCAGGTCGGCGGGGTCCCCGGAGTGGACCGGCACCCCCGCGTCCATGCGGTGGACGGCTGCGACCCGTTCGGGGTGGTTCAGCGCGAGGTAGTTGCTCACGCCGGCGCCGATGTCCCCGCCGGCGGCGCCGAAGCGCCGGTAGCCGAGGCCGTCCAGCAGCCGGGCCCACAGGCCCGCGACGGCGATCGTGTCGAGCGGCGGGCCGGGCGGGCGGTCGGAGTACCCGTAGCCGGGCATGTCGGGCACGATCACGTCGAACGCGTCGGCGGGGTCGCCGCCGTGCGCGCCGGGGTCGGTCAGCAGTGGAATGACCTTGTGGTAGCGCCAGAACGAGTCCGGCCAGCCGTGACAGAGCACAAGCGGCAGCACCGGACCGGCCGGGTCGACGGCCCGGGCGTGGACGTAGTGGATGCCGACCCCGTCGAGCCGGGCACGGAAGCGCGGGAACTCGAACAGGGCCTTTTCCTGGGCTGCCCAGTCGAAGCCGTCGGCCCAGTAGGCCACCAGATCACGAAGGTAGGCGAGGTCCGTGCCGAGAGACCAGCCGGCGTCCTCGGGTGCGTCCGGCCAGCGTGTGGCCCGCAGCCGGGTGCGCAGGTCCGCGAGCGCCTCGGGGGAGGCCTGGACGGTGAACGGCTCGGGAAGAAACGCGGATTCCGGCATGACTACCTCGCTACCTCTGTCGTGCGGCACCACGCAGGACTCACGCCCGGCGGGCGTCCACCTCGGACTGTTCGGCGCCCTGGGGGCTGGTGGTGGTGCGCATCGACGATGCATTTCCCGCATTGGGCAGCAGCACGCCTTCCTTTGCCCGGAACGAAATCTTGCCGTGTCACCTCGACACCCTACGGCATCATGTACGGGTCAGTATATACCGGGACATGCATAGGAGGAGTCGTGACGCGATATGTCATCGAGGGCGCCCGGGTGTTCGACGGCGAGCAGCTGATCGGCGTGCGGACCGTGGAAGTGGCGGGGTCGCGGATCGTCGGGGTCGGCGCGCCGGTGCCCGCGGCGGCCGAGCGGGTCGACGGCAGCGGTGCCACCCTGCTGCCCGGCCTGATCGACGCGCACACCCACGCCGACCTGGACACGCTCGGCCATGCCCTGCGATTCGGCGTGACCACCGAGTTCGACCTGTTCTCGTTCCCGCAGAAGATGGCGGGGGTTCGTCGCGCCGCCGCCGAACGGACCGACATCGCGGATGTCCGTTCGTCCTCGATGGGCCTGACGGCACCTGGCGGGCACCCGACCCAGCTGCACGGCGGCCTGAACGACCCGGAGCTGCCGACGGTCACCCGGCCCGAGGACGCCGCCCGCTTCGTCGACGAGCGGATCGCGGAAGGCGCCGACTACATCAAGGTGCTCATCGAGAGCGGCAAGACCCTCGGCAAGAACGTCCCCGTCGTCGAGGAGCGCATCGTCAAGGCGGCGGTGGCCGCCGCACACGACCGCGGCCGCATGGTGATCGCCCACGCGCTGACCATCGAGGCGACCCGGCAGGCGCTGGCCGCCGGTGTCGACGGGTTCGCGCACCTGTTCATCGACGGTCCGTGCCCGCCCGAGCTGATCGAGGCGTTCCGTGCGGGAGGGGCGTTCCTGACCCCGACACTGAACCTGCTGGCCTCACTCACCAACCAGCACGTCGGCGCCGACCTGGCGGGCGATGCCCGGGTCACTGGTCGCCTGCCACAGTCCTGGCTGGACAACCTCAGCCGTGAATTCGCCACGTTCCCGGCCGGCGACTTCGACGCCGCCCTGGCCGCCGTGAAGGCGATGCACGCGGCCGGCGTGCCGATCCTGGCCGGCTCGGACGCCAACCACCATTTCGGTGCGCCCGGCATGGCCCACGGTGCGAGCCTGCACGGCGAACTGCGGCTGCTCGTCCGGGCCGGTCTCACTCCGGCCGAGGCGCTGCGGGCCGCCACCAGCGTGCCCGCGACGACGTTCGGCCTGCACGACCGCGGCCGGATCACCCCGGGCGCCCGCGCGGATCTGCTGCTGGTCGACGGCGACCCCACCACCAGGATCGCCGACACCCTGTCGATCAGGGACGTGTGGCGGAGCGGTGTCCGGGCAGCCCGCTGAGATCCCAGGCGTCCGGCCTGGTCACGTCGGGAGGGCGGCCTCCGCGATCGATTGCAACGAGGTCCGCAGTGCCCGGAGACTCCGATCGGGCAGGCCGGCGAGCAGCGGGGTCATCACGTCCTCTACCAGGGTGTTGCAGCGTCGCACGAGCTTCTCGCCGTCCGGCGTGAGCCGATGCAGAATCGCCTTGCCGGCGCCGGGCCGGCGTTCGAGCAACCCGCGCTGTTCCAGACGGGCGACCACCGCGCCCGCGGACTGATCGGACTGCCCGATGAACAGGGCCAGCGCGTGGGTCGAGGAATCAGGCTCGGCTGCGACGGCGTACAGCATGCCCCACTGCGGCAACGTCACCCCGACCTCAGCGAGCGCGGCTTCGCAGGCCAGCTGCTTGCGCAGCTGCGCCCGCCGCAGCAGCATCGCGACATCGACCCCGCTGGGCACGTCCTGAGCAGCCGACACCCGGGCAGTATATAACAACACGTATACGCGGCTCGGAGACGCTCGCTCGATCGGTCTGGCGGTTCCGGTGGGACAGGGGACGGGGACCGGACCGCGGCGGAAGCCCTGAGCCGCCATCCGACTCCTACCAGGGGCTGCGGGGCCTTGCCCTTGTTGCGCCACAGGCCGCGGGTCTCGCCCGAACCTTGCCGCTATTGCGGTGAAGGACCAGGGCGACGGGGCTATCCGTCGACGATCTGCCATTGCTGGTTGGTGCCGGTGTTGGCGGGCCAGGCGATCACGCGGGCGCCGTCGTTCGCCGAGCCGCCTTCGACGTCTGCGCAGAGGCCGGTGCGGGTGTTGACCAGCTGGTAGTAGCCGTCGCCGGTGGTGGCGAGCTTCCACCACTGGTTGTCGCTGCCGGTGTCCTGGGACTGGTCCAGCTGAGTGCCCTGGCCGCCCCCGGCCGGGCTGTCGAGCAGCCGGCCGCTGTTGCGGTTGACCAGGCGGACCGAACCGTCCGGATTGGACAGCAGCTGCCACTGCTGGCCGGCACCGCCGGACCAGGTCCACTGGACGACCTTGACGCCGTCGGCCGTTCCGCTGCCGGTGACGTCGAGGACTTTGCCGCTGCGCCGGTTGACCAGCCGCACGTACCCGCTCTGCAGCGCGACGGTGATATCGATGCGCTGGTCTGCGGTCAGGGACACGATTCTGGCGTACGACCCCAACGGTGACGCGGTGACGGGTGCGGACGTGGTCACGGTCGTCATGCCCCGGCGGCTGATCAGCGTGACGTCCTGGCCGATCGCCGAGGTCACCGACAGTGTGGCCGTGCGGGCGGACAAGTCCCAGCTGAGGCTGTGGATCCGGATCCGGCCACGCGCCCGGACGCCGGTGATCGAGCCCTTGGTCAGCTGCCCAGGCAGGGCCGGGAGGATCTCCAGCACGCCCGGCCGGGAGTAGAGCAACGCCTCGGCCAGCACCCCGGGTATCGCGTGGGCGGCGTCGGCGTTGTAGGTCTGCAGTTTCGGGTTGTGCGAGGTCATCAGCGACCGGAAGATCATGGTGTTGCCGATGATCTTGCGGAGGTTGGCGTAGACCTTGCCGCCGTCCTTCAGCCGGGCGGCGGCCAGCGCCCGGTGCAGGCTCCCGTGGGCGGAGAGGTTCTCGTCGCCGCGCAGTTCCAGTGCCCGCAGGGCGGGGGCGATCAGGTCGGGCCGGGTCTCGGGGTTGATCTCGTGCAGCGGCCAGGCGCCGTACAGGTGGTGGACGTGCCGGTGGTTGTAGTTGTCGTTGAGGCTCGGCCACGACCACTCCGCCAGGGCGTTGTCCCCGTTGATCCGGTACGCGGGCAGTTTCCCGAGCAACGCCGTCCAGCGCTGGACGCCCTGGCCGCTGCCCTGCTCCACGCCGAGCGCGTTGGCCGCGGCGATGGCGGCTTGGAGGGCGTGCTTGCCGGCCATGATGTCGCCGGTGGCGTTGACGGACAGCAGCACACCGGTGTTGCTCGGCGCGTTTTCCATCGAGAACGCCGGGACGAACACGACCTTGCCGCTGGAGTCGGTGCGGGTCAGGAAGTCCTCGTAGAACAGCGCCAGTTCCATCAGCGCGGGGCCCAGCTTGTTTCGCAGGAACGCCTGGTCGCCGGTGACCTCCCAGTACTCGACGAGCGGGTGGAGCAGCCAGTCGGCGCCACCGGTCCAGGTCTGGCCGGGGAAGCCGGCGTCGAAGTGGAGCATGTGCCCGTACTCGCCGTCGGTCCGGGACGGGGCGAGGAACCCCCGTGCTCCGTAGAGGTTGCGCGCGTTGGTGCGCCACTGGGCGAGCTGGCCGAGGATGAGGGCGAAGTAGCCCTGCATGGCCTCGGGGGTGTCCAGGGTGTTGCCGCCGGCGACCTGGAGGTTGATGTTGGCGTCGGTGGTGAAGTCGTCGGCCCAGGCACCGGTCCACGTGCCCGTCCAGATCCCCGTCAGCCGTGGTGGCAGGATCCCGCTGGAGCTGATGAAGAGGTACCGGCCCGAGTCGTAGAGCCGTTCCAGCAGGGCGATGTCGATGACGCTCTGGTTGTTGTTCTGCCGGGTGATCAGCTGGCCGACCGGCAGTGCCCGGTCGGTGGCCGAGACGTCGAGGTCCAGCCGGGAGCGGTCGTACCAGGCGGTGTGGATCGCGGTGTGCCGGGCCAGCAGCGCGGGGTAGTCGGTGTCGATCGCGGCCAGCGCCGCGTGCAGCGGCTGGGAATCCCACGCGTTCGGCGTCTCGTACCGGTCGAGCTTGGTGAGCAGCAGCAGCCGCGTCGCTCCGGACACGACGATGGTGGCCCCGCCGGCGGAAACGGTGCCTCCGGCCGGAACGACGCGCGTGACGCCTTCGTAGCCGAACGCGCCCTGTCCGGCGGGATAGGTGCCGCGCAGGTTCAGGTAGCCGGAACCGGTGCCGACGGTGGCCCGGGTGGCGAAGCCCACGCTGCCGGGCACGCCGTCCAACGCGGTGTTCACACTCAGGGTCGCGTCGATCGTCCGGCCGGGTGCCGGGGTCAGTTCGTGGACGATCACCCGGTCGGCGCGGGAGACGAACGCCCGGCGGGTCCACGTGCCGTTGCCGTCGGTCCAGCCGGTGGTGACCTCACCGGTGCGGAAGTCCGTCAGCCGGCTATAGGCGTTGGCCGTGGTCATGTCCGGCGTGGCGATCCGGAGTTCGTACGCCGGGTGGTAGGTCTGGGTCCAGCGCAGTGACCAGCCGGCCGCGAAGTCCCGGTTCGCCCCGGCGTAGTCACCGGCCAGCGCCTTGTCCCGGACACCCTGCAGGCGTCCCGAAATCACCGGCGGGGTCACCGATCGGCTGCCGTTGGGCAGGACGAGGCGGTGGTAGTTGAAGATCACCTTCTCCAGCGCCGGCGCGCCGTACAACGTGGCACCGTACTCACCGTTGCCGGTCAGGAAGCCGTCCGTCCAGGCCGTGGCCGGGCCGGTGTCGTAGATCCCGCGTTCGGGCAGGGTGATCCGCGATGGTACGGCCGCCGCTGCCGCAGTGGTGCGCAGCCCGCCGGGCAGGGCGGCGGCTCCGGCGGTCAGCGCGGCGGCGGTGAGGAAGCGCCGGCGGTCGATGGGCAGGTCCATCACGGAAGCTCCTTCGCCGAGCCGGTCAGCGGCGTGGACAGCCGCCTGAGCAGACCTCGCGGCTCGGCCGTGAGAGAGCGACGTTCCGCGGAGACGTGACAGCGGGGATACGGCGAGTGCGACAACGGAACCCCCATCAGCATTGACGGTGAGCCGGACCGTGGCAGGATGTGAACGCTAACACGAGGCGTCGGGTGTCTCAATACCGTGCGGTCGCTCGGTTATCGGATTACCGGTCAACCACGCGGGGCCGGCGCTCGCCTTTTTGTTCGACGGGTCTCGTCCCGAGCCACGCGCAATGGACGGCCGGTCCGGGACCGGTGAAATTTTCAATTCCGGGCGCTCCCGGTGAAATTTTCAAAAGCCCGCTCGCGCCCGGATGGTCGATGCCACATCGAGCGCAAGAATGCG
Organism: Amycolatopsis sp. NPDC051716; assembly: GCF_040681595.1. Lineage (NCBI taxonomy): Bacteria > Bacillati > Actinomycetota > Actinomycetes > Pseudonocardiales > Pseudonocardiaceae > Amycolatopsis > Amycolatopsis sp. NPDC051716. The sequence goes on along the minus strand of NZ_JBFAZA010000008.1, from coordinate 166,744 downwards.
CCGTGAAACGAACCTTGTTTCTTGACGTCGCGCACGACGGGGTGCTGTCATTGATCCCTGCTTACGCCGACAGGGTGCCTTTCCCCGGTGCTGCGAACTCCGCTCGGTTCGTGATGGCGACCCCGACTCCGACGAAAGGGCTCGTGTCATGCGACGACACCTCCGGCCGCCGCGCCGCCGGGGCTTCACGCCGGTGCTCGCGGCGCTTCTCATCGCGGTCGCGGGAACGGGTCCAGCCGCGGCGGCGGGTCCGCGCACCGCGGAGCCGGTTCCTGTCACGTCGATGTCGCGGGTGGACGGTTTCACCGCGGGCGACGGCGCGATCGGGGCGGTCGATCTGGCCGGGACGTGGAGTTTCACCCCGGCAGGCCGAACGACGACGTCGATCACCGTACCCGGTGGTGGCTGGTACAAGCAGGGTTTCACCGACGTGAACGAGGCGGTGTACTCGCGGAGCGTGACGGTGCCGGACTCGGGTCAGCCGCAGTCGGTGTGGATCGAGTTCGGTGCGGTGAACCACCAGGCGACGCTGTCGGTGGACGGGCGGGTGGTCGCCACCCGGACCACGGCCTTCACCCCGTCGAACTTCGACATCACCGCGTTCGCCGCCCCCGGCACCACGCACACGATCAGCGTGGCGGTGAAGGGCCGCGGCGCGTTGCGAAACAGCGCGGGCAAGTACCTGGTCCCGGTGGCCGCCGACTGGTCGGAGGCCGTGCCGCAGGGCATCTTCCGCTCGGCGTTCCTGCGGACGTACCCGGCGGTGTACGTCAGCGACACGTTCGTCCGCACGTCCGTCGCGAACCAGTCCCTCACCTACGACGTCTCCGTGACGAACACCTCCGCCGTCGCCCGGTCGGTGACCCTCACCGGGACGCTCGCCTCGGACGGGAGCGGCTCGTTCGCCTATCCGGCCTTGCCGAGCCGGACGATCAGCGTGCCGGCCCACTCGACGGCCAAGGCGATCGTCGGCCCGATCGCGTGGAACCTCGGCACGACCTCGTACTGGTGGCCGAACGTGCCCTACCGCCCGGGGTACCGGGCCCAGCTGCACCGGCTTTCGGTGCACGCGGCCACCGACGACGGGCGCACCAGCGACGCCGCGTACCGGTTCGGGTTCCGCGAAAGCACGCAGAACGGCGAGTACTTCGAGCTCAACGGCGTGCGCGTGAACTACCGCGGCGACAACCTCCAGGGCGCCGACTACGACCGGATCAACAGCGGCGGGAAGGGCGACGCCTACGACACGCTGCCCGGATTCCTCCCGCCGTCACCGGGAAATCCCGGCTGGCCCCAAGCGGTCGACAACTACCAGCGGCTGAACTTCAACGTCGTGCGGGTCCACCAGGAACCGGCCAGCCCGTACATGCTGGACGTGGCCGACGAAATGGGCCTGATGGTCATCGACGAGAGCGGGGTCCGCGGCGGTGCGGAGGACTTCGCCGGCGGGCACGACAACATGGTCGACCACGTCCGGGCGTTGACCCTGCGGGATCGCAACCACCCGGCGGTCGTCCGCTGGAGCCAGGCGAACGAACCCAGCTTCAGCAACGATTCGGAGCAGTTCGAACAGGACCTCTACGCGGCGGTGAACGGCACTGACGGCACCCGCCCGATCAGCGTGGACGCCGCGCCCGGCGCCGACTCGCCCAGCCGGTACCCGAACATGAACCAACCCAACTTCGCGATCTTCGCGCACTACCTCGACGGCACCGGCCAGTACGGCGAGCGGGTGCCGTCCGTCACCGGCCGGCCCGACGGCGAGGGGGAGTACATCTGGCCGAAGTGCAACACCAAGCAGGGCTTCGAGTGGTTCGCCACGGCGACGGCCGCCAAACGCGGCAAGGGCGCCAACGACCTACGGCCCTACACGCTGCTGTCCGCTTGGGCGGGTGTCATCCCGGGCGTGCGATCCACGGACTTCACGCCCGAGGAGGGCGGCCATCCGATCTACGGCGCGGACAACCTGACCGATCCGTGGAGCAACCCGCAGTTCCAGCGGGTCCAGGCCGCGTTCGACCCGGTCGCCGCGCTCGACCTGCCGTACTGGTCGGCGTCCGGTGTCTCGGACGCCAATGACACCTTCCCGCTGCCGCAGGCCGTGCCGAGCTACGCCGCCAACGCCACGGTGACCCGCACGGTCACCGTGTTCAACGACGACCTCGCCGGTACCGCCGTGGACTTCGCCTGGAGCGCCCGGCTCGACAGCCCGACCGGCGCGGTGATCGCGTCCGGCGGCGCGACCCTTTCGGTTCCGCTGGGCTCGCGGGTGGCCCAGCCCGTGTCGTTCACCACCCCGGCCGCGGGCTCGCGGGTGTACCTCGTCCTGTCGACCACCAAGGCCGGCACGGCCGTGTTCGGCGACGCGGTCGAGTACTTCACGCTGGGCGGCTCGAGCACCGGCCCGGCGCCGGGCACCTACCGCATCGTCAACCGCAACAGCGGCAAGCCGCTGGCCATCGCCGGCAACTCGACGGCCGACGGCGCCAAGGCGATCCAGCAGACCGGGACCGCGACCTGGACCCTCAGCACCGTCCAAAGTGGCGCCTACACCCTGCGTTACACCGCCAGCGGCAAAGCCCTCGACGTCAACGGCTCCGCCACCACCCCCGGCCTGCAGCTGCAGCAGTGGGCCGCCAACGGCGGCACCAACCAGCAGTGGTACCTGCGTCCCACCGGCGACGGCTACTACACCATCACCGGCCACGACAGCGGCCTGGTCGCCGACGTGTACGGCCAAGCGACCACCGATGGTGCGCAGGTCGTCCAGTGGACGGCCAACAACGGACCCAACCAGCAATGGCAGCTGACACCGGCGTGAGCGAACGCCACACCCCGTCCAACCGGCCGCGGCGGCCGAGTGCGGCTGAGGAGGACGTGGTGCGGCGTCGTTCTGGCCGCGGGCGTGTGCGGCATCGGCCGGCGACAGCTCGCCGACAATGCGGTGAGGCACAACGTCATTCCGGTGTGACCCCGGCCCGCGGATGTGGACGGCCGAGCTGGACGTCCACGCCCGCGGGCCGGGTGCCGGGTGTTACGGCCAGAGCCATTCGCGGGCCGGCTTGGTGTCGAAAATGCGTCGCAGCATCGCGGTCATGGTTGTTCACCTCCTTCCGATGTCGTGGTGGCTTGCTGCCCGGTGGCGCGGTGGAGGACGAAGGGACGGGGAACGTTGCCTTCGATCCTGATTGCCCGGGTGTCGCCTCCGGTGACGGTGAGGCGGGCGTCGTCGGCCAGGGCGATCAGCGCCTCGGCGATCAACGTCCGCGCCACCGAAGCACCGGGGCAGGCGAACGGGCCCGCCCCGAACGGAACGTAGGGGCCACACTCGTCCGGTTCCGCCCAGCGTCCGGGCCGGAACACCGCGGGATCGGTCCAGTGCTGCTTGTCGTGGTGCAGCAGGTACGGGCTGACCGACAAGAGGTCCCCGTCGTCGAAGGCGGTGCCGCCGAGTTCGGCGGAGCGGGTCAGGGTGCGGCCGAGCATCCACACCATCGGGCGGTGCCGCAGCGCCTCCCGCACGATCTGATCGGCGGGCCACGGCCACGGTGAGTCGTCCAAGTGGTGCAGGCAGGCCAGCAGCACCGACCACGCCAGGGTGGCACCTACGGGCGCGACGATGGATCGGAACATCGTCAGGTGCACCTCGGCCACGGTCCGGTCGGTCACCTCGTCCGGGCAGGCGCCGAGCACGGCGTCCAGCACATCACGCGCCTCGCCGACGCCGTGTTGCCGGCGTTGCCGGGCCTGCTCGGTCACTGCCGCCACCAGCCTGGCCCGCAGCAGCTCGGCGCGCGCCCGCTGCCATGCGTGCGGGGCGCGGAACACCACGCCGCCGTGCACGGCCTGAGTCATCCATCGCCGTGCCGCGGCGGGGGTGCCGGGGTGCAGCAGCAGGTCGGCCAGGCACTGGTAGACGAGCCCGGTACCGGCGGCAGGCCACCGCGTGGCCACCGGCAACTCGGCCACCGCCGGCGCCAGCGCGGCGCGGTACTGCGGTAGCCGTTTCCGCAGGAAGTTCCGCACCGCGTGACCCACCTCGACCTGCGCGGTCCGCGTCGGCAGCAGATCTGCGAAGAAGCCTGACCGGCCAGCGTTGAATTCCGGGCTGCGCAGCAACGCCTGGGCCAGATCCGCGTCACTGACGCACCATCCGCCCCACGGCAACTGGATCACCTCTGCCGCGCCGCGCCCGCGGAGGTCCCCTAGGTACGCTAGGGGATCCCGCCGGAAGCGGCGCCTCTCCCTGATCCTCATCGAACGACCTTTCCGTGCGCGTCCGGACGTTCCCGCCTGTCACGCGCCATGGCCGAGCCGATCGCGGCCGGCACAGTGACGCTAGTTCCAGTACATGACAACGGTCGTGTTGCCGGGCACGCTTCCGTACGAGTCACACGGGTCGGTACGTCGCTGGAACTTGTACCGGTACGCCTCCCCGGGGTTGCGTTCCCACACGTACGTCGTGTCGATGAAGGCGCAAACGGCGTACACGTGCTCGACGTGGATCGACCGGACGCCGGACTGCGGGAAGCAGAACGTCCCGTCGTCGCTGACCACCTCGAACGAGCAGTCCTGCGCGGACGCCGGCTTGGCGACGGCGGCGGAAGCCGGAGCGGCCGTGGCGGCCACCAGTGCTGCCGCCCCCAGTGCGGCCGTGGTGAGTTTTCTGAGCAGAGTCATCTTGGATCCCCCGTTGTTTGTCGAGTCGCCTGCGGTTTTCGTTCAGGAACGGAACCGATCCTGCGCCCGGCGTCTTGCCCGATTCTTGAACCGGTCGTGAATGCCCAGGTGAACGCGGGAATGCCGGTTCGGGTGCTGGCCAACCGCCGTCACGGGCCGGAAAATGGACGGACAGGGGCGAGGGGGACGAAATGGTGGCGATCAAGTTGCTCGGCGAAGTGACCGCGCAGGCCGGCCGACGACAGGTGGACCTGGGGCCGGCCAGACAGCGGTGCGTGCTGGCGGCTCTGGCGGTCGACGCGGCGCGGGTCGTGACGCTGGAACAGCTGGCCGGCCGGGTGTGGACACCGGAGGTGGCGGGACGGCGGCGGGCAAGCCTGCACAGCTACCTCACGCGCCTGCGCCGGGCTCTCGCCGGGGACGACGGCGCCGACATCGTCCGGCGCTCGGGTGGCTACGTGCTGGTCGGCGGGCATACCGACCTCGTCCGGTTCCGCGAGTTGTGCGCCCGTGCCCGCGGCGAAACCGACGACCGGCACGCCGAACGACTGCTGACCGAGGCACTCGCACTGTGGCGCGGCGAAGCGCTGACCGGCTTGGACAGCGAATGGGCGCAGGCCGAACGCGACCGCCTGCACCACGAGCGGCTGGCGGCCGAGCACACCCTCACCGACTTCCGGCTCCGCCTCGGCGAAGGCTCGGAGCTGCTGCCCAGGCTGGGCGAGCGCGTCTCCGCGCAACCGCTGGACGAACGGACCGCCGGGCAGTACATGCTGGCGCTGCACCAGGCGGGCCGGCCGGCCGAGGCATTGGCGTACTACCAGCAGCTCCGGGAACGGCTGGTGGCGGAACTGGGCACCGATCCCGGTCCGGCGCTGCGGGACCTGCACCGGCGGCTCCTCGGTTCCGATCCCACCCTCGCCGGCACACCGGTGCCCGCACCACCGCCGGTGTCCCGGCAACTGCCGGCCGCGCCAGTGCCGTTCGTGGGCCGCCGCGACGAACTGGACCAGCTCGGCACCGCCCTGCGGGACGCCGTCGGCCGGACCACCGTGGTCCTCTCCGCGATCGCCGGTGCCGGCGGGATCGGCAAGACCTGGCTGGCGCTGCACTGGGCCCACCGGTACATCGAAAAGTTCCCCGAGGGGCAGCTGTTCGTCGACCTGCAGGGTTTCAGCCCCGCCGGACCGCCCATGAACCCCATGATCGCGCTGCGCGGATTCCTCGACGCCCTGGGCGTCGAACCCGACCGCGTCCCGCTCGACCTGCACGCCCAGGCCGCCTTGTTCCGCAGCCTCATCGCGGGCAAGCGGATGCTCGTCGTCCTCGACAACGCCGCCGACACCGCCCAGGTCACCCCGCTGCTGCCGGGCAGCGGCACCTGCACCGTCATCGTGACCAGCCGCAACCGGATGCCGGGCCTGCTCACCGGGCACGCCGCCCGGCCCGTCCTGCTCGACGTACTCTCCGCCGCGGAAGCCCGCGCCGTGCTGACCGGCAGGCTCGGCGCTGCCCGCGTCGACGCGGAACCAGCCGCCGTCGACGAGCTGCTCGGCTTCTGCGGCGGCTTCCCGCTCGCGCTGGGCATCGTCGCCGGGCACGCCCACCTGCGGCCGCGCCTGGGCCTCGCCGACCTCGCCACCGAGTTGCGCGAGGCCGGGCTCAGCGCGCTCGACGACGACGACCCGGCCGCGAGCCTCCCAGCTGTGCTGTCCTGGTCCCAACGCGCTCTGCGCCCCGAATCGACCAGGATGTTCGTCCTTCTCGGCATCGCGCCAGGCCCCTGCATCCGGCTGCCGGCGGCGGCGTGCCTCGCCGGCCGTCCGGCCGGTGCGACCCGGACAGCGCTACGCGACCTCGAAAACGCGTCACTGCTCGCCGAGGGCGCCGCCGGCCGGTACTGGATGCACGAGCTGATCCGTGACTACGCGGCCGGGCAGGAGTTCGACGGCGCCGAGCGGAACGCCGCGTTGCGCCGGATTCTCGATTTCTACCTCCACACCGCCTACGCGGCGGACCGGCTCCTCGCTCCGGAACGCGACCCGATCGGCCTGGCCGGGCCCTCCCCGGCGTGCGCACCCCTGGAGCTGCCGGACAGCGCGGCGGCGCTCACCTGGCTGATCGACGAACACGTCAACTTGCTGGCCGCGCAGCGGGCCGCCGCCGCACTCGGCGACGATCGGTACGTGTGGCAGCTGGCCTGGGTGCTGAACACCGTGCACCACCGGCGCGGGCTCCTGCACGACGAAGTGGACGTGTGGCGGGCCGCACTCATCGGCGCCGGGCGCCTCGGCGAGCCGGCGACCAGGATCCTCGCCCTGCGCATGCTGGGCCGGGTGCTCGGCGAGCTGAACCACGACCAGGACGCCGAACAGCATTTCCGGCAAGCACTCACCCTGGCCGAGCGCGAGGGCGACCTCGTCGCGCAAGCCTATGTCCACGGCCACCTCGGCGCCCTGTCGGACCGGCGGGCCGACCATCAACGCGCGTTCGAGCAGACCCGCCGGGCCTACGAGCTGTTCCGGGCCGCGGGCAACCCGGTGCGAGAAGCCCAGACCGTGAGCAACCTCGGCTGGAGCGCAGCCCGGCTGGGTCGGTACGCCGAGGCCCGCAAGTACTGCGAAACCGCTCTTGCTCTGTGCCGCAGCCTCGACGACCGCGACGGCGAAGCGCACATCTTCGACAGCCTCGGCTACCTCGAAGACCGCGACGGCCACCCCGAACTCGCTGCCGGCTTCTACCGGCAAGCCATCGCCGTTCGTCGCGAACTGGGCGACCTCTACCAGACGGCGAACACCCTCGAGGACCTCGGTCGTTCGTATGCGACCGCCGGGAACCACCGGCAGGCTCGTGCGGCGTGGGGGGAAGCCGCGGACCTGTACCGAGCGCAGCGGCGAACCGACGAAGCCGCCCGGCTCGAGCGGGGGCTTGCCCAGCTGCCGGGGTGAGGGCCGCTCGCGCTCCCGGCGGCGGTCATCAGCCGGCCTGCGGCCGGCCGTTGACGCCCGGGCAGCCGTCGTGAACCTCCTTCGGGTCAACGGCGAATCGCATGCCCGGTGAGGAGGCTGACCGCGTGGGGGACTCGACCTTCCTCGGGTGGTTCGCCGAAGCATCGAGCGAGCGCTTCGACGACGACGCGCTCGAGCCGTTCTGGGGATACGCGGCCGAGATCGGCGTGAACGTCCGATAGCAGTACGACCGTCTCGCGCACGACATCAGGGTATTCCGGGGTCTGGTCCGGGTACACGATATCCATCGGGTCGGCCTGCTCCAGGCACTCGAGCAAGATCGACGCTGTCGGCGCGAACTCCCGGTTCACCACCGCATTTGCCGCCAGGTGTTGTTCCGGGGTATTGAGCAGTGCCCAAAAGGGCGGGCTGAGCGGTCGTGTGTCTTCCGGGCGCGCGCCTCCGTCGGAATCAGTTGCCTCCCAGGTGAGGGCCTCCCAGTCGACGCTCGCCGATTCAGTGCTGAGCAGCCGGATTGCTTGCTGGGTGAGACCAGGGTCGGGCACGTGGCCAAAACTTCGTGCAATGCCTTCGCCGACGATGTCGTGCAGTTGTGCGGTGGAGATTCGGTCGAGGTTCCCGTTGACGCCGGCGAGGAGAGCGAGGGTTTCCGCGATGGCGTCGTTGTCGCCGTCGGGGTTTCCCGGGCGTGCGATGTCGACGGCGAGCACGGCCTCGAAGGCGTTGGCGAGAAGGCTTGTCAGGCGAGGGAACCGGCGGTACAGGACATCGCGCACGATGCGGCGTTCCTCATCGGACTCGAAACGCCAGAACGCGGCTACCGCCGGCTCGTCCTGCTCTGCGGTCACTTATCCTCGCTTTTCCAGGATGGTCTCGAAGACGGCGTTGCCGTTGGGCTTGATCTGGCAGACAGCGTACGTCTCGTTCAGCGGCACCAGCAGGCGGTCGGCGTCGGCCGTGTCCGGCGGTCATGGCGGTGCATGCTTCGGCGTCGAGTAATACGCAGGCCCAGACCCTGCCGGGTCCGAACGCAGGCCCGGCAGGGTCGTTTCTCTGAGCACGGGCCAACCCGGCGCTCAGCGCAGGCGGGCCACCAGCGCCAGCCTGGTTTCGGCCTCGGCACGCTCGGCGCGGAGAGGCCGGCCGCGGTCGAGCTGCAGTTTCTAGCTGGACGGAACGAGCCATTGCTGGGGAAGGGATCCGTTGCACCTGCTGAGCCACGCGCCGTTGCCGACACCGGGAAACCCTCCGGGGAGCTCGAGGCAGGTGTTGCTGGTGCCGGAGACCCGCGAGATCAGGGCGGTGACAGCGCCGGGTACGGAGGACGCCGGCTGCCAGTTCTCGTTGCTGATCGCGTTGCAAGGCCACTGGCTGGCCAGGATGTGGCCGGACTCCCGTTCGCCCCCGGCATTCAGGCACAGGCCGCTACCGAGGTTGACGTAGTGGAGTCCGTCCCGGGTCCAGCGCTGCGCCGCCGACCCGTTGCAGGCTGCCTGGAGGATCAGTGCTCCAGCACTTGTCGATCCGTTTTCGGGCTGGAGGCAGACGCTCTGCATCGGATTGCCGATGCGGTCGGGGTTGGCGGCCGAAGCCGCCGTCGGGAACGCCAGGACGCCGGCGGCGAGTGCCGCGATGCTGCCGAGCACGGTCGGGAATGGACTCTTTCTCATCGAATTGTTCCTTTCGTTTGGCATGCCACTCGTGGCTTTCAGCGGCGTGGGGTGGCGCGGACCCCGCCCCGGCAACCGGCGCTCAGCGTGCGGCGGATCGTCATCCTGCCTCCCTCTGTCGCTCTCGGACCGGCAGGACGCTATGGCGAGCCTGAGGCTCGGTGACAGGGTGAGGCTGCCCATATTGGTGACTCGGCGGTGCCCACAACTCAGGGACGAGGTAGCCGGTACCCGACAGAAACGCCGGACCGACAACTCGGTCCATGCCATTACTATCCGTCTATGGAGTTGTGGGAACGCTCCTCGGCGTTGGACCTGCTGGACGCGCTGCTGCACAAAAGCGCGGCCGGTGGCCGGATTGCGCTGGTGCCGGGCGAGGCGGGGCTGGGCAAATCGGCGCTGGTGACGGCGTTCGCCGAGCGGTGTGGGCGGCGCGCCCGCGTCCTCTGGGGTGGGTGTGACCGCCTGGTCACCCCCAGGGCGCTCGGGCCCCTGCATGACATCGGCCGGCAGGCGGGTGGTGTGCTGGCCGCCCGGCTGGGTGCGGGCGCGGCTCAGGAGGAGATCTTCGCCGCGTTCCTGGACGAGTTGTCAGGGCCTCGGCAGCGACCCCGGCCGGTGATCGTGGTCGAGGACGTGCATTGGGCAGACGAGGCCACGCTGGACTGGATGGCGCTGCTCGGCCGGCGAATCGGGCGCCTGCCGGTGCTGCTGGTGGTGACCTACCGCGACGACGAACTGGGATCCGGACATCCGCTGCGGGGAACGCTGGCGATGCTGCCTGGTGCAGTGGTGCGTCGAATACCGCTGCTGCCGCTGTCGCCGGAGTGCGTGGGCGAGCAGGCGCGCAAGGCCGGGCGGGACCCGGCTCTGGCCTACCGGCTGACCGGCGGTAATCCGTTGCTGGTGACCGAGCTGGTCAAGGCCGGCGGACGGGCGGTACCGGGTGCGGTACAGGATCTCATCCTCGACCGGCTACGCGCATTGCCGGCGCCGGCGCGGGATCTGGCCCGGCTGGTGTCGGTCGTACCGACTCACGCAGACGCCGCGATCGTCGCCGGCGCGGCCGACCTGGTCGATATTTGCGTCGACGCCGGGGTGCTGATCTCAGCTGGCGACGGCGTGTCGTTCCGGCACGAGTTGCTGCGCAGCGCAGTGGAGGACGCGTTGTCGCCGCCCCGCCGGGCCGAGCTGCACCGACGGGTACTGGATGTGCTGGTCGGGGTGCCCGGGATCGATCCGGGCCGGCTGGTGCACCACGCGCGCCACGCCGGTGATTTCCGTGCCGTGCTGCGGTACGGGCAGTCGGCCGGGGCCGGCGCGGCCCGTCAGGGCGCGCACCGGGAGGCGGCGGCGCACTACCGGGCGGCCATCGATCATGCGGGCCGGCTGTCGCCTGAGCAACACGCCGGGCTGCTTGAGCGGTACGCGCTGCAGGCGTACCTGGCCGGGCTGCTCGTCGAGGGGCTGCAGGCCAGGCACCAGGCCGCGACCATCCGGGAAGAGCTGGCGCAGCCCGAGCAGGTCGCGGAGAACCTCCGCTGGATCTCCCGGCTGGCCTGGTGGACGGGGCATTCGGCGCAGGCCCTGGAGGCGGCTGATCGGGCGGTGGGTGTCCTGGCGGCCGGGCGGCCCCTCCGGCAACTCGCCATGGCGTACAGCAACCGGGCTCAGGTGCACATGCGGGCCTACGAGCACGGCGCGGCAATCGCCTTGGGGGAGCGGGCGCGCGCACTCGCAGAACAAGTGGGCGACGTCGAGACCGCGATCCACGCGACGATCAACGTGCAGACCGCGCGGTTGGCCGACGAAGCAGGCGACGCCCAGGCAGCGCTGGAAGAGGCACACGAACGCGCGGCCGCCAACGGATACGTCGATCTGGCCGTCCGCGCCAAGCTGAACCTGGCCTGCGTGACAGCCGAAGAGCTTGCCCAGTACGGAAACGCCGTCGCGCTGATCGACGGGGCGCTCCGCTACGCCCGGGAACAGAACCTCGACGGCTACGCCCAGTATCTGATCGGCGCTCGCGCGAACGTGCGGATGCAGCGCTGCGATTGGGCTGGTGCGCTCGCCGACGCCGATGCCGCGCTGGCCCGGCCGGGGCAGTTCGCCGTCACCGCGGTGATGCCGCTCGTGGCCAGGGGCCGAATCCAGGCTGCGTGCGGGAATCCTGATGCGATCTCCACCTTGGACGAAGCGGCACGCCGAGCCGGCCAGATCGGCGAAGCTCAGTGGCTGGCACCGGTGGCCGCGGCCCGTTCGGAGTACTTCCTGTGGAACGGCGATGCCGACCGTGCCGCCGACGAGGCTCGGCAGTGCCTCGAACTGACGGCGCCGGTGCACCAGCCGTTCCAGCTCGGCGTGCTGGCGTACCGGCTTTGGCGGGCTGGTGCCACCGAGCGCCCGGCGACCGCCGTCGCCTCGCCGTTTCAGTTGATGATCAGTGGCAGCTGGGCGGAGGCGGCGGCGGAGTGGGCCGCGCGCGGAGCCACCTACCTGCGGATCGAGGCGATGTCGGCCGGTGATCCCCCCGCGGCCGTCGAGGCGCTGCGGACCCTGGACAGCCTCGGCGCGACCCGGGCGGCCGGGTGCCTACGCGCCGCGCTGCGGCGACGCGGTGTCACCGGAATGCCGCGCGGTCCCCGTCGCAGTACGACGGCCCAGCCGGCGGGTTTGACCGTCCGTCAGGTGGATGTCCTCGCCCTGCTCGCCGACGGGTTGTCCAACGCCGAGATCGCGGGCCGGTTGACCTTGTCTCGCAAGACCGTCGAGCACCACGTCTCCGCCCTGCTGGCCAAGCTCGGCGTAGCCAACCGCGTTCAGGCCGCCGCCGCGTACCGGAACCACGGCTCGGCAAGGTAGTGTCCCCGGGGTTCGCACCGTGCCGCACGATTCTGCTGAATCGGCCTCCGCCGGGGTGTGGACCACTTTTTCCGTGGTACGCGGCCGAAGTTCGGCGCGATTCGCGTCATCGCCGGGCGGGCGAGTCCGGACGAACGGTGTGCTCCCACTGGGTGAACCTCGATGGGTTTTGCCCTGGAGCGGCGCGGTGGCGATGGATGCTGGGGTGAAGCCGACGTGCTCGGGAGGTGCGCAGGTGGCGACACCCGAACCAGACCGTGTTGTCCCTGCGGCCGACAAGAGTCCACAGGTCAGCAACGAGTCGACCGCCGGCTCGATCCACAACGTGATTCAAGCCGGTGTAATCCACGGCGGTCTGCACATCCATGCCCCCACCCACCACGTGGTGCCGCGCCGATTGCCTCCGCCACCGGGTGCCTTCGTCGGCCGGAGCGCCGAACTGGACGTTCTCGACGAGGTGTTGGCCGCTCCCGTCCGGGCGACGCCGTCATCGCAGGACGGCCAAGGGGTGGCGATCTGCGCCATCAGCGGGGCAGGCGGGATCGGCAAAACCTGGCTTGCTCTGCACTGGGCACACCGCAACATCCACCGCTTTCCCGATGGGCAACTCTTCGTCGACCTGCGCGGCTTCAGCTCTACCGGCCGGCCGGTGGAGCCGCTGACCGCGGTTGGCGGATTTCTCGACGCCCTTGGTGTCGACCCCGTCCACAGCTCTGCCGACCCGGATGCTCAGGCCGCCCGGTACCGCAGGGAGGTCGCGGGTAAGCGGATGCTGATCGTGCTGGACAACGCCGCCACCGCCGACCAGGTCGAGCCGCTCTTCCCCGGCACGGCCACCTGTACCGTCCTGGTCACCGGCCGGAGGAGACTCGACTCTCTCATCGAGAGATATGGCGCCCATCATCTGCACCTGGACACCCTCAGCCACCAGGCGGCGACATCCGCGCTACCGCCCGAGCACCGGATCGAACCGGTGCCACACCCGCCTCCGGCGGTGCAGCACATCACCGCGTCCGGCCAGGGCTCCGTTGCCACGGGCGCCATGTTCGGCAACGTCACCCATTACCACCTTCCCGACACACGGATGCCGCCCGCGCCCATGGACGCCGGTGACGGCACCGGACAGCACCAGTGACCGGCTAGCCGAACCTGCCGATCGGCTGTACATCGAAATGGAAAACAAGGAGGTTGCTGTTCGGGTCCGAGGTGCTCACCAGGTGTCGAATCTGGTCCGCCTCTGCTTTGCTGCCGACCAGCTCGAAAAATATCGCGGCCACTTTGTATTGTTCGTACAGTGGTTCCCCGAATATATGCGGTTCGGCTCGGGCAAACGGGATCAGGATCTCGATTCCCTCGTGGATCGTCTCCCAAACATGCTGTAGGTCTTGGCGTACCGCCAGCCTGGCCATGGCGAGGGAAAGTAACGCCTTGGCAAGGTGAGGAGCGAATTTGTGCGGATTCTTGTGTGCCTGCTGGCGAAAAATGCGAACGGCTTCCTCTGCCGCCGCCAGCGCCTCGTGCTGTCGCCCGGACTGAGAGAGGAGCACGCCGAGGTTGCCCAGAGCCATGGCGAAGTCGCTTGCGTACAGTTCCGGTTTGGCCGTCCTGATGCGACGGTAGATGCGCGCGGCTTCGTCGGCCGCTGTGATCGCTTCTTGCAGTCGTTGTACTTTGGCGAGGCGAATGCTCAGATGGTCCAATGTGCCTGCGAGACCTGCCTCATACCGTTCCGGGTCGACTTGGGCGAGGCGTCGGTAGATGCCCACGGCTTCCTCGGTTGCCGTCAAGGCTTCCTGCTTGTGTCCCGCTCCATGGCACACTACGCCGAGGGCGGACAGCGACCGTGCCAAGGCCGGAGTGGCCTCATGCGGCTTTTTTTCGGCTAACCGGCGATGAACACGCGTCGCTTCTCTAGCGGTCTGCGCCGCGTCTTCCCGCCGTCCTCCCTCGTGGAAACGCATGCTGAGGTGCTCCAACGTCTGACCGAGTCTCTGCTCGAAAGCCGACGGGTTGACCTCCACGATCCGCCGGTAGATTTGGGCGGCTTCGGCGGTCGCTGCCACCGCCTCGTCCGGGCGGCCGGCTTCCGCCAGCCTGTCACCGAGGTTGTGCAGGGACATGGCAAGATCCGGCATGAAGGTCCGCGGGTTGGCTTCCGTCAGACGCCGGTAGAGCTTCGTGGCCTCGGAGAGGGAGAAGATGGCTTTCTCTCGCTGTCCGGCATCCTTGACATCCTGAAAACAACCATAGTTGTTGAGGATGCCGGCGAAATAATCCGCCCATTTCGCGTCATCGGACGCCGCGCCGGCCAGCTGGGTCATGATGCGTAGCGCCTCCTCGGCAGCGGCCATTGCTTCTGTCCTCCGGCCGACCCGGGAGAGGGCGGCGCTGTAGTTCTCCAGCGCGCCTGTCAGGTTGATCGCAGCCGTCTGCGGAGCACTCTCCGCCGGGCGTCGCAGGATTTGAACGGCTTCCTCTCCGGCGGCTACCGCTTCGTGCGGGTGGGCCGGCGTCAGGTGCCCTGCGAGAGCGGCCAGCGATGTGCCCAGCCGCCATGCGTGGCGTTCAGGGTTCTGCGCGGCCAGTTGCCGGTACAAGGCGGTAGCTCGCCGTGCCTCTGCCAGACCCTCGTCGTCGCGGCCGGCATACCACAGCCGTGGGGCGAGGTCGTAGTGGATGCGGGCGTGCACGGCAGGATCGTCGGTGCCCCCGAGACGGTGGCGGGCGATGCGGGCGGCGACGTCGGCGATCCCGGGGTCGAGATCAACGGCGTGCTCGGTGGGGAAGTGAGCGGCGATCTCCTCAAGGAGTTCGGGGCTGATGTCCGCCATGCTGGCCAGTGTGGACAGCGCGGCGCTTCCGGCCGCCACGGCCAGTTGTGGGTCGCTGTGCAGAATCGGGTAGAGGTGCAGGGGACCCAGGTGCGGCCATCGCTCGGCGGCGCTGGTCAGCAGCACGATGGCCCGAGGGGTCCAAGCGGCCGGCAGGTGGTCGGGCCCGCGTGCGAGCAGTGCGGTCGTGGTGGGCGCGGCCCAGTCCTGGGCCGGGTAGTCGGCGCGGTGACCGGGGAAGGTGAGGGCAAGGAAGTCCTCGGCCAACCGGTCCGGGTTGAGCGGCTCGAGGACCGTGTCGCGGATCGGATCGGGCGAGGGGTAGCAAACCGTGTGATCGGCGATGACTTGCTCGGCGGCCGGCGGCCGGCGGAGGATTCGCCCGACCACGCCGGTGCCGGTGGTGCGTTGGACCGGTCCGGTGAGGGCCGCGGTGAACACCGTCCGGTTCATCACGGACGGCGGGGTGTGGAAGACCCGGGCGGCCGGGTCCAGCTCATGGGTCGAGTCGCCGTACAGGCGCGCCCAGTGCAACTGCTCGCGATCCAGGAGGTAGACGGTGAGACCGGCCAGGTCGGGGGGTGGGCGCGAGCCGGTCCGGCTGGCCTCGACCGCGACCAAGGCAGCCATGTGCAGCGCCAGTGTGAGACCGAAATCCGGCTCGTCGAGGGCACCCGGCGGCGCGATGTCCGCCGTGGACGGGATGCCGTACGGGGTGGCGAAGCTGTCCCGGGCGACGGCGAACATCGCGGCGCGCGGCCCGGACTCGTCGACCGGCAGCGGCTCGAGGAGCTGGGTCGATGTGCTGACCTCCCGGTTGGCGAGGCTGGCCCGGATCGCCGGCCAGGGGTCGGTGGTCCGCGCCAGCAGCAGCACACGGGTCGGCATGCCGAGCTGGTGCAGCAAGGCATTGCTGAACAGCCAGGTCAAGTGCGTCAGCGGCCACCGGTCGGCGTAGTCGACGAGCAGCAGCAGTCCTGCCTCGTTGCCCAGGCGCAGGTCCTGGCTGCCGGGCGGAGGAAGGACGGTGCCGGGGCCGTGCGTGGCCGTGACGACCTTCCAGCGCGCGGCCGTGCTGTCGGCCGCGAACTGTGCCGCGAGCCGGGTTTTGCCTTGCCCGCCAGGGCCGTGCAGCCACCGGTAAGCGAGCCTGGGGCCGGTCTGGCGCCATTCGTACAGCTGAGCGAGTTCCTCCTGCCGCCCGGTGAACGGGACGACCGCGTACCGGGAATTCAGCATGCGGCTGGGCAGCTCCCGCAGAAAACCGGGATCCGCCACCGGCCCGGGGGACCAGTTCTCCAGCAGGTACAGGGGAAGCCCGTCGCCGAAGACGTGGATGTCCGCACCGACAACCCCGTATCCGAATCCGCTCTCGACGTGGATCACCTGCCGCGGACCCGCGAGCTCCTCGTCCGGCGTCCCCACCTGGGGGTTCCACCGCCGTGGGATCTCGGGATACGACATGTGGCTTACTGTAGAAACGGCGAACCTGCTTCGTGAACGGCTGCTGAAGTTGTCCTTGTTTTGTCCCCTGGCCGTGGGGCTGCGAAACCGGTGCCGGCCCCGAAGTGCCGTCACCCGGTGATCTTGCGGGCCGCGGCCAGTTGCCATTCCTTGTGCTGCTGCTCGCGTGCCAGGTCGGCGGTGTGGTACGGCACAAGCGCTTCCTGCACCACCCGCTCGACCGCGACCCACGTCCGGACCCAATCGGCCCGTTCCTTGCACCGCACGTCCCGGGTGGCGACGGCTATTTCGTGTGCCGACGCACGGCCGGCACCGAACGCGGGGTCGCCGATCGCGGCTTGCGGGTCGCGGTACCGGAAACCGGCCTCGGCCATGCACCGCGACCACGCCGCCGCGGCCGCGGTCACCGGCGGGGTGGTCCGGGTGATCTCGTAACTCCGTTGGCTCAACCCGAAACTCACCGGTTCCTGCCCGGGTTTCGCATCGGGTGCGAGGGCGCGGTCCGCCTCACCCGCACAGCCGCCGGACGGGACGTCGTGACGGTCGCTCCTGCCGGTGATCATCGCGACGACGTCCGGCGATGGCTGTTCCGGCACGCCGGTGGGGCGTCGGGTGAACACGGCCGGCTCGCGGTAGCCGTACGTCGCGGCCTCGGCCACGTCGACAAGACCGTGCCGCCTCGGCTTGGCGGCGTCTCGCACGGGATCGACCGGCGGGAAGGTGAACACGAGCCCCCGAGCGGCGAGGCAGCGTTCCATCACCGTGTTGCGTGCCTTGACGACTTCCAGTTCCTCGACCGGCGTGAGCTGCGACCGGTCGAGGGGGAGATCGAGGCCGTGCACGGCCGCCAGGTCGCGGGGGACCTTTCCGAGCGCGGCGTCGAGGTCGCCCGCACCGAAGCCGGGCGTCGCGGCGGGCGCCGCCGAGCAGGCCGCGGCGACCGCCAGCACTGCGGCGAACGCGGCCAGGCGATGGAATGTGGCCACGGCTGGACCTCCGGGTCGCGACCGGGGCCGCGCCTCTCCGGCGCGGCCCCGATCCGGGCGGCTAGAACTGATCGCGGTTCGCGCAGTCGAAACCGCCGCCGGTACTCCCAACCCACTTGAAGCTCGCGTTCTGGTTCTTCATGGTGGAGTTGAAGTTTCCGGAGGAGTACGCGCCGAACGTCTGCGAGGCGACGCTGCCGTTGCAGCCGCTGTTGTAGTAGACCGTCGCGGGGAAGGCGAAGTTGTTGCGCACCGACGCGGCGTTGTTCTTCACCTGGACGCCCAAGCCCCTGGTGGTGGTGCCGGCCTTGTTGAACAGCTCGTCGCCGAGGTTGCCGTCGGAGAGCAGGTAGTCGGCGTGGGCGCCGCCGTAGTCGCTGTTGAAGTAGAAGCAGAAGTGGTAACCCGGGCAGGCCGAGCTCGCCGCCGGGCTCGCGGTCGCCGCCTGGGCTGCCGGGGCCGCGATGAGCCCCGCCGCGGCCAGAACGGCGCCGATCGCGGTCCTCCGTACCTTCGACATCGTGTTCCTCCCTCGATAGTGGGTCCTGCCGTTGCCTTCACGCCCGAACTGCAGCGGGGTTGAGGCCGCGCGCGGGGGAGAACCCGAGTGGAGTAACCGGCATCGTCGGAGAACCAGCATGAGCCGGTCCGGCGCGTCCGCTGTCCAATGCGGCCGTCACCGGGGAAGGGGACGAACGGCTGACGGCAGGGGCGCCGGTGGTGCGGACCTGCTCGAGGCGCGCCAATTTCCACGGCGTCTCCTTCGCGCGCGCCCGGTCGCCGACCTGGTGTGTCACGTTCCAGGACGCATCCGATGCGGGGCGGCTACCCCTTGGCCATCCGGCTAACCCACCGATCGAACACGTCCAAGCGGCCGGGGTCGGTCGTGGTTTAGCGGGTTCTCCGGAGGAAATCCGGCCCCGCAGGCAGCTACGACAAGGAGGCAGTGATGAAGGCAGTGGTGTACGAGGTCCGCGGCAGGTCAGTGTCAAGGACGTGCCGGACGCGCGGATCGAGCGGCCGGCCGACGTCCTGGTGCGGATCACGTCGGCGAACATCTGCGGCTCGGACCTGCACATGTACGAGGGCCGGACCGGCTTCGAGACCGGCCGCTGGTTCGGGCACGAGAATCTGGGTGAGGTGGTCGAGGTCGGCTCCGGGGTCGACAAGGTCCAGGTGGGCGACTGGGTCGTCCTGCCGTTCAACATCGCCTGCGGGCATTGCAAGAACTGCGAGCGTCAGCTGACGAACTACTGCCTGACCGCCCAGCCCGAGCCGAAGATGGCCGGTGCCGCGTACGGCTTCGCCGACATGGGCCCGTACGCCGGCGGACAGGCCGAGCTGTTGCGCGTGCCCTGGGGTGACTTCAACTGCCTGCGGCTGGGCGAGGACGCCGAGCAGCGTCAGACCGACTACGTGATGCTCGCCGACATCTTCCCGACCGGCTACCACGCCACCGAGATGGCCGGCGTGCGGCCCGGTGACCAGACGGTCATCTACGGCGCCGGCCCGGTCGGGCTGATGGCCGCGCTCTCGGCGACCATCCGCGGGGCGAGCAGGGTGATGGTCGTCGACCGGCGCCCCGACCGGCTGCGGCTGGCGGAATCGATCGGCGCGATCGCCATCGACGACTCGAAGGTCGACCCGGTGCAGGCGGTTCTGGACGAGACGATCGGGCTGGGTGCGGACAACGGTTGCGAATGCGTCGGCTACCAGGCGCACGAACCCGACGGACGGGAGAAGGCGAACCTGACGATGAACCGGCTGGTCGCCTCGGTGCGCTTCACCGGGCGGATCGGCAACGTCGGCGTCTTCGTGCCCCAGGACCCCGGGGCCGAGGACGAGCTGGCCAAGCAGGGCAAACTCGCCTTCGACTACGGTATGTTCTGGTTCAAGGGCCAGCACATCGGCAGCGGCCAGGCGCCCGTCAAGAAGTACAACCGGCAGCTGCGCGACCTGGTCGCCGCGGGCAAGGCCGAACCGTCGTTCATCGTCAGCCACGAGCTGCCCCTCGAACGCGCGCCGGAGGCCTACGAGCACTTCGACAAGCGAGACGACGGCTGGACGAAGGTCGTCCTGCACCCGGCGATGGCGGGTGCCTGACAGGACGGGAAGCTGAACGGACGCCGGATCGCCGTCTTCGCGGCCGACGGGGTGGCGCAAGTCGAGCTGGAGCGCCGCGAACGGCGCCGGCGCCCGGACCGTCGCAGCGGCGAAATCCAGGCGCGCGACCACGACTTCCGCAGCTGCGCGCGTCGACCTTGCCGCGACGGTGACGATTCCCGGCTTCGTTGTTCAGCGATTGTCGTTCAGCCCGGTCAGAGCCTCTCCTGAACACCGCGCGCCGGTATGACTTGATCGTCGAGAACACGATCGCGTCGGCCACGAAGCTGAGGCCGGGGCGTCACAACGGAGGGGACTGTATGAGATCCGAGCGGACGACCACGACGAAGCCGAGAAAGACACGGACCGTGGTGTTGCGCGCGCTGCCGGTCGCCGCGGCGGTGCTGGCGCTGGCGGCGGTCGCGCCCACGGCGGCCCAGGCCGCTCCGGCCGGGACAGCGCGGACGCAAGCGGTGCCCGCCGCGGTCAGAGGGCCGGGTCCAGGGCCGGTCGGCTACTCCTTCACGGGCTACTACACGTGGAAGTCCGACTGCGAGAACCGGGGACGCGACGGTGTGGCCCAGGGCTCTTGGAAGGGCTACGAGTGCATCAACGGCAGCTGGCTCCCCGGCGACGACTACGAACTTTGGGTCCGCTTCTGGTGACATCGCCAGGCGCACCGGACGCGGGGGGACATCAGGGCGGCGCGGCACCGGTTCCCGGCTCCGCGCCGCCCTGAGACGGGACAGTCGTGAGGTCGCGTCCGACCTGGTCAAGCCGGTCAGAGTCACATCAACGCGGGCGCTCCGCGAGGCGCACGCCGCCGACCGGGGAAGAGGACGTTTGAGCGGCGGTGTGAGTCCGGCAAGCATTCCTGCGGCAACCTGGCGGCGTCCCACACCAGGTGGGTCGTGCCGCTCGCCGGGAGGCAGTGCCACTGCCCGAAGCCGTCGGGCAGGTCCATGCCGAGGACGAGCAGCATCCCGCCGGGCAGGGGGAGCGGTCCGTGCAGCACCGACAGGGTTGTCGTCGTGGTCCCAGCCGAAGGAGGACGGCGGCGAAGCCTTGCTCCGCGATCACCACACGGGCGGCCTCGAGGATGCGGCGCCGCGCATCGGTCTGGCGTGCGGCCACCCGGGCTCGGTCGCGCACCACCGGTTCCGGAGGTGACAGGTTCTGGCACGTGCACCGCTCCTGACCGTTGCTCGACCGAGGGAGGTTCACCCGTCCGGATGTCGGCAGCAGGGCACACGGCGGATCACTCGCAGGCGAGGCGATACCGCGTCGCGGCGGCGGCCGATCGATCGAGTGATCACGGTGTCGGCGGGGGTGATCGGCGACGGCGGGATGGCATCATGGACGCGCTCAACGTCGAGCGCCCGGACTCCGACAGACACACTGAGAGGGCTACCGCGGAGTGATCAAGATCTGCCGAGGCCGCGACGGAAGCGGCGCGAAGCGCATCGTCTTCAGCTTGCCCGCCGACGAGCCGCCCGGCCGCGTCAGCGTGGTGGGTTCGTTCAACGACTGGACTCCCGGCCAGCACGACCTGCAGCCCCGCACCATCGGACGCCGCTCCGTCAGTGTCGAGGTGGCCGCCGGTGTCGCCGTCCAGTTCCGCTACCTCGGGGAAAACGGTTATTGGTTCGACGACCCCGATGACCCGGACGTGCTCGGCCGGATCGCCGACTCGCCGGCGTAGCAGCCCCCGGGATCACGACTCGGCACTTGTGGCGAAGCCCGGTCCGATAGGCGAACACGACCGCTTGGACCCGTTGGCGCAGGTCCAGTTTGGTCAGGATGCCGGAAACGGCGGCGGCGCGGTCGTGAACATCGCCTCCTGGCCGTCCTGGTTCGTCTTCCCGGCAGCAGCGCCTACCCGGTCTCCAAGGCCGCCGTCTGGAGCATGAGCAACGCGCTGCGCCAGGAACTGGCCGGGCAAGGCACCCTCGTCAGCTCCTGACCGATCAGTGAACGTCGGCGGCGGTGAGGGTGGGCGGGGTAGTGCGGAACCGTCCCGGCGAGACGCCGTACTCGCGGCGGAAGGCGGCCGAGAAGGCGAACTCGGTCGAGTACCCGACTCGCGGGGCGATGCTCGCCAGCGCGGCGTCGGTTTCCCGCAGCAGCCGGGCGGCGCGGCCGAGCCGCCAGCCAGTCAGGTAGCTCATCGGCGGCCGGCCCACCGCGGCGGTGAACAGCCGGGAGAAGGCGGTGCGGGGCATCCCCGCGACCTCGCTCAGCCGGCCCACCGTCCACGGCCGGTGCGGGTTTTCGTGGATCTCGCGCAGCGCGGCCGCGATCCCCGGGTGGGCGACCTCCGGCCACCCCGCCGCGGTGTCCCGCTCGTGCCACTGGCGGAGGACCTGGACGAGGATCAGGTCCAGCAGCGCCCGCCGCGTCGCGCCGGAGCCCGGCCGGGCCGCCGAGACGTCGGTGAGGAGGAGGTCGATCAGGGAGCGCAGCTCCGGGTGGCGGTCGTAGTCCGGCGACAGCGCGATGAGGTCGGGCAGCGCGCGCAGGTACTGGGGTGCGTGGCCGTGGTCGAGCCGGTAGGCCCCGCATAGGAACTCGAAGGCCGCGGGCTCCGGGGCCGGCGGGGGCGCGCCCAGCTCGAACAGCGGGATGTCCGCCAGCGCGCGGGGTTCCTGGCTGAGGCCGTGCTCGGCGCCGGACGAGGTGAGCACGATGTCGCCCGGGCGCAGGGCCACGGGCTCGTCGTGGCCGATCAGCCAGCAGGTACCGCGCGTGATGATGTGGAACCCGCTGCCGGCGAACGCGGCGAACCTGAGGCCCGCCGGAGGCTGCTTGATCACGCGAGCCCCGGCGCTCCCGACCCGCACGGTGCGGATCACCTCGCTGATCAGGTCCATACCGGCGATGCTACCGGCGCACAGCCGCGTATGAACCGGTGCCGCCGGCGCATGGCACGCCGCGCGCGTCCGGTGCTTGAGTCGGTGGAGTGATCGAATACGCGAACGCCGGAACCACGGACCTCCTGCGCGCCCACGCCGGAAAAGTGGAACAGAACGAGCGGCCGGCGGCCGAAGGTCTGGCCGCCCTGCACGAGGACGGCGTCTTCGCCTGGCGGACCCCGCGGGAGCACGGCGGGGAATGGGCGGACACGGAGACCATCGCGCGCCGGCTGACCGGCCTCGGCCGGGCCTGCCCGTCCACCGCGTGGGTCGCCGGGACCTGCGTCACGGCCAAGAACCTCGCCGTTCGCTTCTTGCCCGGTTCCGCGACGCCGGAGTTCTTCGCCGATCCGGACGCGCTGTTCTGCGGTTCAGGGGTGCCCGGCGCGCGGGGCGAGCGGGTTCCGGACGGGGTGCGCGTCACCGGCCGCTGGCCGAACGTCTCGGGCTGCGAAGACGCGGTTTGGGCCACGCTCGCGTTGCTGGTCGACGGCGAGTTCTCCTTCGCGGTGGTGCCGACGGCCGACCTCGTCGTCGAGCGCACCTGGGACATGGCGGGCATGCGCGGCACCGGCAGCCACACTTTGGTCGCCGACGGCGTCCTCGTGCCGGTCGGCCGGATCACGGCGGCGGCGCCCTTCCCCCTGGGAGACTTGATGCTGTACGCCATCACGGTGCTCGGTCCGGTGGTGGGTGCCGCCCGAGGGGCGCTCGACGCCGTCATCGCGATGTTCGCCTCGGACCGCAAACCGTTCATGACCGCGTACTCGCGCATGGGGGAGTCGGCGGGGGCCCGCCATTGGCTGGCGGAGGCCGCCTATCTGGTGGACCGCGCCGAGAAGACGATGCTCGAGGTCGCCCGCGAGGCGGGCTCGGCCGAGTTGCCCCCGGCGGACGGGCCGCGGCTGCGCATGGCCCTCGCCGACGCCGGTCGGGACTGCCGGGCCGCCCTCGAGCGGATGCTCGACCTGCACGGTCCGAGTGGTTTCGCGACGTCGAACGCCCTGCAGCGCTTCTGGCGGGACATCGCCGTCGGCAGCAGGCACCCGCACCTCAACCCGTACCTCGCGGTCGAAACCCTGGGCACGGCCCTGGCGCCCGCCGAGCAGTGACCGACCGGGTCGGCGGCGATCGTCGACACAGTGTCGAGTTTTCTCGACAAGGCGTAGAGTCGAGGGCATGACGAAGCGAACCCTCCTGATCACCGGCGCGAGCAGCGGCCTCGGCCGCGCCTTCGCCGAAGGCGCGCTGGCGGCCGGGCACACCGTCGTCGGCACCGTGCGCAAGCCCGAAGACCTCGGGCGGTTCGAGGCGCTCGCGCCCGGCCGCGCCCACGCGCGTCAGCTCGACGTGACCGACGACGAGGCGGTTTTCGCCGTGGTCGGCGAGGTCGAGCGCAGCGTCGGCCCCATCGACGTGCTGATCGCGAACGCCGGATACGGGCACGAGGGCGTGTTCGAGGAGTCCCCGATGGCCGAGCTGCGTGCGCAGTTCGACGTCAACGTCTTCGGCGTGGCGGCCACCGTCCACGCCGTCCTGCCGGGGATGCGGAAGCGGCGCTCGGGGCACATCTTCGCGGTCAGCTCGATGGGCGGGCTGATGACCGTCCCCGGGCTGGCCTACTACTGCGGGAGCAAGTACGCGGTGGAGGGCATGCTCGAAACCCTGGCCAAAGAGGTCGCCGGGCTCGGCGTGCGGGTGACCGTCCTCGAGCCCGGTTCGTTCCGGACGGACTGGGCGGGCCGCTCGATGGTCCGCAGTGAGCGGTCGATCGCGGACTACGACGAGCTCTTCGAGCCGATCCGCGCGGCCCGGCAGGCCGCCAGCGGCCACCAGCTGGGCAACCCGGCCAAGGCCGCCGAAGCCGTGCTCGCCGTCATCGAGGCGGAGCAGCCGCCGGTGCACCTCGTGCTCGGTTCGGACGCGTTGCGGCTCGTCGCGAGCGGCCGGGCCGCGGTGGCCGCGGACATCGAAAGCTGGGAAGAGCTGTCGCGATCGACCGACTTCCCGGACGGGCACCGGATCGCGGCGAACTGACCGCCGTGCCATCGTGAGGGGTACCGGTGGGAGGGGAGGGGCACGCGATGCCTGACAAGGCGGTCCGGCGGCGGTCCGGCGCGCCGTCCAAAGGGGACCTGCGCGAGCTGAAGATCCTCGAGGTGCTCGAGGAATTGCTGGCCGAGAAGAGTTTCGACGCGCTCACGACCGGCGACATCGCCGAGCGCGCCGGGCTCTCCCGCGCGTCGATGTACTTCTACTTCAGCTCCAAGCAGGAGGCGCTCGTCGCCCTCTTCGCCCGGACCGTCGAGGCGCTGCACGAGAAGTCGCGCGCGGCGGCCGGCGACCCGGCGGCACCCGCGGACGCGATCGCGACGGCCCTGCGGCGCACCCGCGACCGCTGGCACGAGCACGGCCTGGTCATGCGCGTCGCGATCGACCAGTCCTCGGCCATTCCCGAGCTGGGTGCGTTGTGGCGGGAGACCGCGGAGATCTTCATCGACGCGATCACGGCGATCCTGGTCCGCGCCGGCGTCCCGGACGGCGACGGCCCCGCGGGCGCACGGGCCGTCGCGGGGGCGGTGTGCTGGATGATCGAGCGGACGTTCTACCACGCGTCGGCGGCCTCTCCCGAAGCGCTCGATCAGGCCGCCGAGACGTGCCGGGTGGTGTGGCTCCGGGTCGCGGGGATCGAGCCCTGACCAGCTGTACGATACCGACCGTTCTATCTGTTACACTCGGGCGGATGGTGCACAACACCCGAGGCCAGGTATCCGAAGCGCGGTCGAGGCTGCTCGCGACGGCCACCCGGATCTTCTACGCGGAGGGGTTGCACTCCGTGGGGATCGACCGGATCGTCGCGGAGGCGCAGGTCACCCGCGCCACGCTGTACCGGCACTTCCCCGGCAAAGAAGATCTCGTCGTCGCGTATCTGCAGGGTGTGCACGAGATGGAGCGCGAAGGGTTCGGCAAGGTTCTGGTCAGCGGCCTGTCGGCCGCGGACAAGCTGCGAGCCATCGCCGGATCGATCGCCGACGGCATCCGCTCCGCCCAGTTCCGCGGCTGTGCGTTCCTCAACGCGGTCGCGGAGTACCCGGATCCCACGCACCCCGTGCACCAAGCCGTCCTCGCGCACCGCGAGTGGTTCCTGAACATCGTCACGGACTTGCTCGCGCAGGTCGGCGACACACCGCCGGAGCTCGCGGGACGGCACTTCGTCATGCTGCGCGACGGCGCGATGGTCTCGGGTTGCCTGGCCGACTCGGCCGGCGTCGGCGACACGTTCCTGCAAGGCGTCGACGGGATCCTGCGGCACCGCATCGACTCCGCCTCGAAGTAGCCGATCGGCGTAACCGAGCCGGCACCTGTGCCGCCGGCCGCCGTGGGCGATCGGCGCGGTCCTTTCCCGCGCGTAAGGATTCGGATAGAACGTTCTGTCTTGACAACGCGTGGCGCGCCGACCAGGCTGAAGTGAGATAGAACGTTCGGTCTCGTCGGGGAGGTTCCCCGCCGTCTCGAGAGGATCATGGTGACTACTGTCGACTCGCCCGCCGTAGGTGGGTTCGCCCCGGCTCTGCGCCGGCTGTACTTCGTGCGCTTCGCGTTCGCCATCGTGTGGGCGGTCCTGATTTTCGTGACGACCAAGTCGGGCCTGGGAGTGGTCGGCATCGGCTTGGCCGTCCTGTACCCGCTGTTCGACGTGGGTTCGGCCATCGTGGACGCCCGCTCGTCCAAGGGCGGCGGGTCGGTGACCGCGCTGTACGTGAACATGGCGATCAGCCTGCTCGCGGCCATCGGGATCGGGATCGCGTCCGCGTCCGGTGTGCCGGGAGTGCTGCGGGTGTGGGGCGCCTGGGCGATCGTGGCCGGGGTGGTCCAGCTGATCGTCGGCGTCCGCCGCCGCAAGATGGGTGGCCAGTGGCCGATGATCCTCAGTGGCGGCATCTCCGTGCTGGCCGGCGCGAGCTTCGTCATCGGCGCCTCCGCGGCGAACGCGTCACTGGCCAATGTGGCCGGTTACGCCGTGCTCGGCGGCGTCTTCTTCCTCGTCTCGGCGATCC
This sequence comes from Amycolatopsis sp. NPDC051716, assembly GCF_040681595.1. Lineage (NCBI taxonomy): Bacteria > Bacillati > Actinomycetota > Actinomycetes > Pseudonocardiales > Pseudonocardiaceae > Amycolatopsis > Amycolatopsis sp. NPDC051716. The sequence goes on along the minus strand of NZ_JBFAZA010000008.1, from coordinate 140,209 downwards.
GGCTCGGTCGCGCCGCGAAGGCGAACTGACATGAGCACGTACGACGTCGTCGTCATCGGGGCCGGCCCGGTCGGGGAGAACGCGGCCGACCGGGTGGTGCGGGGTGGCCTGACCGCCGCGATCGTCGAGCGCGAACTGGTCGGCGGTGAGTGCTCCTACTGGGCGTGCATGCCGACCAAGGCGTTGCTGCGCAGCGGGGCGGCGCTGCGCGCGGCCCGGCAGGTGCCCGGCGCGCGGGAAGCCGTGACCGGTGAGCTCGACGTGGCGGCGGTGCTCCGGCGTCGCGACTCCTTCGCCTCGAACTGGAACGACGAGGGTCAGGTGTCGTGGCTCGAGTCGGCCGGCATCCCGCTGTACCGCGGCCACGGCCGGCTCACCGGAGCCCGGGTCGTCGAGGTGACCGGCGCCGACGGCACCACCACCACGCTGACCGCGCGGCACGCGGTGATCGTCGCGACCGGCAGCAGCGCACTGGTTCCGGACATCGACGGCCTCCGTGCGGCCGAGCCGTGGACCAGCCGGGAAACCGTCGCGGCGAAGGAGGTCCCGGGCCGGCTCGCCGTCATCGGCGGCGGGGTGGTGGCTTCGGAGATGGCGACCGCGTTCAGCGAGCTGGGGTCGTCGGTGACGATGCTGGCCCGCGACGGCGTGCTGCACCTCAACGAGCCGTTCGCCGGCGAACGCGTCGCGGAGTCGTTGCGGGAGAAGGGGGTTTCGGTCCGCATCGGCGCGGAGGCCGGCTCCGTCAAGCGCAACGAAGACGGCACGGTGTCGATCACGCTCACCGACGGCGAGCAGTTCGACGCCGACGAACTGCTCGTCGCGATCGGCCGCGCGCCGAACACCCAGGACATCGGGCTGGAGAGCGTCGGCCTGCAGCCGGGTGCCTGGCTTGCGGTCGACAGCACGATGCGGGTACTCGAAGCGGACGGCTGGCTCTACGCCGCCGGGGACGTCAACCGGCGTGTTCTCCTCACGCACCAAGGCAAGTACCAGGCCCGCGCGGTCGGCGACGTCATCGTGGCGCGCGCGAAGGGGGAGCCCGTCGACGACGCTCCTTGGGGCCGCCACGCGGCGACCGCCGACGAGCGCGCGGTGCCGCAGGTCGTGTTCACGGACCCGGAAGTCGCTTCGGTGGGTCTGACGGCGGCCAAGGCCGAGGCCGCCGGACTGCGGATCCGCGTCGTCGACTACGACCTGGCCGCCACCGCCGGTTCCGCCGTGCACGCCGAGGGCTACCGGGGACACGCCCGGATGGTCGTCGACGAGGACCGCAAGGTGCTCGTCGGGTTCACCCTCGTCGGCCCGGACGTCGCGGAAATGCTGCACGCGGCGACGATCGCGGTGGTCGGTGAGGTGCCGCTGGACCGGCTTTGGCACGCGGTCCCGGCGTTTCCGACCGTCAGCGAGGTGTGGCTGCGGCTGCTCGAAGCCTACGGCCGCTGACCCGCCCGACGCCCCGGCCCCGCCACGATCCGGCGGGGCGGGGCGCCCTCTTTCCCCGCCGGCGTGCGCGGCACTGAACTGGCCGGCCGAAGGGGTGAGCACCACCGCGCTCATGCCCGCGGGGCAGCGGATCTTCGAGATCGACCGGGCGGGCGGCGGTGTAGGGGCCGGCTCCCTTGCGGCTCAAGAGAAAGCCGCGGCGTGCTCGGCGATGAACGCCTGGGGACTGCGCGGTGCGGCGCCCGTGAGGGTCGCCACTTCGTCGGTCAGCCAGGCCGCGTCGCCTTCGGCGATCAGCCCGAACGCCTGGGCGTTCGAGGTCGCCACGGCCTCGGGGAGCCCGGCCCGGAGCATCGCGGCTCGATGCTCGTCCGGACTGATCCGGCGGTACTCGATGTGGTGTCCGAGGGTGCGGGACAGTTCCTTCGCGATGTCGCCGTAGGTGATCAAGGCCGGCCCGGTCAGCCGGTAGGTGCGGCCCGCGTGGGCCGCCGGTGCGAGGGCGACCCGGGTCGCGGCGGCCGCGACGTCCCTGGCGTCGATCATCCCGATCTGTCCGTCGCCGGCCGACATCGTGAAGTTCCGGGTCTGCCGGACCGACGGCGCCAGGGCGAGCAGGTTCTGCAGGTAGGCGTTGGACCGCAGCAACGTGTGCGGAAGGCCCGTGGCGGCCAGGTGCGCCTCGATCCGGGCCTGTCCCCGCCGCCGGTCGACCGGGGAATCGGGCGAGGCCTTGCTGGTGATCTTGACAATGTGCGTCACGCCGTTTCGCACGGCGCTGTCGACGACCGCGATTTCCTGCGCGGGCACGGCCGGGCTCACCAGGATGACGGTGCCGACGCCGGCCAGCGCCGCGTCCAGCGTGTCCGGGTGGTCGAAATCGCCGGTGACGACCTCGATCTCGTCGGCGAGGCCGGCGCGGTGCGCCACGCGGGACGGGTCGCGGACCAACGCCCGCGCGGGCTGGTGCCGCGCGGACAGCAGCCGCACGGTTTCGGAGCCGACCGTGCCGGTAGCGCCGGTGACCAGGATCATCGTGTCCCCTTCGGGTGGTGGAGGTTCGGAGCGGGGCGACGCGGCCCGCATCGGGTCGGTGAGCCCGGCCCGGCGGCCGCGAGGGACGGTTCTCGGCAAACTGGATCGCGCTATCCGATCTAGCCACGCTAGGATTGGATCGTCAAATCCAGTTCTGGAGGGTCGGATGCCGGCTCGCGTGGTGCCGCAGGAGGCGCCCAGCACAGCGAAGGGGCGCGCGACGCGCGAGCGGATCGTCGCCGCCGCGGCCGACCTGATGTACCGCCACGGCGTGGCGGGTACCAGCACCCCGGCGGTGCGCGATGCCGCCGGGGTCAGCTCGTCGCAGATCTACCACTACTTCGCCGACAAGGACGACCTCACGCGAGCGGTCATCGCGTTCCAGTCCGAGGCGATCCTGTCCCACCAGGCACCGCTGCTGGCCGAGCTCGACAGCATCGCGGCACTGCGGTCGTGGCGTGACGTGGTCATCGACGCCGCTCGCCGGCAGCACGGGACCGGCGGCTGCCCGCTGGGCAGCCTGTCCAGCGAGCTGTCCGACGATCACCCGTGGGCCCGCGACGCCTTGGCCGGCAGCTTCACGGCGTGGTCCGAAGCCATCCGCGCCGGTCTGGCCGCCATGATCGACGGCGGCGTCCTCTCGCCGGAGGCCGACGCCACCGCGCTGTCACTCGCGCTGTTGGCCGCGGTTCAGGGTGGCCTCGTCCTCGCGCAGGCCCAGCACACCACCGACGCCCTCGAAGCCGCTTTGGACACCGTGATCGCCCACATCCAGGACCACGCCGGACCGCCGGCCTGAACCGTCCGGCGGTCGCCTGACCAGCGATGTTCGTCATGGGGCGACGGAGCCTGAACGCTTTGCGCGCGCGTTGGCAAAGACGGGGTGTCAGGGCGAAGCGAAACCCGAGGAGCTTCATGTCGTCAGACGCGGAACTGATCGGTAGGTCGCTGCGCGGGGACACCGATGCCTTCGTGGAAGTGATCAGCCGGCACGAGACCGCGCTCGGGAACTACCTGGCGCGCAGAGTGGGGCGGCAGGCCGCCGAGGACGTGCTCGGCGATGTGTGGGTGGCGGCTTACGAGTCCCGTGCGAACTACGACCGTTCGTATCCCGAAGCCAGGCCTTGGTTGTACGGCGTCGCGCTGAACAGGCTGCGCCGGCACTGGCGGTCCGAACCGGCCGAGGAGCCGGCGTCGGACTTGACCGGCGTGGCGAACGACTGGGATCCCTGGCCGGCGGTGGATGCCCGCGTGGACACGCAGGCACTGCTGGGCCGGGCACTGGCCCGGCTCAAACCGGAAGAGCGGGAAGTGCTGGGCCTGGTCGCCTGGGAGGACCTGACCGTCGCCGAGGCCGGGCGGGTGCTCGACATCCCGGCCGGCACGGCCCGCCGCCTGTTGCACCAGGCGCGCAAGGCATTGCGTGAAGCCCCCGAAGTGGTCGCGCTGCTGCGAGTCCCGACAACCTGAAAGACAACCCATGGATGAAATGGATCTCATGAAGAATCTGCGTGACGTGCCGTCCCCGAGTCCCGAGGCCTATGACCGTGCCCGCACGGCACTGCAGGCGGCGATGGCGGAACCGGCGGCCACGGTCGTGCGACCGAAGCGCTGGCTCTCCTGGCCCAAGGTCAGCGTCGCCGCCGTGGGCGCGGCGGCCGTCGCGGCGGCTGTGGTGCTGGCTACCTCCGGCGGCAGCGTCCCGGCCGGCCCGTCCGACGCGGCACCGCAGGCGGCCGGCGGACCGCAGGCGGTCGAGGCACCACTGGTCAAGCTGGCCTCCGCGGTCAAGGCGGCCGGCACCCAGCCGGGAGACGCGTCGCTGATCGTCAACACGAAGTTCGGGCTGAACAACAAGCCGGACCTCAACTACACCATCTACACCGACAAGGGTGAGCAGTTCACGGGCGACTCGGAGAAGACCCTGGTGGACGCGGTCGCCAAGGGCGACGCCCAGCCTGCCACGCCGTACGACGGAAAGGTGATGGCGGCGGCCCGTCTCGCCGCGAACGGCGACGTCGAGAAGGCCAGGATCGCGATGATCACCGCGGCCGGCAACGCCCTGGGCGTCGGCCTGAGCCCCGCCGAGGCCGACAAGGCCTGGGCGGACGCCCAAGCGGAGACCGCGGAGATGTTGCGCAAGATCGGCAAGCCGGTACCCGCCCCCAAACCGCGTCCGACGGGCAAGGACCTGGAAAACCTGATCAACAACCACCTGTGGAGCAACGCCGAACACGCGCTGTTCACCAACGCCGCCGACGCGGAGGTCCGCGCGGGCGCGCTGAAGCTGTACGCGACCATCCCGGACATGATCGTCGGCAAGACCAGCGTCGACGGCCAGGCCGCGCTGACCCTCACCACGCCCCCCGCCATCCTGGACGGCAGTACGGACGTCCTCATCATCAACGCCGACAACGGCCTGCCGATCCGCGAGGAGATCACCTCGGCGAAACCGTCCAAGCACTATGTGGTGAACTACAAGTCCTCCCGCGTGACCCTCGCCGACGTGGCCGCGGGCAAGATCTGATCTTCGTACCGAACTATCCTGGGAGGGCCGAGATCATCTCGGCCCTCCCAGGATAGTTCCGTCCGTGCGCAGGAGGCCGGCATGGCTGTCGATGTGCAGACCGAGGTCGTGATCGGCCTTCCGCGTGAGGTGGTCGCCGAGTACGCGATCGATCCCTCCCACGCTCCGGAGTGGTACGCCAACATCGAATCCGTGGAATGGGAGACGCCGCCGCCGCTCGGCGTGGGCTCCCGGCTCGCGTTCGTCGCGCGGTTCCTCGGGCGGCGGCTGGCCTACACCTACGAGATCGTCGAGCTGGTTCCCGGTGAGCGGCTGGTCATGCGCACCGCCCAGGGCCCGTTCCCGATGGAGACGACCTACACCTTCGCCGCACGCGGGAACACCGGCACGCACATGACATTGCGCAACCGAGGCGAACCGAAGGGCTTCTCGGCGATCAGCGCGCCGCTGATGACCGCGGCGATGCGGCGCGCCAACCGCAAGGACCTGGCTGCTCTGAAGGCCTTGCTGGAACGAACTCGCTCCGCGCCGGAGCAGTGACCGGAAAGCCGGCGCGCCGTCCGGGTCCGGGCCGACGCCTACGATGGTTGTCCAGGGAGGTCCTGGCTGACCATGAAGACTGGTGACACCGAGGCGCAAGGGGCCGGTTCGGGCGATCCGGCGACGCCGCCGCCGACTTTGCTGTACCTGGTGAAGCAGGTCGAGCTGTCCGTGCGCGCCGGACTCGACGCTCTCGTCCGTCCGGCGGACATCACGACGCTGCAGTACACCGCCCTGACCGTCCTCGAGCGCCACCCCGACCTCACCGCCGCGCGCCTGGCCCGGCACTCGTTCGTCACCGACCAGAGCATGGCCGACATGGTGACCACGCTGCTGAACCGGGGGCTGATCGAGCGCCATCGCGACCCCGCCGACCGCCGCCGCCTCGTCATCGCCCTGACCCCCGCCGGGCAACGGCTGCTCGACGGGCTCCGGCCGCAGGTGGCCGCGTTGCAGGACCACATGCTCTCGCTGCTGTCCGACGGCCAGGCCGGCGAACTGCAGCACTCGCTGGAACTGTGCCGTCGCGCGTTGCTCGAGCGCCCGGTCGAAAGTGACCCACCACCCCGCCCGGTCGACGGAAAACCCCGGTAGGAGCCCACCTTCAGGCGATAGGCAGGAAACCTGTACATCTGGTTTTCGGTGTGGTTTGCTTCACAATCGTGAGTGATACCGTGGTCCCCGCCGACTCGGCTGCACCAGTGGAGCTCCGACGCGGCACCTTGGTAGCCGCGGCCGCCGCCGTCGCCATCGCCCAGATCGGCCTGTCCATCCCGGCCGTGATCAACGGCTTCATCAACCAGGACCTCCACACCACGTCGACGACGCTGACCTGGATCTCCGACGCCTTCCTGGTGCCGGTGACGCTGCTCGAGCTGTCCTTCGGCGTGGTCGGCGACCTCTTCGGCCGCAAGCGGCTGCTGGCCGCCGGCGCCGCGCTGATGGCCGTGGGCGGCCTGCTCGGCTTCTTCACACCCAGCGGCGGCACCGGCGTGCTCATCACCGGTCAGGTGGTGTCCGGCATCGGAGCCGCGGCGATCTTCCCGACGTCGATTGCGATGCTGGCCGCGGGTACACAGAGCGTCCGGCAGCGTGCGCACTCCATTTCGATCTGGGCCGCCGCCCTCACCGGCGCCGGTTTCATCTCCCCGGTGCTGGCGGGCCTGCTGGCTCGCATTCCCCATTCGGGTGGTGAGTACGCGAGTTGGCGCTACGCCTTCCTCGCCATGGCTGTCCTGGCGGTGGTCAGCTGTGCGATCACCCTGGTGGGTGCGCAGAACTCCGCCGCGCCGGTGGGCCGGTCCCTGGACTGGCCGGGCCAGATCACCATCGCGATCTCCCTGTTCGCGTTGCTGTACGCGGTGATCCAGGGAGCCGAGGACGGCTGGGGCAGCGTTCCGGTGATCGGCGGGTTCGTCGTGGCCGTCGTGTTCATGGCGCTGTTCGTGGCGATCGAGCGCCGGGTGGACCGCCCCCTGATCCGCTTGGACCTGTTCGGCAACCGGATGTTCACGGTCTCCGCGGTGGTGACCGTCGTCGGCATGTTCGCCTACCTGGGCACCGCGTACGCGACGAGCATCCGGCTGTCGGCCATCCAGGAGTACACCCCGCTCGCGACGTCCCTCGGCTTCTTCTGCCTGAACGTGATGGGCGTGGTGCTGTTCCCGGTCAGCACCCGGGTCGTCGAGCGCTTCAGCCCCGGCGTCGTGCTCGGCACCGGGATGGCGCTGATCGGGATCGGCGACTTCGTGCTCGCCGCCATTCCGGCCACGAACCTCTCCATCGGGGCGGTCGCGGCTCCGCTGCTGGTCGTCGGCGCCGGGTTCAAGCTGGCCGTCACCTCGATCACCGTCGTGGCCGTCAACAGCGTCCCGACGTCCAAAGCCGGCATGGCCAGCGGGGCGACGAGCATGTTGCGCGACGGCGGCCTGACGCTCGGGCCCGCCATCGTGGGCGCGATCGCGCTGACGAACGCCGCGAACGCGATCAACGCCGAAATCGCCTCGTCGCCTTCTCTCAAGTCCGCATTGGACAGTTTCTACGCCGCACCGCAGCACGTCCCCGCCGCACAGCGCCCGGCGGTGGAAGCCGCCGTCCACGCGGTGAAGTCCGGCCCGCTCGGGCAGAACGGCGTCCCGGCGACGGTACCGGGACCCGACGGCACACCGATCCCGTTCAACCCCCTCAAAGACGTCGCGTTCCACGCACTTTCCCACGCCTACGCCATCGGCTATCTGGTGTGCGGCATCGCCGCCGCGGCGGCGGCCCTCATCGCGTTGACGATGCTGGGCCGACGGCGAAACCAGGATGTGTTCACCGAACCCGATGCGGACGAACGGCCTTGAGCGCAGCCGGCTCTCGGGCATGACAACGGCTTCGGTTGTAGGCTGCGGAAATGGTCGGGATCCGGGCGCAGCTCGACAAAGTCGAGCTGCTCGGCGTGGTGCGAGCGGCGTTCGGGGAGCGTGACCTGGTCTCGGTGGAACGGCTGCGTGGCGGTTCCAAGAAAGGCGTCTACCGGCTGGTGCTGGATGACCGCACGACAAGCATCGCCTACGTGTGGAACGCCGACGAGAACTACTGGCCGGATGCGGCGTCGCAGGAGGAGAACGATCCGTTCGGTCATGCCAGTGGTCTCGAGCTGTTCGAAGCCGCTCATGCCGCCCTGTCCTCGGTCGCCGTCCGGGTTCCGCGGGTGGTGATGGTGGACCGCAGCAGGAGTGTGCTCGCGGGCGAGGTGGCTGTGCTGGAGGACGTTCGTGGTGGCACGCTCGAAGCCCTGGGGGAAGCGGACCCGCGGCGAGCCGGGCGGGTGTTGGCTCGCCTCGGTGACGTGGTTCGGGCGATGCACGGCAGCCGGCGCGATCGATACGGCCGCCCAGGCGCCGACCGCGCCGGTGGCACCGGTCCGGTGGAGCAGATCGTGCTGCGCCGCGCGTTGGGCCACCTTGCCGAGGCCGCGGCTCGCGTCGATCGGATCGCGGCGGTCGAACACCGGCTCCGCGACCTTCTCCAGAAGCGACATGCCGCGGTGGCTCCCCGTACCGAGTACGGGTTCATCCACGGCGAGCTGGGTCCCGATCACGTCTTGGTGGACGACCATGACGAGCCGGTGCTGATCGACATCGAGGGTGCCATGTTCTTCGATGTCGAGTGGGAGCACGCGTTCCTGGAGCTGCGCTTCGGGACCAGGTACTCCTTTTTGCGCCGCGACGACCTGGACGGTGACCGATTGCGTTTCTACCGCCTCGCCTTGTCTCTGTCGCTCGTGGCAGGCCCGTTGCGGCTCCTGGGCGGTGATTTCCCGGATCGGCCGGTCATGCTGGAGATCGTGGAACGAAACATCGGTCGGACCCTGGCGCAGCTTCCCTGAGAGCATCTGATGGACGCGACAGTGGCCACGACCCCAACGCTGTACTGCCGGTAGGGGTCATGCGGGCTTGACCGCTTCGACGTGCTCGGTCAGCCAGCTCCGGAAGGTCTGCAGGCGCGGGTTGAGCGACCGCACCACGTCCAGGTCGCGCGCACCGACGAAGGCACGCTCGCCTTCGACGTAGAACTGGAACATGTTGCCGAATTCGTCACCCGCGGGCAGGCCGATCGAGCGGAACTGGTCGTGCGTGAGCGGCCGGTAGTCGACCGGTTCACCGAGTGCGTCGGCGAACGCGGCGGCGTACTGGGCGCCGGTCAGGTGTTCACCCGCGATGCTCACGGTCTCACCCACATACCTGTCGCCGGCGGCGAACACTCCGTAGGCGGTGCGGCCGATGTCTTCGGCCGCGATGCCCGCCAGCCTGGACTCGCCCATCGGCAGGGTGAGCACGAGCCTTCCGTCCTCGCCCCGCCTCGGTCCGGTGCCCTGGGTGAATCCTTCCCAGTAGAAAGTGCTCCGCAGGTAGGTCGTCGGGACACCCGAGTCGCGGAAGAACGCGTCCGCCTCGGCTTTGACGTCGAAGTGCGGGACCGTGTAGCGGTCCTGCAGCACCGGGGCCCGCCCGGCGGACACGGGAATGACCTCGCGGGTGTCCTCCAAAGTGGACCAGACGACGTGGGCGACCCCGGCCGCCTTCGCGGCACGGGCGGCGTTCGCGGCCTGTGCCAGTTCGACGTCGGCGGACATGGACTCCCAGAAGTTGGTCACCACGTAGGCGCCGTGGGCGCCCTCGAACGCCTTGCGCAGCGACTCCTCGTCGTCCAGGGTCGCCTCCACCACCTCGGCGCCACGCTCGGCCAACGCGCGGGCCTTCGCCGAGTCCGCGTTCCTGGTGACGGCCCGGGCGGCGAACGGACCGTCCGGAGCGTCGAGAATCGCCCGGACCAGACCTCCGCCCTGCGCACCCGTCGAACCCAGCACCGCGATGATCTTCTTGTCGCTCATGAACACTCCCTCTGAAATGTCACCGCACTCTCGCGGCGACTTGCCTGGTCGAAATCCCGGCTGAACGGTCAGATCGCCTTGAGGACTCGGATGCGGTCGGCGATGGCGCGACGGGCGACGTCGGAGCCGAAGGCGATGGAGTCGAATTCGTGCGGTGCGCCGGGGTGGAGGTGGAACTCCACCGGCACGCCGGCCCGGCTGAGCTTCGTCGCGTAGGCGATGTCCTCGTCGCGGAAGACGTCGAGCTGCCCGACCTCGATGTAGGCCGGCGGGAGACCGGTCGCGTCTTCGAGCCGGGCCGGCGCCGCCGTGGCGGGGACGTCGGGGCCGCCGGCCGCGTCGCCGAGCAGGGCCGGCCACGCGGTGAGGTTGTCGTCGTAGGACCACAGCACGAAGGGCGCGATGTGCGGGTCGGGGGTGGTGGTGCGGTCGTCGAGCATCGGCATGAGCAGGAGCTGGCGGGCGATCTTCGGGCCGCCGCGCTCGCGGGCGAGGATCGACACGGCCGCGGCCATGCCGCCTCCGGCGCTGTCGCCCATGACGCCGATCCGCTCGGGGTCGACCCCCAGTTCGGCGGCGGTTTCGTGCAGCCAGCGCAGTGCGGCGTAGGCGTCTTCGAGCGGGGTGGGGTAGGGGTGCTCGGGGGCTCGCCGGTATTCGACCGACAGCATGGGCACGCCGCTGGCGGAGACGTAACGGGCGACGGGGCCGTCGAACAGGTCGATGTGGCCGAAGATGTAGCCGCCGCCGTGGAAGAACAGCACGGCCGGGCCCGGTGTCGCGCCTTTCTTGGTGTACCAGCGCATCGTGATCCGCGCGCCGTCGCCGGCGGTCGTGTGGTGCTCGCTCGTCTCGACGTCGGCCGGGATCGGCTGGGCGGTGCTCGCGGCTCCGATGATCGGCTCCCACATGGCGCGGCGCGCGGCGACGTCGCCCACGGCCGGCGGTGTGGCGTCCGCCATCGCGCCGGCCATCGGGGCCAGTGCCGCGGCGATTTCGGGGTCCAAGCTGAGTGTCATGGTCGCTGCCTTCCGGGATCGGGTGGGGGAGTCAGGCGGTGGGCGGGAGGACGATGACCTTGCCGTGCACGCCGCCTTCGGCGGCGCGCGCGTGCAGGGCGGCCAGTTCGGCCAGCGGTACCTGCTCGGCGACGTCGACGCGCAGTTCGCCGTGGTCGACCTGGGCGACCAGTTGCGCCAGTTGGTTGGCGTCGCTGCGGACGAACAGGTCGATGCCGCGCACGCCGCGCTCTTCGTCGGAAGGGGCGGGCATCCACACGGTCGTGTTGACCAGGACGCCGCCGGGGCGGACCAGGGTGACCAGCGTGGCCAGGTGTTCCGGGGTGACCGGGGCGAGGTTGAGCACGACGTCGACCGGTTCGGTCACCGCGGTGGTGACGTCGGTGGTGGTGTGGTCGATGACCTCGTCGGCAGCCTTGACCGTCTCGGTGCTGCGGGGGCCGGCGGTGGCGATGACGTGGGCGCCGGCGTTCTTGGCCAGCTGCAGGGCGTAGCCGCCGACCGCGCCTCCGGCCCCGTTGATCAGTACGCGTTGCCCGGTTGTCAGGTGGGCGTGGTCGAACAGCGCTTGGTACGCGGTGAGGGCGACCACTGGTAGCGCGGCGGCCTCGGTCAGTGGGACGGTCTTCGGTGCGGAGGTGAGGATTTCGGCGGGGGCGAGGACGTATTCGGCGGCGGCGCCGGGCTGGTCCATCGGCAGGAAGCCGACGACCTCGTCACCGACCGCCAGGCCGTCCACGTCTGCGCCGAGTGCGTCGACCGTGCCGGCGACGTCGATACCCGGGGTATGGGGCAGCGACGTCGCGATCGGGCCCTGCATGAACCCGCCCCGGATGTTGCCGTCGACGGAATTGAACGACGTCGCGGCGACCCGGACCCGGACCTGCCCCGCGGCCGGGACAGGCAGCTCGACGTCCTCGTAACGCAGGACGCCGGGGGCACCGTACTCGTGGAAACGCACTGCCTTCATCGGAGTTCTCGCTTTCACTCATCACTTGCTTCGAAGTCGAAGCAACTGGGAACGACAGTACTCGTGCTTCGAATTCGAAGCAAGTGACACCGGTCACCCTGGTTCGCGCTGCTGCTCTCGTCGAGCTCTTCGAATTCGAAGCAGTACACTCCGGGCATGTCTGACGCACCGCCGTCGCTCGACCCCGTGCAGCTCGGCGCCTACTTCGACCTCATCGAGGTGACCAGCCTGCTGCGGCACGCGGTCGAGCAGCAGCTGCGCGAGGCCGGCGACCTCAGCTACGTGCAGTTCCAGCTGCTGGCCCGCCTCGGCGACTCTCCCGCGGGCAGCCACCGCATGACCGACCTGGCCGACGGCGTCGTCTACAGCCGCAGCGGCTTGACCTACCAGGCGGGCCTGCTCGAGAAGGCGGGCTTGGTCGTGCGCGTCCCTTCCGCGGACGACGAGCGGAGCACCACGGTGACCATCACCGACGCCGGACGCGAGCGGCTCGCGCAAGTGCTGCCGGGGCACGTCGAGGTGGTCAGCGGCCTGCTCTTCGAACCGCTCTCCCGCGACGACGTCAAGACCCTGGCCGGCCTGCTGGCACCGGTGCGAGACCACATGCGCTCGGTGCCGCCTCGCTCGGCAGCGCCTCGCCGCCGCAAAGGCGAAGCCACCCGCGATCGGCGCCACTGACATCCGAGCGCTTCGCCACTAAGACCGTCGACGACAAGAGGGACGTGGTGCTGTTTCGGCTGCGCTGCCCGAGCTTGCTCGCCGTCCCTACTTGGTGGCGACCAGCCGGACCGATGCATTGATCGCTGCTCTCGCCGGAACAGGCTTTCGGGTCGTCAGTGCGTCGGGTGAGGTGGAGTCTTCGGATTTCGCGGACGACCGGCGATCGTTCCGCCTACCGTCTACGCGGCACGAGCCCGGTCTCGAAGGCGATGATCGCCAGGTGGACGCGGTCCCGAGCCTCGAGCTTCGCGAACAGGCGCGCCACATGGGTCTTCGCCGTCGCCGTGCTGATCACCAGCCGCTCGGCTATCTCCGTGTTCGACAGGCCCTGGCCGACCAGTGCCAGTACCTCGCGCTCCCGGTCGGTGATGTCCGCGAGGAGACCTGAGTCCGCGGCGGGCTCGGTGTCCGGTCGGGGGGCCGTGGGGACTCCGGCGAAGTCCGCGATCAGCCGCCGGGTCACGCTGGGTGCGATCAACGCGTCGCCGGCCGCCACCACGCGGATCGCGTCCAGGATCGCGTTCAGGGCCATGCTCTTGAGCAGGAATCCGCTGGCCCCGGCGCGCAGTGCGCCGTACACGTATTCGTCGTCGTCGAAGGTGGTCAGCACCAGGACCTTGGGCGGGTCCGGCTCGGCGGTCGCCTGCCGGGTTGCCTCGATCCCGTCCATGCCCGGCATGCGGATGTCCATCACCACCACGTCCGGCCGCAGCTCACGCACCAGACGCATCGCCTCGCGGCCGTCGGCGGCCTCGCCGACCACCTCCAGATCGTCGGTGTCGCCGAGCAGGATCGCGAGCCCGACCAGCATCAGCGGCTGGTCGTCGACCAGCAGCACCCGCACGCTCATGCCGGGAGCTTCGCTGCCACCCGGAAGCCGCCCTTCGGACGCCGGCCGGCGCTGAACTGGCCGGACAGCAACGTCACCCGCTCGCGCATGCCCAGCAGGCCGAAGCCGCGCTCGCCGGGCTGGGGACGGCCCGGCGCGCCGAGGCCGTCGTCGCCGTCGTCCACCACCTCGATCGTCACGCCCTCCGGCTCGTACCCGACCGCGACCCGGCACGTCCGCGCCCCGGAATGCCGCACCACGTTCGTCAGCGACTCCTGGATGATCCGGAACGCCGACAGCTCGATCTCCGGCGGCAGCGGACGCCGCTCGCCCTGCCAGCTCACGTCGACCCGCACCCCGGCGCCGGCCGTGTGTTCGGCGAGTTGCGGGACGTCGGCCAGGCTGCCGGCCGGCGCCAGCGGAGCGGCCGGCGGCATCGCGTCGTCCGGCTCGGCGCTGCGGAGCGCCCCGAGCATGCGCTGCAGCTCGAGCAGCGTCTGGCGGCCGGTGGTCTCGATGCCGGTCAGCGCCTGCCGCGCCTGCTGGGGCTTGGTTTCCACGACCCGCGCCGCCGCTCCCGACAGCACCGTGATGACCCCGATGCTGTGCGCGACGCTGTCGTGCAGTTCGCGGGCGATCCGCAGCCGCTCGGTGACGACGGCGCGGGCCGCGGTCTGCTCGTGCAGGGCGTCAAGGTATTGACGGCGCTTGCGATACACCCCTCCGAAAACCCACGCGACCGCGAACCACAACGCGTACTGCCCGGCCCACTGGGCCGTGTCGCCGAGGTTCTCCCCGGGGTAGACATCGATGTTGTCGACGAAGACGGCCGCGACGGCCGCCACGGAGCCGGCAGCGGCAGCCTTCGGCCGCCGGACGGCGAGGTGGCCGCCCAAGACGACGAGCACGACGAACACGGCCTCGGACCGCACGCCGAACAGGTAGCCGAGGACCGATTCGCCCAGGAGCGCCGCGAAGGCCGCCGCCGGCAGCCGGCGCATCAGCAGAACCGGGAGGGCGAGCACGACGCACAGACCCATCATCTGGATGGGCTCGAGGCCGGGAAACCGGAACAGGCTGCGGTGATCCGGAACCTGCGCGATCGACCAGCAAAGCGTCACAGCGTAGAAGCAGGCGGTGGCCAGCACCACGGCCTGTGACATCAGCCAGGTCATGCGCTTCGATGTCGAGAGACGCTGGAGAAGCTCTTCCATGCGGAGATCGTATTCAGCGACGCCGGCTCCGCGCGTCGTCCCGGGGATGTACACGCCGTACATCCCCGGGCCGACGGCCTGGGAACGGTGCCATCCGCCGGCCGACGCGACGGACGGCATTCTGTTCGTAGGTTCGTGACCATGACGAACGCACCCGGTATCCGAAGCCCGAGACGTCTCGGCAGGGCCTTCGCCACCGCGGGCCTGATCATGATCCCGTGGCTTCTCCATCTGTCGATGTCCTTGCCGCAGAAGGCGATGGATAGCCACTGGGCCCTGGGCTGGGTCGGTCTGGACAGTGGCGAGGCACTGGCCTTGTTCGCCACCGGCCGATTCCTGAAGCGGGCGGACAACCGCTGCACGCTGACCGCCACCGCGGCCGCCGCGCTTCTCCTGGCAGACGGCTGGTTCGACGTCACCGCGGCGGCACCCGGAAGCGAGGTGGCTCTCGCGATCATGATGGCCGTGTGCGTGGAAATTCCCCTCGCCATCGTGTGCACCGTCTTGGCCTTGCGGCTGACCCGCCACCCATTCCCGCAGTCCGAAACCACCGCGACCGGCCCGTTGACGGCCCAGTCGACCTGACGCTTCGCTCAAGAGCCGGCTTGGCCGGTGACGAGTCCCGGGAGCGAACCGCGGCGCTTCCGCAGCCGTCCTTACTATGTGGCGGTGCACCGGGGGCAGATGGCGTTGGCCGAGATGCTGGCAGGGCTGCGGAGCGGCCGCGGTCTCTCGCAGGAGCAGCTGGCGGAGCTGAGCGGGATCAGCGTCCGCGCGATCGGGGAGATCGAGCGGGGCGCCACCCGGCGTCCACAGCGCGAAACACTGCGTGCGCTCATCGGGGCGCTGGGCCTGACGCCGGAGGAGCAGGAGGCGTTCGCCCGGTCCGCCCGGACGGCGCCGCCGCCGGACACCCGGCGCAGGCGGACGGCGGCCCGCCCGGCGTTGCCCGCACCGGTCACCTCGATCGTCGGCCGGTCCGGCGATCTCGCCGCGGTGCTCCGGCTGGTCCAGGATCCGCCGGTGCGGCTGGTCACGATCACCGGCACCGGCGGGGTCGGCAAGACCCGCCTCGCCCTCGAGGCCGGCTGGCGGGCGGCGAGCCGGTTCGAATCCGTGCACGGCCTCGACCTGAGCGCCCTGCGGGACGCCGACGACGTCCCGCAGGCGCTCGCGGAGTCCCTGCGGACACCCGACCCGGCCACGCTGATCGGCGACGGGCGATGGCTGCTGGTGCTCGACAGCTTCGAGCACGTGGCCGCGGCGGCCACCACCGTGGCCGCGCTGCTGGCCGGGTGCCCGGGGCTGACCGTCCTGGCGACCAGCCGCTCGCCGTTGCGACTGCGGGGGGAACACCTCTGGCCACTGGCCCCGCTGTCCACTCCGGACAGTGACGACCCGGCAGCCCTGGCCGGCAACGCGGCCATCCGGCTGCTGGTCGAACGCACCGCCGCCGTCCGGCCCGGGTTCGCGCTCACCGGGGACAACGCGGTCGCGGTCGCGGCGCTGTGCCGCCGTCTCGACGGCCTGCCGCTCGCCCTGGAGCTGGCCGCCGCGCGGCTGCGCACCCAGGCACCGGCCCAGGTGCTCGCCCAGGTCCGCGACCTGCACGGTGACACGGTGGACCTGGCCGACCGGCACGTGAGCCTGCGCCGCACGGTCGAATGGAGCACGCGCGGGCTCACCGATCCCGACCGGCGGTTGTTCGGCCTGCTGGGCGCGTTCTCCGGCGGCGCCGACCCGGTCGACGTCGAGGCCGTGCTGGGCGCACCGCCGCTTTCGCTGGCGACGCTGGCCGCGCACAGCCTGGTCACCGTCACCGAACGGGCCGGCTGTCCCCGGATCGGCATGCTGGACACCATCCGCGAGGTCGTCGAGGACCAGCTCACCGGCGCAGGCGATCGCGACGCGCACGCCGGGCACTTCCTGCGCCTGGTCCGCGAGGGCGATCCCCGGCTGGGCGACGAGCAGGACAACGTGCGGGCCGCGATCCAGCAAGCCGTCGACGCCGCGCCGGCCCTGTTGTGCGGCGAAACCGTGCGCGCACTGACCAAGCACTACGTGGCCCGGGGCCGGTTCGCCGAGGGACGGCGGATGCTCACGGGAGCGGCCGGTGCCGCGCTCACCGAGCAGGCCCGGGCGTGGGCGTGGCACGGCGCCGCGGTCACCGCCAACGAAAGCGGTGACCCGGAGGCGGCGCTGGCTCTGGCCGCGTCCGCCGCCGAGGCGTTCGGCGCCGACCCGGACGGCCGGGCCGCGACGCTGACCCTGATCGGCAACGCCCACAAGTTCGCCGGCCGGTACGACGACGCCGCGGCCGCGTACACCGGCGTGCTGGACCAGGCGAGGACCACGGGCGACGCGCGCCGCGAGACGATCGCGCTGAACAACCTGGGCGCGCTGGCGCACGACCGCGGCTCGTTCGCCGAAGCGATCGAATATCACGCCGCCGCGCTGCGCCGCAAGCGCGAGCTGGGCGACCGGCGCGGCGTCGCGGTGGCTCAGCTCAACCTCGGCGCCGTGCGGAACGACACCGGCGACCACGCCGGTGCGGCCACCCTGCTGACCGAGTCCGCCGCCACGTTCGCCGCGCTCGGCGAACCGGGCTCGGAGGCGTTCGCGCTGGCCCTGCTGGCCCAATCGCAGGCAGGCCTGGCCCGCTGGGCCGACGCCACCACCACCGGCCGGCGGGCGCTTGAGCTGGCCCGGCGGGCCGAACACGCCCAGGCGACCGGGCTCGCGCTGCTCGCCCTCGGCGAGACGGCCGCCGCCGACGGCGACGCGGGAGGTGCCGCCCGGCTGTTCCGCGAAGCGCTGACGTTCCCCATCGGCCTGCCGGACCAGGCCCGCGTCCGCGCGCACCCGGCGATGGCCGCGGACCGCTGATCGGGAAACCGGCTGGTTCTGCCGGCTTTTCCGCCGGTTCCGCCTGGAGCCGGACGTGGGGTGATCCCTAGGGTTCGCGCATGCTTCAGCTACCTCGCGCGATCCGCGCCGCCGTGCTGGTTCCGCTCGCGACCGCCGCACTCGTGCTGACCGGTGCCGGGCCCGCGCATGCCGACCACACCATCTACCCGCCGGTGAGCGGCGATGTGCTGGCCTGGTGGACCAACGATGCCAGCTGGATCGGCGGCCTCAAGTGCCTGCAGGTCGACAAGGGACGTCTCGACGACTTCGCCCCGGTCGACCAGTTTTCGTGCCAGTACGGCAACAACCAGCGATGGCGGATGGGACAGGCCACCGACGACCCGGCCGTGTTCTGGCTGCAGAACGTGCGCACCGGCAAGTGCCTGGACGACTACGCCTACGGAATGAACCAGGGAAACCCCATCATCCAGTACACCTGCCTCGTCGGCACGAACCAGCAGTGGCGGATGCTCTGGGACAACTACTACGGCGTCGCGGAGTTCCAGAACGTGAACAGCGGCCTGTGCCTTTCGGTGGACGCCATCAACACCGACAACTACCGCCGGTTGGTGCAGAACCCCTGCTACGGCTTCATCAACGAACGGTTCCAGCCGGTCGAGCCGCCGCGGTGAATCGCCGTTTTTTTCCGCAGAGAAAGGCAATGATGAGAAGTCATCGAACCGGGCGCGGCACAGCCGGACTCGCCCTGTGCGCGGCGACCGTCGCGGCGCTGGTACCGGGGGGCGCCGCGGACGCCGCGACCGTGGCCGCCACCACGTTGATCAGCGTCGCCGTGGACGGCAAGCCGGGCGCCGGGGTGAGCGGGGAGCCGTCGGTGTCCGCCGACGGACGGTACGTGGCCTTCCGGTCCTCGGCCCGGAACCTCGTCGGCGGCGACACCAACGGAGTCGACGACGTGTTCGTGCGGGACCGGGTGGCCGGGGTGACCACCCGCGTCAGCGTCGACCGCAACGGTGCCGAGGGGAACGGCGCCAGCTGGGCACCGTCCATTTCGGCCGATGGCCGGTACGTCGCGTTCGTGTCGGACGCGACGAACCTGGTTCCGGGCGACACCAACGTGTTCCGGGACGTGTTCGTCCACGACCGGCTGATCGGGTGGACGAGCCGGGTCAGCGGCGGGTTGCTGGGCGCCCCGGGCAACGACGACAGTCTCCACCCGGCGATCTCGGCCGACGGGCGGTTCATCGCCTACGACTCGTTCGCCGGCAATCTCGTCGCCGGCGACACGAACCGCGTCCGGGACGTCTTCGAGTACGACCAGCAGCTGGACCGGACCGTCCGCGTCAGCGTCGATTCGAGCGGCACGGAGGTCAGGGGCGCGAGCCGGCTGCCGTCGATCTCGGCCGACGGCCGCTACGTCACGTTCGAATCCGACGCCACGACCCTGACCGGCTCCGACACGAACCAGGCGACCGACGTGTTCGTGCACGACAAGCTGACCGGGCTGACCGATCGGGTGAGCGTCAACGCCCACGGTGACCAAGGGCAAGGCGCCAGCACCTTCGCCACGATGTCGGCCGACGGGCGTTACATCGCCTACCAGTCGGCCGCGGGGAACCTGCTGCCGAATCCGGGGGACACCAACGGCAAGGTCGACAACTTCCTGCTCGACCGGCAGACCTCGACGGTCACCCGGCTGAACGTCCTTTCCACGGGCGGCCAGGACATCGACGGCACCACCCCGGACGTTCGCCCGTCGATCTCGGCCGACGGTCGTTTCACGGCGTTCGACTCCTTCGCGTGGAGACTCGTGCCGTTCGACCGCAACAGCGTGGGGGACGTGTTCGTCCGCGACCGCGACACGGCGACCACGACCCGGGCCAGCGTCGCCGGGAACGGCACGGAGGGCAACGGAAACTCCGCGACACCGTCGATCTCGGCCGACGGCAAGCACGTCGCGTTCCAGTCCGTCGCGACCAACTTCGCGACCGGCACCGACATGTGGACCCCCAACGTGTACCTGCGTGACCTCGGCTGAACTTTCGCCTGCCGGCTCAGCCGGCGACCAGAAGCGGCACCAGGGCGTCGGGGCGGTCCAGCGGGATGATGTGCCCGCAGTCCTCGATGAGGTGGGCGGTGAGGTCGTCGGTCACCGGGCGCAGCTGGCGGGCGAGGGTGCCGCCCACCGGGTGGGCGCCGATCGCCACGGTGGGCACGGTGAGCCGGCCCGCCGTGGTGGCGTCCGCGATCTGGGTCGCGCTTTCGGGCATGGCCCGGTAGTGGCCGAAGGCGCTGCGCAGGGCGTCGCGCCCGGTGTACGCGGCGACGAACTGGTCCCGGATCGCCGGTGGCACGCCGCGGCCGTGGGTGCCGGCGTCGAGGAACCAGTCGAGGTATCCGGCTTCGTGCCCGGCGAGAACCGTCTCGGCGAGGCCGGGGACGGCGTGGAACCCGAACCACCACGGCGGGCCGCCGGCGAGGAAGTCCTCGGCGCCGGGCAGGCGCCCGAGCAGGGACTCCATGAGGACGAGCCGGCGGACCCGCTCGCGCCGCCGCATGGCGAGCAGGAACGCGGGCGGGGTGCCCGCGTCGATGCCGACGACCGTCGCCGCCGGTTCGTCCAGCGCGTCGAGGAGCGCTTCGGCGTCGGTCGCCAGGGTGCCGGCGTCGTAGCCGCCGGCGGTGCGGGTGGTCGCGCCGAGACCGCGCAGGTCCGGGGCGATGACCCGGTGGTGCCGGGCCAGGTGCGGGATGACGGCGGTCCACAGCCGCCAGGTGTGCGGGAAGCCGTGCAGCAGCAGGAAAGCCGGTCCCTGCCCGGCGACGACCACGTTGATGTCGATGCCGTTCGCCGTCACCCGCTGCTCGCGCACGCTGTCTCCTGAAGGGGGGTTACCATTGGTTACCAGATGAGGCTAGGTAACCGGCGCCGCCGGGCCAAGACGGCACTTTCCCGACAGGTGGTGAGCTCCAGGTGACCCCCTCGCCGAAGGGCACGCGCGGTGACCTCTTCGACCCGGCCTGCCCGACTCGCAAGCTGCTGGACCGGATCGGCACGAAGTGGACGTCGATGGTGGTCAAGGTGCTGGCCGAGGCCGGCGCGGACGAGGTGCGGTTCGCCGAACTGCAACGCCGGATGCCCGGCGTTTCGCAGAAGATGCTGTCGGTGACCCTGCAGAGCCTCACCCGCGACGGCCTGGTCGAGCGCCGGGTGGAGCCGGCGGTTCCGCCGAAGGTGCACTACCGCCTCACCGGCCTGGGCCACTCCCTCGAAGTGCCGCTCGCCGCCCTGCGCACCTGGGCGGAGGAGAACATGCCGGCGATCGACCGGGCCAACGCCGCAGGACGTGACTGACGCCGGCGGTAAGCCACCGCGGGGTCACTGCACTTCGTTCAGCTTTCCGGTGGCGACGTCGAACACGAAGCCCCGCACGGAGTCCTTCTTCGGGATGAACGGGCTGTTCCTGATCCGGGCGATCGACTGGCGGACGTCTTCGTCGAGATCGGTGAACGCCTCGGCGGCCCAGGCGGGTTTGACCCCGACGTCCTCCTGGATGGACTTCTTGAAGTCGTCGTCGGTGAAGGTGAGCATGCCGCAGTCGGTGTGGTGGATGAGGATGATCTCCTCGGTGCCGAGCAGCCGCTGGCTGATGGCGAGGGAGCGGATCTCGTCCTCGGTGACGACGCCGCCGGCGTTGCGGATGACGTGGGCCTCGCCCTCCTGCAGGCCGAGGACGCCGTAGACGTTGATGCGGGCGTCCATGCAGGCGAGCACGGCGACGTGCTTGGCGGGCGGCAGCGGCAGCGGCCCGGTGAAGTTCGCGGCGTATTCGGCGTTGTTGGCCAGGAGTTCGTCGGTGACCGACATGGTGGTCCCTTCCACGTAGCGGGGTGGGCCGAGTGGACCCCTCCGCACGCCGGGTCCGCAACCGCGCCCACGAGCTGGAAGAGCGTTCCACGAAACGGACGTCGCCAGGGACTATCATTCCACCTGATGAGACGGTGGATCGATCACCGTCCGGACTGCCTAAGGTCCTGATCGTCACTCGATCGGCTGAATCTTGAAGGTGCTGTGATCAACCCTCCGCCGACACCCGCCGGTGTCCCGGCCCTCGCGGCACGTTCCCTGCCGGCCGCGGTGTGGCGTGCCGTCCGTTCCGGGTGGTGGACGTCCGTCTGCGCGCTCCTGATCGTCGTCATCGTGCTGCTCGCCGCCGGGGCCGACCTCTTCGTCCTGCTCGAAGGGCAGAGCCTGACCCCGGACATCGCCACGCTCGGCCCGACCGGGCTGCCCGCCGGGTCGCTGGGCGGGGTGAGCGGGTCCCACTGGTTCGGTGTCGAGCCGCTGACCGGTGTCGACCTCTTCGCGCTCGTCGCCCAGGGCGCGCGGACGTCTCTGCTCGTCGGCCTCGGTGCGACGGTGCTGGGCACCGCGCTCGGGGTCGTGATCGGGGTCAGCGCCGGCTACCTCGGCGGCTGGTGGGACCGCCTGGTGATCTGGACGGCCGACGTCATCCTCAGCTTCCCGTACCTGATCTTCATGATCGCGCTCGGCGCGGTCCTGCCGGTCGACTTCCCGCGGCAGGTCACGCTGGTCGTCGTCCTCGGGCTCTTCGGGTGGCCGCGGGTGGCCCGGATCGTCCGCGCGCAGACGCTGACCCTGTCCCAACGCGACTTCGTCGCCGCGGCCAAGGTCGTCGGCGGCGGGCCGTGGCACGTCTTCACCAAGGAACTGCTGCCCAACCTGTGGGCGCCGGTCATCGTCGTCGCCAGCCTGGCCATCCCGTCGATGATCGGCAGCGAAGCCGCGCTGTCGTTCCTCGGCGTCGGCGTCCTGCCCCCGACACCCAGCTGGGGTCGCACGATCAGCACCGCCATCGACTTCTTCGAGACCGACCCGATGTACCTGGTCTTCCCGGGGCTCCTGCTGTTCCTGATCACCCTCGCGTTCAACGTCGTCGGCGACGCGATCCGCGACACCCTCGACCCGCGGTCCGGCGGTGCGGCCTGATGCGCACCCTCCGCTTCGTCGCCACCCGGTTCGCCGGGATGCTGCTGGTCCTGTTCGTCGTCGCCTTCGTGACGTTCGTGGTGTTCTACGTCCTGCCCGCCGACCCGGCCCGGCTGGCCTGCGGCCGCCCGTGCTCGCCGGAAGGACTGCGGCTCGCGCGGGAGTTCATGGGCTACGACGTCCCGTGGTACCGGCAGTTCTCGGACTTCCTCGGCGGGATCGTCGGCGGCCGCACGTTCGGCACCGGCGCCGCGGCGATCCACTGCACGGCGCCGTGTTTCGGCTGGGACTTCCAGAACAACGTCGACGTGCTCCGCGAGATCGGCGGCCGGATCGAGGTCAGCTTCTCGGTCGCACTGGGCGCGGCCGTGCTCTGGATCGTCCTCGGCGTCGGCCTCGGCGTGCTTTCCGCGCTGCGGCGCGGAACCGCCGTCGACCGGATCACGATGGCCACCGCGATGGCCGGCGTGTCGATGCCCGCGTACCTGGCCGGGATGGTCGGCATCACGATCTTCGCGTTCGCGCTCGACGTCGTCCCGAAGTCCGGGTACGTGCCGCTGACCGAAGATCCGGCGCAGTGGGCGTGGCACCTCGTGCTGCCGTGGTTCGTGCTGGCGTTCCTGCACGCCGCGATCTACGCGCGGCTCACCCGCGGCCAGATGCTCGAAACCCTCGGCGAGGACTACATCCGCACCGCGCGGGCCAAGGGCCTCACCGAGCGGAAGGTCGTGGGCCGGCACGCGCTGCGCAACGTCCTGCTGCCGATCATCACGGTCTTCGGCGTCGATCTCGGCGGGCTGCTGGCCGGGACGGTGATCACCGAGCGGATCTTCGGCATGGCCGGCGTCGGGCGGTTGCTCGTGGACGCGATCGCGTCGCTCAACCTGCCGGTGCTGCTGGGCGTGACGCTGTTTTCGGCCCTGCTCGTCACGGTTCTGAACTTCCTGGTCGATCTCTGCTACGGCGCGCTCGATCCGCGGGCGCGCCTCGTCTGAAGGGGACACGATGAAACGGGGACACAAACTCGCCGTGGGGTTGGTGGCCGCCGTCACGCTGCTGACGGCGTGCGGGGCCAACGACACGCCGGCCGGCCAGGGCGGCGCCGTCAAGCCGGGCGGGAACCTCGTCCTGCTCAACGACGCGCCGTCGATCACCTGGGACCCGGCGAAGAGCTCGAACCTCGTCGTCACGACGCTCGGGCTGATCCACCGGCGGCTGACGTCGTGGGACGTCGCGCCGGGCAAGGACACCACGATCGTGCCCGACCTCGCCACCGACACCGGACGGCCGAGCGACGGCGGTCAGACGTGGACGTTCACCCTCAAGGACGGCCTGAAGTACGCCGACGGGACGCCGATCAAGAGCGAGGACGTCAAGTGGGGCCTGGAACGCTCGTTCGCGCCCGCGTTCTCCGGCGGCCTGGCCTACCACAAGGACCTGCTGTCGCCGGGCCTGGCGTACAAGGGCCCGTTCGAGGGCCAGGAACTCGACTCCATCCGGACGCCGGACGCGAAGACGATCGTCTTCCACCTCGCCCGCGCCTACGGTGACTTCAACTGGGTCGCGAGCACGCCGGCGTTCTCGCCGGTGCCGAAGGGCAAGGGCGCCGAGGCGAACTACGGTGACCACCCGGTCGCGTCGGGCCCGTACCAGCTGGCGAGCTACGAGCGCGGCAAGTCGGCGAAGCTCACGCGCAACCCGAACTGGAGCCGTGACGAGGACAAGACGCGCCTGGCCAACCCGGACACCATCGAGTTCCAGCTCGGGCAGGACACCAGCGTGATCTCCAAGCGCCTGGTGGACGACACCGGCACCGACCGCACCGCCTTCGGCATGACGTTCGCCTCGCCCGCCCAGCTGGCCCAGATCCAGGGCAACGCTTCGGCGAAGTCGCGGCTCGTGACGTCGGAATCCGGGGCGCTGGCCTACCTTTCGCTGAACACGCAGCGCGGGAACCTGACGAACCCCAAGGTGCGCCAGGCTTTCCAGTACGCCGTGGACAAGGCCGCGTACCAGGTCGCGAGCGCGGGCAGCGCCCAGCTGGCCGGCGACGTCGCCACCACCCTGATCACGCCCGGCCTGCAGGGCCGCGAGCAGTACGACCTGTACCCGGCGCCGCCGTCCGGCGACCCGGCGAAGGCCAAGCAGCTGCTGGCCGAGGCGGGCTTCCCGAACGGCCTCGACGGCCTGGTCATGGCCACCCACAACGAGCGGGGCTTCCCGGAGAAGGCGGCGGCGATCCAGGCCTCGCTGGCGCGGGCGAACATCAAGGTGACGATCAAGCCCCTCGACGACGACACCTACACGTCCGAAGTGGACACCAAGGGCCTGTCGGACTTCGACCTGACGCTGACCTCGTGGCAGCCGGACATCCCGTCGGCCAACGCGAACATCCAGCCGCTGTTCCAGTCGACCGAGATCGGCAACGGCGGGTACAACGAGTCCCGCTACAGCAACCCCGAGGTCGACAAGCTGATCGGCGAGGCACAGGCCACCGTGGACCCGGCCGAGGCGGGCAAGAAGTGGGCGGCGCTGGACAAGAAGATCCTCGCCGACTCGCCCGTGGTGCCGCTGATCTACACCCGCAACTCGTTCCTGCACGGGTCGAAGGTCGGTGACGTGCAGATCGGGCGGTTCCCGGCCTACGTCGACTACCGCAAGTTCGGGATCGTCCAGTGAGCGGAGCCGGGCTCCTGCGGCTGCACGACGTCGCGGTCTCGTTCGGGGACGTCGAGGCCGTCCGCGGGGTCGGCTACGAGGTCGACGTGGGCGAGGTCGTCGCGGTGGTCGGGGAGTCCGGCTCCGGCAAGACGGTCACCGCGATGTCCCTGCTCGGCCTGCTCCCGCCCACGGCCCGTGTGACGGGCCGCGCGGAGCTGGCCGGGCGGGACCTCTACGCGATGACCCCGGCCGAGCTGCGGGCGGTCCGCGGCGGCGAGGTCGGCATGGTGTTCCAGGAGCCGATGAGCGCGCTGAACCCGGTGTTCACCATCGGGGACCAGCTCGTCGAGGTCATCCGGACGCACCAGCCGCTCCCGGCCACCGACGCCCGGGACCGGGCGATCGAGCTGCTCACCCTGGTCGGGCTGCCGGAGCCGCGCGAGCGGTTCCGGTCCTACCCGCACGAGCTGTCCGGCGGGCAGCTGCAGCGGGTCGTCATCGCGATGGCGGTGGCGAACGAGCCGAAGCTGCTGATCGCCGACGAGCCGACCACGGCGCTGGACGTCACCGTGCAGGCGGAGATCCTCGAGCTGCTGCGGGACCTCCGCGCGCGACTGGGGACGGCGATCCTGCTGATCACGCACGACATGGGCGTGGTCGCCGACCTCGCCGACCGGGTCGTGGTGCTGCACGACGGCCGGGTCGTCGAGCAGGGCGACGCCGGGCAGATCTTCACCGCCCCGGCCGAGGAGTACACGCGGCAGCTGCTCGGCTCGGTGGTCTCGCTCAGCAGCGCGGCGACGTCCGGCCTCGAACGCGCGCCGGCCGCCGGCATCGAGGTCGGCCCGGCCCACGTCGCCGCGGCCGGGCACCCCGCCGTGGCGTCGGTTCCGGACGTTCCCGCCCGGGCGCCGTTGCTGCGCGTGGAGAACCTGGCGGTGACCTACCGCGGCCGGTTCCGCGCGGTCAGCGTGCGGGCTGCCGAAGGGGTGAACCTGCACGTGGAGCCGGGCGAGGTGCTCGGCCTGGTCGGGGAGTCGGGATCGGGGAAGAGCACGGTCGCGCGTGCGGTCACCGGGCTGCTCGCGCCGACCGCGGGGGCGGTCCGCATCGGGGACGCGGACATCACCCGGGTGCGCGGCCGGGCGGCGAAGGCGCTGCGGCGCCGGATCGGCGTGGTGTTCCAGGACCCGCTGTCCTCCTTGAACCCGCGCACCACGGTCGGGGAGAGCGTCGCGACCCCGCTGCGGCTGCACCGCGCGGCTCACGGGTCCGAAATGGACGGCCGGGTCGCGGAACTGCTCGACGCCGTCCAGCTCTCGCCGTCGCTGGCTTCGCGGTACCCGCACGAGCTGTCGGGTGGCCAGCGCCAGCGCGTGTGCATCGCGCGGGCGCTGGCGCTGCGGCCGGACCTGCTGGTGGCCGACGAGCCGACCAGCGCGCTCGACGTCACCATCCAGGCCCGGATCCTGGACCTGCTGCGCGAGCTGCAGCACGAATTCGGGTTCGCGTGCTTGTTCATCAGCCACGACCTCGCGGTGATCGAGCAGCTGGCCGACCGGGTGGCGGTGATGCACCGCGGCCACGTCGTCGAGCAGGGACCGGCGAAGGAGGTGCTCACCGCACCCGCACACCCCTACACGCGGCGGCTGCTGTCGGCGGCGCCGGTCGCCGACCCGGAGGCCCAGCGGCGGCGCCGCGAAGCCTGGCGGCAGCTGCGCTGAGCCAGGCCGGGGTGCTCGCGCGGGGTCGTGCCTTCGTGCTCGGCGCGGTGGACGCCGCGGTCCCGCAGCTCGGGAAACCAGCCCGTGCGGAGCCGAACATGACCGACTCGATCGTCTACAACGGCGACGCCAACCTGGTACACCTGAGCTGAGTTCCGGGCCGGGTACACCGGCGGGCGCCGCGCCGCTTGATGAGCACGGGCCGTCAGGTCGGGGCAGAATTGCTGCATGTTCGAGACATCTGATTCGGGCACCGAGGAACCGCTGGGAGATGCCGGAGGCGCGGCGGACGGGGTGAGACTCGAGACGCTGGACGACGCGCTCGTCCTGCGGATAACCGGAGCTCTCGACCTCTCCCTGGCACCGAAGGTCCGCCAAGGGGTCGACCGCGCGCGGCGGCTGGCCGCCCCGGTACTGGTCATCGACTTGACCGAGGTCGACTTCCTGGCGTCGGCGGGGATGGCGGAGCTGGTGCGGGCCCATCGCCTCACGGGGTCGATGGCCGTACGGGTCGTGGCCGCCGGGCGGGTCACCCTGCGCCCGCTCGAGCTCACGCGACTGGCCGACGAGCTGGTGATCGTTCCCACGCTCTCGGCCGCGCTGGATCGCGTGTGACCGCTCAGAGCGGATTCGATGACCTGATCGACGCGCTACGCGGCGTTTTCGTCAGCAGCGAAGGCGACCCGGTCGAGGTCAAGACCCACCAGTTGGACGACGTTCAGCTGCGCCGCTTGACGGATGGTGACCCGGACCACGGTCTGGCCGTGGTCGTTCCCGGCGATGCCCTGCTGGACGAGCTGCTGCCGGGGTTGACGGTGTCCGCGGCCGTCGGCGTCGTCAGGCGTGGACACGGTGTGCTGATGTTCGCCACCGACCCGGTCGGCGATCGCCATCGGGCCCTGGTGGAGGGCGCCGGCCTGGTGACCGGCCCGATCGCCGGGCTGGTGCGGGAGCTGCAGGCCGAAGCGTCGGTCCTGGACCTGTTGCACTCGGTGGGACGGGAACTGACCGCTCAGCTCGACCTCGACCTCGACCGGATGGTGCAGGAAGCGGCCGACGCGGTCACGAAAGCGACGGGTGCCGAGTTCGGCGCGTTCGCTCCCACGTTCGACGGCGCCGGTACCTTCCGCAGCGCCGATATCACCCAGGACCCCCGGCCCGGCCGGAACCCGCCCTCCTACGGGATGCCGGAGGGTCACCTTCCGGTGTGCAGCTACCTCGCCGTCCCGGTGATCAGCCCGACGACCGAAGGGGTGCTGGGCGGCTTCTTCTTCGGCCACTCGCAGCCGGACCGCTTCACCGCGCGGCACGAGTTCCTCGCCGAGGGCATCGCCCGCTATGCGGCCATCGCCCTGGACAACGCGCGGCTGTACGAGCGCGAACGCACCCTGGTCACCGAGCTGTCACGCAGCATGCTGCCGGTCGTCCCCGACGTCGCCGGGGCGCACGTGGTGACGCGGTACCTGCCGGCGGCGATGGGGAGCAAGATCGGGGGCGACTGGTTCGACGTCATCCCGCTCGCGTCCGGCGCCACCGCGTTCGTCATCGGTGACGTCGTCGGCCACGGTGTCACTGCCGCCACCATCATGGGGCAGGTCCGCACCGCCATCCGGTCCTACGCGCTGCTCGAGCTGCCGCCGTCCGAGGTCCTGCGCAACGTCTCCCAGCTGACCGCCGGACTGGCCGAAGCCAGCTTCGTCACCTGCTTCTACGCCGTGCACGATCCCGGGCGGCGCACCCTCACCTACGCCAACGCCGGCCACCTCCCCGCCATCCTGATCAGGCCGCCGGGCGAAACCCACCAGATCGGGGAGGCACTGGCCCAGCCGCTGGGCGTGGGCGCCGAGTTCCCCGAACGGACGACGTCGTTCCCGCCCGGGGTCGACTTGGTGCTCTACACCGACGGCCTGGTCGAAAGCCGCACCCGGGACCTCACCGTCGGCATCGAATGGCTGCTAGACGGAATTTCCCGCGTACTCGACGCGGCCGACCTGGAGACGGCGTGGGACGAGCTGATCTCCGAGCTCACCCTCGGCCGCCACGACGACGACATCGCGCTCATCCACGTCCACCGGCACTTCGATGCCCCGGCGGCCGAATTCCACCAGCGTGCCGACGCCACCGTCGACCAGCTCGCGGGCCTGCGCAGCGGCTTGACCCGGTGGGCGGCGGCGCTGGGAATGAGCGCCGAGCGCCACGAAGACCTGGTCCTGGCCAGCTACGAGGCCATGTCGAATTCGGTCGAACACGCCTACCGCGACCACCCGCGACCCGGCGTCGTGGAGGTGCACGGCGAGCACCACCGCGGCGAGGTGACGGTGACCGTCACCGACTACGGCACCTGGAAGGCGCCGGACGCCACCAACACACTGCGTGGGCGCGGTCATCTGCTGATCGGCGCCTTGGCCGACCACGTCTCGACCGTCCAGCGGGACAACGGCACCACCGTCACCCTGACCTGGACCCTTCCCGGCACCCCCGGACAACCCGCAGCGGAATAGCCCCGGTGCCGCCCGTGGACGCCGATGCGGTGCCCGGCGGTCACACCGGGTCGTCGGAGGTGCCGGCGGGGGAGGCGATGCCGGTGTCGGCGCCGTTGTCGGCTTGGCGTTCGGTGCGACCGGTCCCGTGCCAGTCCAGGCACAGCACGGTGGCGTCGTCCTGCAGGTGACCGTGGCTGGCGTGCGTCACGGCCCTGGTCGTGGCCCGCACCAGCTCCCTGGTGTGCAGCCCGGCGGTCTGGCGGATCAGGGCGGGCAGGTCGGCGCCGGCGGCGTCGCGTTCGAGCATGCCGTCGGTGAGCAGCACCAGCCGGTCACCGGGGCGCAGGTCCAGCCGTTGCACCCGGTACCGGTACGGCCGGACGCCGAAGAGCAGGTCTCTCTCCAGCTCGATCGGCTCCACCGCACCGTCGCGCAGCAGCAGGGGTGGGGGATGTCCGGCGTTGACCAGCTCGACCCGGCCCGTCTGCAGTTTCACGCGCAGCAGCAGCCCGGTCGCCAGTGCCACCTCGCCGCCGTGGTCGAGCAGGGCCTGGTTGGCGTGCTGCGCCTGCTCGGCCAGGTCGCGACCGGCTCGGCGGGCGCCGCGCAGCGCCCCCACCAGCAGGGTCGCCGTCAGTGCCGAGGCCACTTCGTGACCGGCGGCGTCGGTGATCGACAGGTGCAGGGTGTCGCGGTCCAGGGCGTAGTCGTAGGTGTCGCCGCCGATGTCGTCGGCGGGCACCAGGGCTCCGGCGATGGTGAACTGGGCCGCCTCGCAGCAGGCGGCCGAGGGCAGCAGCTGGTGCTGGATCTCCGCGGCCAGGCTCATCGGCGTGGTGCGCCGGCCGGTGTGGTAATGGTCGGTGAAGCGGCGGTCGGTGACGATGACGTAGGCCAGCGCGTGCGCGGCCTGCCCCAGCTCGGCGAGCACTTCGTCGTCGCAGAAGGGCACGGTCGCCTCCAGGACACCGACGCAGTCGCCCCGGTTGGTCACCGGCAGCACCGCCCGCACCCCGGCGTCGTTCTCCTCCCGCCACGGCTGCTGGGTGCGCAGCACCCGCTCGTAGACGCTGTCCCGCAGGTCGACCGGCTCCGGGGCGCGCCCGTCCGGGTCCTGCGCGGTCGAAGCGAGGCGCACCAGGTGTTCCTCGACGAGGTCGACCAGCAGGAACGACACGTCGAAGGCGCCCAGCCGCTTCGCGAGATCGCGGGCGACGACTTCGACCGACTCCACGGGCGGCGCGGTCTCGGCGGCCGCCAGCACGTCACCCGGTCCCAACCCCACACCGCCCACGGCAACTCCGATCACCCGGAACCCAACCAATCAATAACATCATCACATCCGGCCGGACAGAAGCCCGCCGGCGACTCACGAACGGGGACCGCCGCGCCGATGCGGCCGCCGGCCGGCGTAACACCGCCCAACCCGATCACGACTTCTGCGTGCCAGGGCGAGCTGACCGGGAAGAGGGCGATGGAGCTGCAGCTGAAAGTCATCGGCGGGGCGGGCTCGTTGTACCGGTGGCTGCTGGCCGACCCCGACACGGCCGGGTTCGTCCGGGGCACGGCCGCCGTCGAGGCCGAGGAGGATCTGGGCGCGTTCGAGGTGATCAACACCCTCGTCGCCAACGCGGCCGCTCTGTCGAGCCTGGTGGTGTCCATCCTCGCGTGGCGCTCCCATCGCCGGGCCGGCACGGACGAGGTCCGGATCGAGCACCACGGCGTCAGCATCGTCGTCCGGGATCCGGCACCGGAAACCGTCGCGGCGATCACGGCCGCGCTTGCCGAACCGGTGGATGTGGACGGCGATCAGGCGGTCTGACCCGTGCCGGCCTTGGCGGACCCCGGATCGTCGCGCGCCCTGCTGGTGGGCTGCGGGAGGTACCGCCACCTGCGTGACGTGCCGGCCGTCGCCGCAGGCGTGCGGGGGTTGCAGGCGGCGTTGACCGATCCCCGGCTGTGGGGTTTGCCGCCCGCGCATTGCCCCACCCTGACCGACCCGCCTTCGGCCGGGGACGTGCTCGACCGCATCCGCGACACCGCGGCGGCGGCCACCGACCTGTTCGTCTTCTCCTTCGCCGGGCACGGGTTCATCGACCTGGAGTCCGACGAGCTGTTCCTCGCCCTGCCCGGCACCGACCGCACCCGGCCGTGGACCGGGCTGCCGTATGACTGGATCCGCCGCGCGCTGCGCCACCCCGGGGTCCGGGCGAAACGCAAGCTGATCGTGCTCGACTGCTGCTACAGCGGTGTCGCGCTCGGCGGGACACTGGCCGCGGACGCTGCCGACCACGCCGCGGTCGACGGCGTCTGCGTGCTGACCGCCAGCGCCGAAACCAGAACCGCGCTCGCCCCGCGCGGTGAACCCTTCACCGCGTTCACCGGGGAGCTGCTGACGACGCTGACCCGCGGTATCCCCGGCGGGCCGGCCATCCTCGACATCGACACCGTGTACACGCACCTGCGGGCCGGCTTGCGGGCCAAGGGCCGCCCGCTGCCGCAGCTGCGCAGCCGCAACGCCGGCACCCGGATCCCGCTCGTCCGCAACCTCGCCGGGCCGCCCCTGCCACCGGCCACCCGGCCCGGCCGGAAAGCCCGGGTCACGACGGCCGCCCTCCTGGCCACCACCCTGCTCACCGCGGCCGACACCGTGCCGCTCCCGGCGCCCTCGCCGCTGGTCGCGATGGTGGCCTGCCAGGGCAGCGAGCCGCTCGCCACGCCTGCCGAGCCGGTCACCCGCACCCCGGCCGTCGCGGCGGCCACGGCGTCGCTGGCCGGCCGGCCGACCTTGAACATCGGCACGATGTTCGCGCGGCCGGGCCTGGCGGAACGCTGTCCCGACGGCACTTTGCGCGGCTTCGACGTCGCGATCGGCCGGCTGGTCGCCGCCGACCTCGGATACCCGCCCGAGCGGGTCCACTGGCTGGACCTGGCCGCCGCGGAACGGCTCTCCGCCGTGCAGACGTCTCAGGTGGACCTGGTGGCCGGGAGCATGGCGATCACCGATTCCCGTAGGCGATACCTTTCGTTCGGCGGCCCGTACGAGAGGTCCGGCCTGTCCCTCATGGTCGCCGGCGCCACCACGTCCGTCGACGGCCGCGACTCGTTGCGCGACCCGGCCGTGACGGTTTGCGCGGCCGAGGGCAGCTCCGCGGTCGAGAACTTACGCCCGTACCTGGACAACCCCGCCCAGCTGCGCACCCGCCGCACGGTCGCCGACTGCCTCCAGCTGCTCCTGCAGGGCCGGACAACGGCGGTGAGCGCCGACCGGTCGGTCCTGCTCGGCTACCTCCTCGGCCTCGGCGCCAAGGCGAAGATCGTGGGCCCCGCGTTCGCCGACAGCTCCTACGGCCTCGCCGTGAGCAAGGACCGGCACGAGCTGGCCGAGGCGCTCGACGACATCCTCGAGCACAGCTACCGGGACGGCCGTTACCAGTCCGCCTGGCGTCACTCCCTCGGCAAGCTGCTGCCCGAAGTCACCACCGGTCCACCGATCGACCGGACCATCGGCTGATCCGAGCCCTGTCCCGGCCGGCGAATACGCGCCGGCAAATCGTGCGGTGGATGCCGTGGACGGCTGCGACGCCACCCGACGATGAGCAGGAAGACCGTGGACGCTGGTCTTGGTGTCCTTTGTGGAGGGTGGATGGGCCGGCGCGCCGGGCGGCGCGGGGTCAGGCGCGCAGGCCGTCGACGATCACGGCTACGATCCTGGCCGCCCGCTCGTCCCACTCGGCTTCGGGGATCCGCGACAGTGCCCCGAGCAGCAGGATGACGTCGCCGGCATCGACGCCGCCGCGGATCTCCCCGGCCGCCTTTCCCCGGTCCAGCAGCGTTTCGAGTGCTTCGTCGAGCCGGTGGTGGTGGCCGGAGTAGAGGTCTTGCCACACCGGGACCTCGATCGCCGCCATGACGCCGCGTTTGACGCGCGCGTACTCGACCAGCCGGTCCAGCCACCGGGCCAGCGCGTCGAGCGGGGAGTGCTCCGCCAGCAGGGGCGCCACGGTGTCGACGAGCTGGGTCAGCTCGGCCCGGTACACCTCCGCCAGCAGGTGCTCG
Organism: Amycolatopsis sp. NPDC051716; assembly: GCF_040681595.1. NCBI lineage: Bacteria > Bacillati > Actinomycetota > Actinomycetes > Pseudonocardiales > Pseudonocardiaceae > Amycolatopsis > Amycolatopsis sp. NPDC051716. Next base: position 106,725 of record NZ_JBFAZA010000008.1, on the reverse strand, counting down.
CGCGTCGGGAAGTGCCGGTACAGGGTGCCCTGCCCGACGCCCGCGGCCTTGGCGACCCGGTGCAGCTTCAGGTCGTCGGTCGCGCCGTTGGACTCGCTCAGTTCCGCCCGCGCGACCTCGACGATCCGGTCGCGGTTCGCGACGGCGTCCGAACGGCGCTCTCGTCCGGCCACAGCACTCTCCTCGCATAAGTGGACAAGTGTCCGGTACAGTCGAGGTTATCCGGACACTTGTCAGCTTAGTGGAGGCAGCACGATGAACGAACTGGACAAGGTCGTCGCGATCACCGGCGCGAGCAGCGGGATCGGCGAAGCGACCGCGCGGGAACTCGCCGGCCGCGGCGCGGCGGTCGTGCTCGGCGCCCGGCGCACCGACCGGCTGCAAGCGCTTGCGCAAAAGATCCGCGGCGACGGCGGCCGGGCGGAAGTGCTGGACGTCGACGTGACGCGGCGCGCCGACCTCGAGCGGCTCGTGGCGCTCGCCGTCGACCGCTTCGGCCGCCTCGACGTCCTGGTCGGCAACGCCGGCGTCGCCCGGATCGCGCCGGTGGCCGACCTGGACGTCGACGCCTGGGACGCGATGATCGACGTCAACCTCCGCGGCGTCCTGCACGGCATCGCCGCCGCGCTCCCGGTGTTCCGCGCGCAGGGCCGCGGTCACTTCGTCACGACCGTCTCGACGTCGGGGCTCAAGATCGTCCCGACGCAAGCCGTCTACGCGGGGACCAAGAACGCCGTGCGCACGCTGCTGGAGGCGCTGCGCCAGGAGTCCACCGACGGTGTGCTGCGCACGACGTCGATCTCGCCGGGGTTCGTGCGCACCGAGCTGGTCGACTACGTCGAGGACCCCGCGCAGCGTGAGCAGGTCCAGCGGGCGATGGCGACGCTCGGCATCAGCCCGGACGCCGTCGCGCGGGCGATCGCGTTCGCCATCGAGCAGCCGGACGACGTCGAGATCGGCGACCTGACCATCCGGCCCACCCGGCAAGGCTGAGGCCGGCCTTCGGCAGCTCGCCGAGGGTGCTCACGCGAGCATCCGCATGCCTCCGAACAGCAGCACCAGGAACGCGCCGATGCCGAAGCCGACCAGGAGAGCGCCGCCGACGCCGGCTCGCAGCCGGACTCCCGCGTAGGCCAACCCCAGGCACAGCATCATCCAAGCGCCCACCGAGGCGATGCTCAGCATCATGGTGGAGCCCAGTTCGAAGGCGACTTTCGCGCCGCCCGCCACGAACAGGGCGGAAACGATGACGATTCCCGCCGGCACCAATCGTTTCCGGGCAGGATGACCGATCGGCGCTGGTGCTGGATGAGTACTGGTCATGGCGACCTCCTCGTCGGATCGCCTCATCGTCGCACCGTTTGCGCCCGGAGATCCTTACCGCGCGGTTACCGGCATCCGGGTCGGGCTCAGGCCTTGTGCTGCATGCTCGACCGGGCCGGGTTGCCCTGGTCGGCGGCCTTCGGGTCCTTCTCGTCCTGCTTGGCCCGGACGCCGGACTCGATGCGGTCGCCGAGGTCCTTGTCGACGTTGCGCCAGTATTCGAACGCGCGCGCCAGCACCGGCTCGGAGACGCCGTTGAGCAGGTGCCCGACGACGTTGTCGACCAGCCGGCCGCGCTGGTCGTCGTCGAGCACCTCGCGGACCATCGTCCCGGCCTGGCCCCAATCGTCGTCGTCCTTGCGCAGCGTGTACGCCGTGCGGACCATGTCGCCGTCGGTGTGCCAGCCCGCCGGCTGCCCGTAGCGGGCGGGGTCGGCGTGCGGGCCGCCCTTCGAGTTCGGTGCGTACACCGGGTCGGCGACCTTGGTGTAGCGCATCGCCCCGTCCTTGCTGTAGCTGTGCACCGGCGCGACGGGGGCGTTGACCGGCAGCTGCTTGTAGTTCGCGCCGATCCGGTAGCGGTGCGCGTCCGGGTAGGAGAACAGCCTGCCGAGCAGCATCTTGTCCGGGCTCGCGCCGATCCCCGGCACCAGGTTGCTCGGCTCGAACGCGGCCTGCTCGATCTCGGTGTGGTGGTCGGTCGGGTTGCGGTCGAGCGTCATCCGGCCGACGTCGAGCAACGGGTAGTCGCCGTGCGGCCACACCTTCGTCAGGTCGAACGGGTTGAAGCGGTAGGTCTTGGCGTCGTCGAACGGCATGACCTGCACCTTCAGCGTCCAGCTCGGGTGGTCGCCGCGCTCGATCGACTCGTACAGGTCGCGCGTGTGGTAGTCGGTGTCGGCCGAGGCCATCTGGTCGGCTTCGTCCTGGGTGAAGCACTCGACGCCCTGGTCGGTCTTGAAGTGGTACTTGACCCAGAAGCGTTCACCCGCGTCGTTGACCCACATGTAGGTGTGCGAGCTGTAGCCGTTCATGTGCCGCCAGGTGCGCGGGATCCCGCGGTCGCCCATCAGCCAGGTCACCTGGTGCGCCGACTCCGGCGACAGCGTCCAGAAGTCCCACTGCATGTCGTGGTCGCGCAGGTTGTTGTCGGCCCGGCGCTTCTGCGAGCGGATGAAGTGCTGGAACTTCATCGGATCCCGGACGAAGAAGACCGGCGTGTTGTTGCCGACCATGTCGTAATTGCCTTCGCTGGTGTAGAACTTCACCGCGAATCCGCGCGGGTCGCGCCAGGTGTCCGGGCTGCCGCGCTCGCCGGCGACTGTCGAGAACCGGACCAGCAGGTCGGTCTTCGTGCCCGGCTGGAACACGGCTGCCTTGGTGTACGCGCTGACGTCACCGGTCGTCTCGAACCGCCCGAACGCGCCGCTGCCCTTCGCGTGCGGCTGCCGCTCGGGAACGCGTTCGCGGTTGAACTGCGCCATCTGTTCGATGAGGTAGTTGTCGTGCAGGAGGATCGGCCCGTCGGGACCGACGGTGAGGGAGTGCTCGTCGCTTTCGACCGGGATGCCCGCGTCGGTGGTGGTCGGTTCGGGACGGATCTGCGTCACTGTTCTCCTCCATCACGGCGACCGTGCACACCCGGCCGCGTTCACCTGCCCAATCGTGATCGCTTACCCGATCTCGCCCGGTTCTAATCTTGGCGGCGAGCGGTGACCTCGGCGACGAAGTTGGCGGCGACGTCGCGCAGTTTCCTGTTCTGCTCCTGCGACGCCTTGACGAGCAGGTCGAACGCGTCGTGGGACTGGATGCTGTGCAGGGCCATGAGGATGCCCTTCGCCTGATCGATCACCGCGCGAGAAGTCAACGCGGTGCGCAGCTGCCCCATGGTCTCGCGGGCGGCTTGGTGCCGGCGGGTGCTGCGCAGCGCGGATTCGGCGGCGGCGGTGTAGAGGTCCAGCAGGGCTGCGTCGAGCGCGCCGAAGCTGTTGCCGCCGGTGTCGTACAGGTTGAGCGAACCGTGGTACTGGTGGTCGACGAACAGCGGGGCGGACAGGTAGGCGACGACCGAGCATTCGTCCGCGGCAGCGGCGAACTCGGGCCACTGTTGTGCCGCCTCGGTCACCCTGACGCGCTGGAGTTCGCCGGTCCGGGCGGCTTCCAGGCACGGCCCCCGGCCGGCGTCGTACTGCGCCTGATCGATGTGGTGCGCGCTGTCACCGGTCGCTGTCGCTGTGTAGGGGGAGCCGTCGCGGAGCAGCGTGATGCTGGCGATTTCCGCGTCCGGTACCGCGTGCATGACCTGCCGGCACACTCGCTGCAGCACCACCAGCAGTTCCTCTTCCTCCGCGAAGGTGCCGGCCAGGCGATCGAGCGCGTCGGTGACGTCGTCCACTCTCCGTGCGGCGTCCCGCTCGTACAGCAGGTTGTCTTCCATGTGGTGCTCCATCGAGGTGGGGACGGGAGTCCGGGACAACAGTAGATGTTGCCGGGCGGCTCGGCAGGAGCGGAGAACCAGGTCGGCGATCCGGGCCGCGGCGGCGCCGATCGCGTGACGATAGATCGGGCAATCCACCTGAATATTTCGTCGGTGAAGGCGCTCCCGATCCTTTCCGGGCTGCTCTTCGGGATCCGAAGGATGGCGATTCATTTCACCTCCGACTTCTCCATCGGGCACCGGCGCGCCAGGCTGATACCGCGCCGGTCGCGCGGTCGGAGCCGCGGGCCCGCCGGCGGCGGTTCGCCACCGGCTTCGAGAGACCGGAGCGGGCATGGGCGAGCCTGGCCGCCGCGGCCGCGATCCCGGCGTTCGCGACGGCGTTCGCCAGCCCGTGGGGACTGCTCGTGCCCGCCGTCCTCATCGCCGCGTCCATCGCGGGGGACAGCGGGATGTACCGCTTCGTCCGCCACCAGCGCGGCGCGGTTTGGCACCGGTCGCCCCGGGGTACTACTGCTCTCGTAATGCAACCAGTTTCGAGGTGAGAGCGGTGAAGGAAGCGCGGTCGCGGTGTCCGATCAACCTGTCGCTGGAGATCTTCGGCGACCGGTGGACGCTGCTCGTCCTGCGTGACGTCGTTTTCGGCGGGGCGCGGCACTTCCGGGAGCTGCTCGGCGGTGAGGAACGGATCTCGTCGAACGTGCTGGCCGACCGGCTCGCCACGCTCGTCGAGCACGGGCTGCTCACCCGGGCCGGGGACGCGTCGCACAAGCAGAAGGTCACCTACAGCCTGACCGAACGCGCGATCGACCTCGTCCCGATGCTCGCGCAGCTCAGCGCCTGGGGAGTGCGGCACCTGCCCGTGGCCGACGCCTACGCGGCTCGCGCGGACGTGCTCAACGCCGGCGGTCCGCCGCTGTGGGAAGCCTTCATGGACGAACTGCGCGAGACTCACCTCGGCACCCGCCGCGGGGAGGTGCCGGACGGCCCGACCGTCACCGAGCGCCTCGATGCCGCCTACGCGGCATCCGCGACCGACCGAACGGAGTGACGATGGAAACCCGGCTCGACGAACGGTTCAGCGATCCCGGCTCCGCGGCCACCGGCTGGGCCGAAACCACGCGGGCGCTGGAAGAGGCCCAGATCAGCTGGCTCACGACCGTCCGTGCCGACGGCCGCCCGCACGTGACACCGCTGGTCGCGGTGTGGCTGGACGGGGCGGTCCACTTCGGCACCGGCACAACCGAACAGAAGTACCTCAACCTCACGGCGAACCCGAACGTCGTGCTGACCACGGGCCGCAACGCCTGGGACGATTCCCTGGACGTGATGGTCGAGGGCGCGGTCCGCCGCGTCACGGGCCGCTCGAAGCTCGAACAGCTCGCCGCGGCGTGGCGGCAGAAGTGGGACGGCAGCTGGGCTTACGAGCCGACCGACAACGGGTTCCGCCTGGGTGACCACGACGTCGCGGTCTTCGCCGTCGAGCCCGCGAAGGTCCTGGTCTTCGGCCGGCAGCGGAAGGAGCCCTCGGAGCCGCCGACGCATTCCACCGTGGAGTTCACCCACACCAGCCACCGCCCCTGACAGGTCAAGCCCGGCCGGCGACGGCGTCCTCGAGCAACGCCTCGACCGTCTCACGGGCCACGCCGTCGGTATGCGCCTCACTCGCGTTGGGTTCTTCGTCGTGGTCCTGAGCCGCCGGTCGTGCTCGAGCCTGGCGCCATCGTGACCACTCCGATGTTCCGCGCCTGGACCACGGCATCGGCGGTTCCCGACAGGTCGTTGCTATGCGCTCCCGCACCGGCCTGCGCCCCTGGAACTGCGGATTCGTCCTCGGGTCGGCCGAGGTGGACCTCGTCTGCCTCGGCGTGAGCGTCGTCGCCCACCGCTGCCGACCCGATGTTCACCGTGCCACCGAATACCTGGAAACCCTTGTTCATCCCAAACCCCTCGGCATCACGTTGTCGCTTTGGTCTTTTGAGGATTGTTCCGCTGGGTCGCCCGCGCCTGGTCACCCACCGCGAGGGCTCCGATGTTATTCGTACCGTCGAATTGAATGATGCCCTGATTGAGTATCGCGGCCTGCCGGGAGTGGAGTTCGTCCGTGTTGACGCCGTGTCCCTTGAGGAACAGGATCAGTGCTTCCAGAGTGTGCCGTTCGATGAGCTTGAAGTGCCGCTCGGCGTCGTTGGCCTGGAACCTGTTGGCGTAGTCGCCGGTGGCGGCGAATTCCCGCACCGAGAAGTCTGTTCCGTAGTCGAACTGCAGGTCGTGCAGTGCGTCTCGGCTCTGCCGACGGCTGGCGTGAAGGTCCTTGAGCAGGGTGAAGCTATCGAGCAGCCAGAAGGGTGCGGCGAAGAACGGCTTGATCCAGCCGGCGAAAGCCGATGCCACCTCGCTGTCCGTGAAGTCGCCGAATCCGACTTTTCTGGTAGTACGTTCGTCCATGCGCAGTGCCGGATGGAGCGGCGGCAGCACCGTGCGCTCGCACTCTGCGTAGAGCATGTGGTCATCGACAAGGAACCGCAGGAATGTGCTGGTAGCCAGTCCGCTTCGCTCCGACCGCAGATGGGCCACGAGATAGCAGCGCGCCGAATCGTCCACCTGGTTCGTCATCGTGGTGATCTCTTCCCGGCCCACTTCGAGAACCGGCGGCGCTTTTCGATCGGGGAGGAGGGCGTCGTGATCGTCGGACAGGTGCCCCTCGACGAACAACCGCTCTTGCACGTACAGGCCGGACAGTGTGGAGCGGGGGTCACCGGCCGCGGTCCCTGCGAGCACGTCCCGGAGGTGCGCCACCAATTCGGTCCCGGTGAACTGGCGAATCGCCCGGCCGCTGCCGTTCGTCAGCTCGGTGGAAGGCAGCAGCGGCAGGGCGAAAGACCACCCGCCGACCGGCACGCCGTGGCCGACGAACGGCCGGTGCCCCGAGAACAATGTCACGTTGCCCCGTTGGGCGCGTTCGATCGACTCGACACGCTCCTCCATCCATCGGCGCGGTGGCCGAGGTGCACCGAGGTCGGTCCGGAATCGTCCCCGCCGCAGCCGGTCGAAGACAATCTTCTTTACCAGGATGCGGTGCTGCACTGCCAGCACGGCGGCCGCCACACCGCCCAGCGGCGCGTAGGCCGGTGCGATGAACAGCACCGATATGGTTGCCGCCAGCAGCACGGTGGACAGTGCCCAATAGATGCGGTGGTAAAGCAGGGCGGTGAGGCAGTGCCGGAGGACAATCGTAAGGTCGACACCCGGAGTGGGAGCGACTGGTCGAAGCCGATCACGCAACAGCCTGCTCAGCACCTCGCGAGCGAACCTGCCGTCCAGGTACGGCGCCCCGCACAGGGCGCGAGTGATTTCGGTAGGATCGGCTGACGTGGGACCCGCCGCGTCAGCCGGGTCACCATTCTCGCTCCGCGCATTCATCCTGAGCCAATCCGGATCGTCGTCACCACTCGTTCGAACAACTCCAGTTTGTCGAACGAGTCGGGGACGCAGTGCGATTCAGGAGATTTCCCCCGATTGGACCACGCACTTCGATCTTCGCGAGAGCGTCCGGCATCGGCCACTGAGCCGGGCGCATTGGATCGGTGACGCTTTCGCCGATGTGGGTTTCGCCGACGCCGAACCGGTGCACCAGCGAGCCCGGCGGTCAGGCCGGTGGTTTCGGCGTCAGGTACCGGAGGCCGTGTCCCGCAGTCGGCGGGGCGCGCGGTACCGATCGATCCACCCGCCCCGCCGACGACCTGCCCACCGGGCGCGGAAAGCCGGCAGCTGTTAAGAATTCTCCAGCCGGCTGCCGCGTCGCCAGACCGCTCGGGTGTTGAGCGTGTCGCCGATGTTCGTCGTGGGGTCGCCGTCCACGAGCAGCAGGTCGGCGCGGAGTCCTTCGGCGATGCGGCCTCGGTCGCCGAGGCCGAAGCGGCGGGCTGTGGTTGCCGTCGCGGCGCGCAGTGCCTGGGCGGGCGTCAGGCCGGCGGTCACGAGGTACTGCAGTTCGTGGTGCAGGCTGGCTCCGTGGGCCAGGCCGCCGAAGAAGGTTTCGGCCATGGAAGCGTCGGTGCCGGCCAGCAGGTCCACGCCCGCCGCGGCCAAGGCCGCTACGGTCTCCAGGACGTCCTCGAGCTTGCCCTGGGGGTAGCGGTTGTAGCTCGACCGCAGCGTCTCTTCCCACTTGTCGTCGAGGCGGCGGGCGACCCGGGGGTCGTCGGCCAGGGTGCTGCCGGTGATGCCCATCATCGACGCGTCGAGGCTGACGCACGGGACGACGAACATCCCCGACCCGGCGATCAGGTCCACGATTTCCGTGGTGTGCGGGCGGTCCATGAACACGTGCACGACACCGTCGATCCCGGCTTCGGCGGCCATGCGGGTGGCGTCGAGGGTCAGGGTGTGCGCGACGGTGAGGGCGCCGTACTTCTTGGCCTCGGCGACGCCCGCGGTGAGCGTGGCCTGGTCGAGCATCGGCAGCCCGGGGTGTCCTTCGACGCTGCCGTCGTCGACCATGAACTTGATGTAGTCGGAGCCGCGCGCCAGGAGCTGCGGGATGTACGCGGCCGCCTGGTCCGGGGTGGTGGAGAACGGCATCAGGGGCATCACCGGCGGCAGGTCGCCGGCCGGCCGGAACCCTTCGGGCATGAGCTCGCTGGGGTGACCGCCGGGTGGGGTGATGCCGAAGCCGGCCGACCGGACGTCGGCGACGGTGTCGTCTTCGGTGATGTGCGCGCGGTTCTCGCGGGTGTTCATGCCCTGCATCTCCAGTTCGGTGGTGACGCCGAACCGCAGGGCCAGTGCGAGGGAGCCGGGGCTCGAGTGGACGTGCGCGTCGATCAGCCCGGGCAGCAGGGTCGCGCCCCGGCCGTCGACGACTTCGGCGCCGTCGGGTACTTCGCCGCCGACCTGGCGGATCTTCCGGCCGTCGAGGACGACGGTCTGCACTCCCAGCGTCTTCTCCCCGTCGAACACCCGGGCACCGGTGATGGCAGTGGTGGCCATGGCGGCCTCGCTTTCTCGCTCACAGTTACATACCTGATGCTATGCAGTTTGGCTCTGGTATGCAAATGCGGGGGGTACTACGATCCGGAAGATGACCGACGAGGACGCCCTGCTGGACCAGATCGGCCCGGCGCTGTCGCGGTTGCGCCGGCGTGTCCCGGCGTCGAGCCGTGACGTGTCCCGCAACCTGGTGCTGAACGTGGTCGCCGACGTCCCGGGGGAGCTGACGGTCGGCGGGCTCGCCGCGGAGATGGGCGTCGTGCAGCCGGTGGCCAGCCGATCGGTGGCGGCCTGCATCGCCGACGGCCTGCTGCGGCGGGCGGCCTCCCAGGCCGACGGCCGCCGGACGGTGCTCGAGCTCACCGAACGCGGCGAGGCCGAGCGAACCCGGTTCGCCGCCGAGCAGCGCGCGGCCTTCGAGGGCATCACCGCCGGGTGGTCGCCGGAGGAACGCACCCAGTTCGCGCGGCTCCTCGTCCGCTACACCACCGACGCCGGCGCTTGGTCCCGCCGCCGGGCGGAAAAAGAGCAGTGAGCCGCCCGCTCACCGGTTGCCCACCACCCGGCTCGGCTCGTCGCCGGGCCCGGTGGCGGCAGCGCGGGTGACGAGCCGCCCGAAGAGCGGGATGATCAGGAATTTCAGCAGGCCGTAGCCGGTGGCGGGGATCGCGATGACCGGGTCGGCGAGCACCGCGATGGCCACGGTCGTCGCCAGGGTTTCGTTGTGCGTTGGTCAGGCAGAACACCGCGGTCAGCAGCCCGGCCCGCGCCAAGTATCCGGCGAGGTTGGCCGACTGCAACCACAACGTCCCCGGTCTTACCGATCACCCTGTTGACCGGTCTGTTCGGTTGTTGTCGTTCAGGGACTGAACGACGACTCTGAACAGGATCGGCTCACCGGGTGCACCCCCACCGAACTTCGGACCCACCTCCGGCAGTTCGGATTTCTACAAGCCCGACCCGTCCGTCGCCCGATAACGCCAAGGTCGCCTGGACCAACTCCGTCGGCCGCGTTCGACTGGGCTGAAGGCAAGGCACTGTTCGCGATGCTCGGCCCGGAGGAGAAGAGGGATTCGGCTGTTCGGGCGACCATCTGCGAATGCGCGTGGGAATCAAGGGCACTTGCTGAGTCTTTGCCGTCTCGAGTCAGGCCGACGAGCGCCCTGCCCGACCGGAGGGTTCTGGGTTCGAGTCCAAGCGGGGGGTCTTCCAGACGAGAGAAGCCCAGGGGCGGCGGCCTGGGCTTCTCTGCGGACGCAGCGTCTGGCATCCCCACGTCCGGCGGGCTCCGCCATCAGGCCGGGCGCTCTGAGCTGCGCTTTGCAGAAACCTTGCAAGCGGTTCACACGATCGGCCGTCCACCCTGGTGCCAGTGCGCAACAAACGATTCACGAGAGGGGAACCGACAATGGAAACCAGGGGAATGGCCCGCAGATTCGCCGGCGCCGGAGCAGCGGCGGCCTTCGCCGCGACGCTGCTGGCCGGCGTCGCTACCGGGGCGCAGGCCGCCGGAGCTGCCACCACTGACACCGCGACGCAGGGCGAGTTCGGCGCCTCGGCCGTGTCGCGAATCCTGTACGCCAGCGACCACCGCTTCTGTGTGGACGCCTGGCCTGGAGACGTCGTGCAAACGATGTTCTGCGACGGCACGCCGACCCAGAACTGGGACAACTACACGGCGGGCAAGTTCAGGAACGTGGGCAACGGGCGTTGCCTCGGCTCCGATGGCGCGGTCGTCTTCACCACGGCTTGCACGTCTCCGTCCACCAACTGGACGACCACGTCCGGCTCGCCGAAAAAGTTCACGCACGTGGCGACCGGCAAGTGCATGCACGGCTATCCCGCAGCCGTGGAACGCGTCGTCGTGGTGGAGTGCTCGGGAGCCACGCGGTGGAGCACTCTCGTTTGATCACGACCTGGACGGGCCGTCGGCGCACCTGCGCCGGCGCCCTACCGGGTGGGCGGGACACGACCAGCGCACCGCCACCGCCCTCCTCGAGGCCGCCGAGCATGCTCTCCAGCACTCCGGCCCGGACGGCATCCCCGTCCGCGGCACAGCGTCGGACGTCGGCACGACCACCCGCGCCGTCTACAGCCTCTTCGGCTCCAAGCAAGGCCTCCTCGCCGCGCTCGCGGCCCATGCCTTCGACCTGCTGCGCGAGGGAATGGAGCAGTTCCCCGAGACCCCGGCACCGGGCGACGACCTCATCGAAGCCGGCCTGGTCATCCGCCGCCTCGCCGTCGAGCACCCCGCGCTGTTCCACATCGTCTTCCAGAACCGCGCCGACCTCACATCCGTAGCGAGCCCACCGTCCACACCGCCTCCATGAAGGCCCTCGCCATCCTCAAAGACCGGGTGGCGCGACTCGGCACGGCGGGCCTGACGACCGACGAGGCCGCCCTCTATTTCCGCGCGCAATGCGACGGCCTCGCCGGCCTCGAACTCGGCGGCGCCATCCCGGCCGAAGAGGGGGAACGCCTGTGGTGTGCCGGGCTGGCCACGCTGATCCGGGGCCTGAACGGGGCATGAATCGTGCAGGCAGCGCGCGAGAGCGGGCGAATCCCCTACGGACCTCCTGAAAGCCCGCGGATCCGCCCGCTGCGACGCACCCGGCTACTTGAGGTAGCCGGCGAGGCCGATCTGCTGATCGCGCAGTGCCTTGGCGACGACCCGCGCGATCTGGTCCGCGCCCGCGGCTTCGAAGTGCGTGTGGTCGTTGCAGAAGAACGCGCCCACGGCGCCCTTGCTGTAGTCGCCGTTGTTGGGGCACAGCTTGAGCGTGTTGTAGAGGGTGTAGCTCAGCTTGTGCAGGTCGATCACGGGCGCTCCGGTGGCGGCGCCCGCGGCCGTCGTCGGGGACAGGAATCCCCGGTTTCCGACCGCCGTGCTGCCGCTGCAGGTGATCGCCGCGACCGGGGTCAGCAGCACCGGGTGGGCACCTCGGCTCTTCGCCGCGTTCGCCATCGTGGTGAGCAGGCTCTGGTAGCGGGCCGTGCCGACGTGGCGTGGGCAGTTCGGATCGCTGTCGTTGATGCCGAACTGGATGAACAAGTAGTCGCCCGAGTGCATCCCGTTCGCGGGATCGAGCATGTCCAGCCAGCGCTGGGCGTAGGTGTTCGGGCTCACCACGCATTCTCCGGCGGAGTTCTTGGTGCCGGTCACGTTCGATTCGTAGAGCCACGTCTGGATGCTGCGACCCGACACGGCTTTGTTGACCACGGTCACCTGGTCGTTGAACAGCGGGTCGAACCTGCTGCCCCAGCCGACCGGACACGCCGACTTCGGATCCGCCATGGTCGAGTCGCCGGCGAGCCAGACCTTGACCGGGGTCGCTGCCGTGGCGTTCGACCCCGCCGGGCGCGCCGCGCAACTCGGTGCGGCGGACGCGACTGCCGGAACAGCGCCCGTCGACACCAGTGCCGCGATCACCGTCACGAGCGTGAGAATGAGCTTTCGCATAGCGGTCTCCGTTCTGGCGGTGTCGGGCTACCGGAAGCCGTCCATGATGGCGGTGGGCTTGCGGGTGGCGGCGTCCCAGGCGACATTGGCGTAGCCGGTGAACGGCGAATAGCCCTCCGGCTCCCAGTAGAACAACCCCTGCCCACCGGTGCTCTTGAGGGCGTTGAGGTAGGCCACCAGGGAAGCTTTCGTGGCGGACACCTTGCTCACCGGGCCGCCGAACTCGCTCTGCAGGAACGGTTTCCCGTACTGGTCGGAGATCTTCTTCATGTTCGCCACGATGCCGGAGGCCAGGCTCGCGCTGCCGTAGGAGGAAAAGACCGACATGTCCCACTTGCCGCCGTTGCCGGCGTAGCGGCTGAAGAAGGTCTGCATCGAGTCCCACTTCTGCGGCTGGGCGAGGTGGATGCACACGGTGGTGCTCGGCGACACCTGCTTGACCTGGTTGTAGGCGGCGTTGAGCAGGCCCGTCATCTGGGCTCCGTTGGAGACGCTGCCGACCGGGCGGCAGATGCCGCTGTTGATCTCGTTGCCGATCTGCACCCACGTCGGGAGGACGTCGTTGCTCTTCATGACGTTCATGGTCTGGTTGACGTAGGAGTTCATGGCCGACAGCAGCTGGCTGTAGCCCAGGTTCTTCCACGCCGCGGGCGGGTTCTGCACGCCGACGGAGTTCCAGGTGTCGCCGAACATGTAGTCCAGCATGATGGACATGCCCGCGGCCTTGACCCGCTTGGCGAAGGCGGCGACCTCGGTGATGCCGCAGTGACCGTTGGCCGGATCGCTGGGCGGGTTGACGAAGGTGCGCAGCCGGATGGCGTTGATGCCGTAGCCCTTGAGGATGGTCAGCAGGTCCTGGCTCTGCCCGCTGGAATTCTTCCAGGTGTAGCCGTGGGCTTCCATTTGCGGTGCCCAGCTGATGTCGGCGCCCTTGACGAAGGCAGCCGCGGCGGCCGTCGCCTGCGTCGCGGTACTCGCGCCCAGTGCGAGCGCGCCCACACCCGCGGCGGCGCCGAGCAGCACGCTGCGGCGTCCCAGCGGAGACGATCCGAATTCCGGCCCTTGGTTCACGGGGAACTCCGTTTCGTGCGTGGTCATCCGATCTCCCTTGATCGACGACGAAGCCGCGGTGCCATGATAGCGCTTTCAGAGAGAAGGCCGACAACGCTTCGACTAATTCGAAGTCGGCGCGCTGAACGTTCACGGAAACCGGGCGCGAGAGCCTTGCGACGTGCTCCGTTGTGCGGTTCCATTTCCAGGAACCATGCGCCGCCGAGCCGCCACGTGGAAGGGGACAGTCCCGTGATCGCCAAGCCGCCGGGGCATCCGGATGACGACGCGTTCGTGCCATCCCGCCGGTCGTTCCTGCGGGGGCTGGCCGCCGTGGGGGCGTTGCCGCTGACCCCGGCCTTGCTCGCCGCCGGGCCGGCCTCCGCCGCGGGCGACGGCTTTCCCTTGGTCACGGGCGGCGTCGCCGCCGACGTGTTCGTGGACGCGGGCGACGACGTGGCGGTCCGCCGCGTGGCCGGTGACCTGCAAGCGGACGTCGAGCGGGTCAGCGGGGTGCTGCCCATCCTGACGAACCGCACCGCCGGGCTGTCCCGTGCGGCGGTGCTGATCGGCACGATCGGCCACAGCCCGGTCATCGACAAGCTCGTCGCGTCCGGCCGCCTCGACGTGGCCGAGGTCGCCGGGCGCTGGGAGGCCTCGGTGACCCAGGTCGTCGAGGCGCCCATGGCGGGCGTCGACCGCGCGCTCGTCATCGCCGGAAGCGACCGGCGCGGCACCGTCTACGGCGTGTACGACCTGTCCGAGCGCATCGGCGTCTCCCCGTGGTACTGGTGGGCCGACGTGCCGGTGCCGCACCGGGACACGGTGACCCTGCCGCCGGCCACGGAGAAGCGGCGCGAGCCGGCGATCCGGTACCGCGGCATCTTCCTCAACGACGAGGACAACCTGTCGCAGTGGGCGTACCGGACGGCGGAGCCCGGCAAACACATCGGGCCGGTGACCTACACCCGGGTCTTCGAGCTGATGCTGCGGCTCAAGGCGAACTACCTGTGGCCGGCCATGCACCCCGAGTCGGACCACTTCAACAAGTACCCCGACAACGCCCGCCTGGCCCACGAGTACGGCGTCGTCGTCGGGTCCAGCCACCCGGAAGCGTTGCTGCGCAACAACGTGCACGAGTGGCAGCCGTGGGCGGACGCGCACCGCAACGCGGACGGGAGCCTCCCGGAGTACGACTACACGGTGAACCCGCAGACGATCCTGGACTACTGGCGGGCCCGCGCGAAAGCCAACGCCCGGTACGAAAGCGTCTGGACCGTCGGCATGCGCGGCATCCACGATTCGGGCCTGGTCACCAAGAACGCCAAGACCACGGCCGAGCGGGTCGCGGTGATGAACGACATCCTCACCCAGCAGCGCCGGATCCTGGCGGAAGAGGTCGGCGCCGTGCCGCAGATCTTCATCCCGTACAAGGAGGTGCTCGACCTCTACAACGCCGGGGTGCGGGTGCCCGACGACGTGACGCTGATCTGGCCGGACGACAACCACGGGAACCTGCGGCAGCTGCCCACGGCGGCCGAGCGGCAGCGCTCCGGCGGCAACGGCCTGTACTACCACCTCTCGTACTGGGGAGCACCGAAGAGCTACCTGTGGCTGGACACCACGGCGCCCGCCAAGATCTGGCAGGAGCTGCGCCGGGCGTACGACAACGGGGTCCGCCACACCTGGATCGTCAACGTGGGTGACCTGAAGTCGCAGGAGACCGGGCTGTCGTTCGCGATGGCGCTCGCCTGGGACATCGACCGGTGGCGCGCGGAGGACGTCCAACCCCGGCTGGCCGAATGGGCCGGTCGCCAGTTCGGCGCCGCGTACGCCCGGGAGATCGCCGAGATCCGGCAGGGCTACTACGAGCTGGCCGCGGCGCTGCGCCCCGAGTTCATCCAGAGCGGGGTCTTCTCCCTCGTCCACCACGGCGACGAGGCGGATCGGCGGATGACGGCGTACCGGAGCCTGATCGACCGCGCCGAGGTGGTGGGCCGGCAGCTGCCGGCGGCCTACCAGGACGCCTTTTTCGAGCTGCTGCTGTATCCGCTGACCGGCGCGTACCTGATGAACCTGAAGTTCGTGTGCGCCGACCGCAACGCGCTCGCCGTCAAGCAGGGCCGCGGGGCCGGGGTGAACGTCTTCGCCGACCTCGCCGAGCGGGCCCAGGCCGACGAGGAGGCGCTGACCCGCCGCTACAACACCGCGATCGCCGGGGGCAAGTGGAAGGAGATCATCAACCCGTACCCGGCCAACGTCCCCAAGGCACCGCGGGTGCCCGCCGTGACCAGACGGACCCGGACCGGCGCGGTGGGTCTCGGCGTGGCCGCCGAGGGCAACGAAACCGGCGTCGCCCGGCCCTTGACGTTCTCTTCGTACCCCCGGAACCGGCGATTCATCGACGTCTTCAACACCGGCTTCGCGTCACTGACTTGGCAGGCGGCCCCCAGCCACTCCTGGGTGCAGATCAGCACCACGAGCGGGATCACCCCCGACGAGGCGCGGATCTGGGTCAGCATCGACTGGGCCGCCGCCCCGCCGGGCGTCAGCAGCCCCGAGGTGCGCATCACCGGCGCGGAGACCACGGTGACCGTGCCGCTGCAGGTCGTCAACGACGGCGAGCGGGGCCGGGCGACCGGTTTCGTCGAGGCACTCGGTTACGTGTCGATCGAGGCCGAGCACTACGACCGGCTGGTGCCCCGGTCCGGGGCGACCTGGCAGACCGTTCCCGGCCTCGGCCGGTCCGGCGCGGCGGTGATCGGGGTGCCGTTCGACGCGCCGCGCCTCGACGGCGACAGCCGTACTGTGGCACCCGAGCTGCAGTACAACGTGCGCTTCGCCACGGCCGGCACTTTCCCGGTCACGGTGTACCGGCTGCCCTCTCTGGACGAACGCGGCACCCGCCGGCTCGCCATCGGCCTCGATGCCGGCGCCCCGATCCTGCTCAAGGGCACGGGGGTCACGTCCGCCACCGCCGCGTGGTCGCGCAACGTGGTCGAGGGCATCGAGAAGCTGACCACGAGCATCACCGTGGACCGGCCGGGCGAGCACGTCCTCAAGCTGTGGATGGTCGACCCGGCGAACGCCGTCGACCAGATCGTCATCGACACCGGCGGGCTGCCGGCGAGCTACCTCGCCCCACCGGAAAGCTTCCACCCCGCCTTCAACCCGAACCCCGGCCGGTGAGCGTGACCGTGCTCGCCCCGTTCGCGTGCGCTTCGCGTCCGCCCGCTTCGAGACTCCACGGACCCGGAGCGTTCTCGGTGCTGGCCAGGACATCGTCGCCGTCACGCCGAATCCGGAACGTCGCGGCAGTTCCCGATCCACCGGGCACCGTCACCTCGCCGTCGTACCCGTCGGGCAGCTCGAAGCAACGCAAAACCACCCCCTCCGCCCAGGCGTACTCGGGCCGGTCGCTGCGGGAGCCGACCGGGAGGACGGTCCCCGGGCGGACGAGGAGCGGCAGCGAGCCGAACGGGTGCACCTCCCGGACCCAGCGTGGGCCGTGGACCCTGCGTCCGTCGAGCAGGGAGGTCCACGTGCCTTCCGGGACGTAGTACTCGACAGCTCCTTCGCCGTCGAACACCGGGGCGACGAGGAGTGCGTCGCCGAGCATGTACTGGGTGTCGGCTTCGTGGCCACCGCGGTCTTCCGGCAGCTCGAGCACCAGCGGCCGCATCATCGGCACGCCGGTGGTGTGTGCTTCCTCGGAGAGACGCCCCAGGTACGGCATGAGCGACAGCTTGAGGTGCGTGAACCGGCGGGCGACGGCCACCGCCTCGTCGTCGAAGGCCCAGGGCACCCGGACCGACGTCGAACCGTGCAGCCGCGAGTGGCTGGAAAGAAGGCCGAACGCGAGCCAGCGCTTGAACACGCCGGGATCGGGCGTGCCCTCGAAGCCGCCGATGTCGTGCGACCAGTACCCGAACCCGCTCATCGCCAGGGACAGCCCGCCGCGCAGCGACTCGGCCATGGAGGCGTACGTCGATTCGCTGTCACCGCCCCAGTGCACGGGCAGCCGCTGGCCACCGGCGGTCGCCGAACGGGCGAACACCACGGCTTCACCGGCCCCGCGGCGCCGCTCCAGGAGCCGGAACACGGCTTCGTTGTAGAGCTGGGCGTAGTAGTTGTGCATCTTCCGGGGATCGGAACCGTCGTGCCAGACGACTTCGGTGGGGATCCGCTCGCCGAAGTCGGTTTTGAAGCAGTCCACACCCTGGTCGAGGAGCCGCTCGAGCCGGCTCAGGTACCAGGCGGTGGCGTCGGGGTTGGTGAAGTCGACCAGTCCCATGCCGGCTTGCCACTGGTCCCACTGCCAGACTCCGCCGTCCGGGGTGTGCACCAGGTAGCCCTTCGCGGCACCCTCCTCGAACAGCGCGGAACGCTGGCCGAGGTACGGGTTGATCCACACGCACACCTTGAGGCCCCGCTCGTGGAGCCGGGCGAGCATGCCCTCCGGGTCGGGGAACGTGCGGGAGTCCCATTCGAAGTCGCACCACTGGTATTCGCGCATCCAGAAGGAGTCGAAGTGGAACACGCTCACGGGCAGGTCGCGCCGGGCCATCCCGTCGATGAACCCGGTGACGGTGCTTTCGTCGTAGCTGGTGGTGAACGACGTCGACAGCCACAGGCCGAACGACCACGCGGGAACCCGGGCGGGCCGGCCGGTCAGCGCGGTGTAGCGGGTCAGGACCTCCTTGGGTGACGGCCCGGCGATCACGTAGTACTCCAGTGCCTGCCCGGCGACCGAGAACTGCACCCGCGAGTTCACCGCCGAACCCACCTCGAACGACACGTTCTCCGGGTGGGCCACGAACACGCCGTAGCCCCGGTTCGACAGGTAGAAGGGAACGTTCTTGTACGCCTGCTCGCTCGCGGTTCCCCCGTCTTCGTTCCACGTGTCGACCACCTGGCCGTTCTTGACGAACGCCCCGAAGCGCTCGCCCAGCCCGTAGATCCGCTCGCCGGGCCGGATGCTCAGCTGCTCGTGCACCCAGGCGCCGGCGGGTACCCCGTGGCCGCCTTCGGACGACATCACCCCGACGGACTTCCGCAACGACGAGGTCGCGACCCGGCCGTCCTGTTCGAAGTCGACCTGCCAGCTCTTTCCGCGGCCGACCCGCACCACGAGGCCCTGGGCGTCGAGGACACCGGCTTCGTCGTCGACGGTGATCAGCGGGCGGAACCCGTCGGCGCCGGTCACCGTGAACCGCGGCCCCCGGCGGAGTGCCCCGGTGTGGTGCTCGGCGCGGACCTTGACCACTCCCGGGGCCGGCGCGGAGTACGTCAGCGTGACCATCGGCCGGCCGATCGTGTTTCCCCGGCGCTCGACGTGGGCCGTCGGGGCGTAGACCGTCATGGTCCCGGCCTGTTCGTCGACGCGGATGTCGTCGACTTCGACCGCGTAGAGCGGATCGACGCCCTTGCGGATCAGCCAGTGACCGTCGGTGAACTTCATGCGTGGTCTGCTCCTTCGGAGGACCTGGTCGCTACCGCCGTCGTGGCGGAGGGCCGACGTCGGCCGTGACGATCCTTCAAGCCGGGGCGACGGCGTCCGGCGCGGCGAGCAGGTCTCCCAGCCCGCCACGGGCGTCTTCGATGACGAGCGACTCGGCCACCGCGGAGTCGCCGGCCCGCAACGCCCGGACGAGCGCGCGGTGGCTGCCGTAGCGGTCCAGGCCGAACTGGTCGTTCCCGGCGATGCGTTCGATCAGGCGCGCCCGGCGCTCCGGCCAGGAGAACACCCGCGTCTGGCCGAGCAGGCGTACCAGCACCGGGTTGTGGGCGCACGACTCGACGACCTCGTTGAAGCGCTGCATGGCGTCCAGCAGCCGGTCCAGGTGGCGGGCCACGTCCTGCCCCGCCTGGTGCCGTTGCTTGATGACGATCAGCAGGTCGTCGGCTTCGTCGAGGACGGCGTCGAGGTGGTCCAGCTGGGCCGCGCTCGCGTGCCGCGCGGCGAAGCGGGCCACCATCCCGCGCAGGGCCACCTCTACCTCGGCGAGGTCCTGGATCGCGGCGTCCCCGAACGCGGCGACCTGGACGGTCCGCGGTCCGGTCCGTTCGAGGAGACCGTCCTGTTCGAGGCGCCGGATGGCCTCCCGCACCGGCGTCGGGCTCACCGACAGCCGCTCGGCCAGCCCGCGCTCGGTGACCTTCTGTCCCGGCCGCAGCTCGCCGGTGGTGACCGCGTCACGGATGGCGCGGTACGCGCGGTCGGCCAGCGTGTCGGCCGTCAGGCCCTTCAGCGTCTCACCTGCCATGGCGTCACTCTATCTGCCATGGCAAAGTCGACAAGAAATACTTGACGTTCTTGCTATAGCAAAAGTAGCTTGTCGACATGACGACGACGTCGAGCACACAGCGCGTGCGGACGGGCCGGATCACGTTCTTCGTGGCCCTGGCGGTCTTCGCGCAGGAGTCGACGTGGAACCTCTACGACTCGCAGGTTCCGCCGCTGCTGCGCGAGCACATCGGCAGCGCCGCGCTGATCGGTCTCCTGATGGGGATGGACAACGTGCTCGGCATCTTCCTCCAGCCGTGGATGGGCAACCGGTCGGACCGCACGCGCACCTCGTGGGGCCGGCGCATGCCCTACCTCCTCGTCGGAATGCCCGTGGCGGCGCTGCTGTTCGTCGTCATCCCGCACGCCGCGGCCTCGTTGCCGCTGCTGATCCTGACGATGTTCGGCTACGCGCTCGTCGCGAACTCGTTCAAACCGATCGCCGAGTCCCTGCTCCCGGACTTCGTCCCGCCCGAGCGGCGCAGCCGCGCCAACGCGGTCGTCAAGATCGCGGCCAGTCTCACGGTGATGGTCGCGGCGCTGATCAGCATCTTCCTGATCGACACGCACCCGAAGCTGTCGTTCGCGATCCCGGCGGTCCTCATGGTGGTGTCCTTGATCGTGCTGGCCGCGAACGTGCGGGACAGCCGGTCGCCGGCCTACCGGACCGCCGTCGGCGAGGAACGGGACCAGGGCGGCCCGGCCGCACCGGCCGCGCGGGTGCGGGACACCGTGCTCGACATCGTGCGGGACGCCGACCGCAGCCGGCTGCTGCTCATCGCGGCCATCCTGCTGTTCGGTGGCGCGTGGGCCGCCTCGCGGGCGCTCATCACGCCCTACGGCATGGAGGTGCTGGGCCTGTCCCGCGGCGAAGCGGGCGGGCTGACCCTGCCCAGCGGCGTGGCCTTCATCGTGGCCGCCTACCCGGTGGCGCGGCTCGCCGAACGCTTCGGCCGGCTGCGGGTGATGACCGCCGGGATGACGGTCTTCGCGGCCGCCCTGGTGCTCGGCACCGTGGTCCGGACGCCCGCCGGGGTCGTCGCCGGCCTCTGCGTGGCGTCCGCGGGGGCCTCCGCGTTCCTGGTCAACGCCGTCGTCGTCCTGTGGAACCTCGCCCCGTCCGACCGGGTGGTCGGCACCTACACCGGGCTCTACACCGTGGGCTGGGTGAGCGGCGGCTTCCTCGGCCCGGCCGCCGTCGGCGGCCTGGTCGACCTGACCGGCTGGTCCCTGCTGCTGCTCCACGTCGCGATCGTCGCGCTCCTCGCCGTGCTGGCCGTCGCGCGCGTCAGCGCCCTGCAGCGCCGGTCGTCCGCCGGGCGAGCGCTGTGAAAGCGCCTGGGCCCTTCGGTTTCGGGCTGAACGAAGAGAAATGAGGGACATGGACACAGTGCGCGTGCTGGCGCCGAGCGGCATGCTCGGCGCCGGCTGGGACCACGCGACGGTCGAGCGCGGCATCGCCCTGGGCGCCGACGTCATCAGCATCGACGCCGGCTCCACGGATTCCGGCCCGTACTACCTCGGGTCCTCGATGCCCAAGACCACGGCCAAGGCGGTGGCTCGCGACCTGCGCAGCCTGTTCACGGCCGCCGCGGGCGCGGGCATTCCGGTGATCGTGGGCTCCTGCGGCACGAGCGGGACCGACCGCGGCGTCGACTGGGTCGCCGGGATCGCCGCCGGCGTACTGGCCGAGGAAGGCCTGGACCTGAAGGTGGCGCGGATCTACAGCGAGCAGAACGCCACCGACCTGAAGGAACACCTCGACGCGGGTCGCGTGCATCCGTTGCCCCCGTTGGGAGAACTGACCGCCGAGACGCTGGAGAGCTGCACGCACATCGTCGGCGCGATGGGGCACGAACCGATCGTCGAAGCACTGCGCGCCGGCGCCCAGGTCGTGCTCGCCGGCCGCGCCACCGACACCGCGGTGGCGGCCGCCTACCCGCTCATGAAGGGCATGCCCGCCGGGCCCACGTGGCACGCCGCGAAGATCGTCGAATGCGGCGGCCAGTGCACGAGCAACCCGCGGGCGGGCGGGGTGCTCGCCACCATCGACGCGCACGGCTTCACGATCGAGCCGCTCGACCCCGCCGTGTCGTGCACGCCGATTTCGGTGGCCGCGCACATGCTCTACGAGTCCGCTGACCCGTTCGAGATGCGGGAGCCCGCCGGTACCCTCGACGTCCGGGACGCGCGGTACACCGCGGTCGACGACCGGATCGTCCGCGTCGAGGGCTCGCGGTTCCACGTCGCCGGCCAGTACACGATCAAGCTCGAAGGCGCCCGCATCACCGGCTACGAAACCGTGTCGTTCTCGGCGGTCCGGGACCCGCTCATCCTCGCCGACATCGACGCGTGGGCGAACCTGATGCGGACGATGATCACCGAGCGGGTGCGCCAGACGCTGGCCCTGGCGGACGCCGAATACGCCTTCGATCTCCGCCTGTACGGCCACAACGCGGTGCTGGCCGACCTCGAGCCCGAGAGCGGGCCGCCGCGCGAGGTCGGCGTGATGCTGCTCGTCAGCGCGCCCGACCAGGCGACGGCCACGGCGGTCGCCAAGGTCGCCAACCCGCTCATGCTGCACCTGCCGACGCCGGGGATGAACTACCTGCCCAGTCTCGCGTTCCCGTTCTCGCCCGCGGAGGTCGAGCGCGGCGCGGCGTACGAGTTCGTGCTGAACCACGTCGTCGACTGCGCCGGCCCCACCGACCTGTTCCGGACCGAGCTGGGGGAGAAGACCCGTGCCTGAAACGACTCTGGCGGATCTCGCGTACGAGGTCCGGTCCAAGAACGCGGGCCCCTTCTGGGTGACGATGGAACTCTTCATGCGCGACACCGAGGGCTACCGGATCGCCGCGGACCTGGTGGACGAGCCGATGATCGCCCGGCTGTACCGCTTGCCGGAAAGCACCGTCCGGATCTTCCGGATCCCTTCGCTCAACGTCGTGAAGATCTCCTTCCCGCGCCCGGTGAGCCAGGGGTCGCTGCGGGACCGCGACGTCCACGCGGGACAGCACCACGTCCCGCTGGCCCGCGTCGTCATCGGCCGCGTCTCGTGATCCGGGTCGCGGACCTGCCCGCCACGCACCCCGGCCGCCGGCTGCTCACCAAGCGCACCCCGTTCTTCGCCGCGCCGGACGAGCCGCGCTGCAGTTACAGCGCTTACATCCCCACGAGCTGGACCCCGGCCGCCGAACTGCCCGTCCTGGTGGCCGTGCACGGGACCGGCCGCAGCGTCGGGGAGCTGCGCGAGGGGCTCATCCCCTTCGCCGAACAGCACCACGTCATCGTCGTGACCCCGCTGTTCCCCGTCGGCATCGACGATCCCGACGACGTGCACGACTACAAGCTCGTCGACGCCCACGGGATCCGGTTCGACCGGGTCCTGCTCGGCATCCTCGAGCAGGTCCGGTTCCGCTGGAACGCGCGGGTCGGCAAGGTGTTGCTGTGCGGGCACTCCGGCGGCGGCCAGTTCGCCCACCGCTTCCTCTACCTCCACCCGGACCGCGTCGCCGCCGTCGCGGTCGGCGCGCCCGGCGGCGTGACCTTGCTCGACGACTCGCTCGCCTGGCCGGAAGGCATCGGCGACACCCGGCAGCGGTTCGGGATCACCGTGGATCCCGGCGCGGTCGCCCGGGTGCCGGTGCTGCTCGTCATCGGCGGTGACGACGACGGGCGGGCCGACCTGGCCGTCATGGGCGACCACGGCCGCAGCCGGCCGGAGCAGCTCGACCGGCTGGCCGAAAGCCTGACCCGCCACGGCGCCACCATCCGGCGGGTCGTGGTCCCCGGGGTGGGGCACAGCGCCGCGGGGACCCGGCCGCCGATCGTCGAATTCTTCACCGGCTTGCTGCCCGGATGATCGGCCGGCGGCCCCGCTCCTCGAAGGGAGCGGGGCCGCCGGTCATGCGGTCAGTTGACGTACACCGAGTAGCCGATGCCACCCGACCTGGTGCCGTCGGCCGTGTTGCCGCGCACGATGACCGAGTAGGTGCCCCGGTCCGGTGGGGTCCACGTCATCGTCCCCGCACCCGAACTGTCCGCCGGCACGGTGGATTCCGCTGTCACGGCACCCCCGTCGTCCCGGACGGAGTAGGTGTACGAGACGATGCCCGGCATACCCGGCGTGAAGGTGAACGTCCCCGGCACACCGGCACCGCCCGACCACACGCCTTCCGGGTATTCCTTCGACGACACGTACGGCGCGCTCAAGACGCTGAAGTAGTACGTCTTTTCCTGCGAGGAGACGTTGCCGGCCGTCACCGTACGCACCCGCAGGTTGTGGGAAGCCGAGCCTTCCGGTGGCAGCGGGGGCGTCCACGGCAGCACGGCGCGCCCGTCCTGAGCGGCGATCTGCTGGAACGGACCCCAGTCGAACGAGTACTCGAACGCCACCGCGCCCGGCTGGCGGGCATCGAAGGTGAAGGTGCCGGGGAACACCCGCGCGTTCGCCTGGAACTCCTTCGAGGTCACCGCCGGATCGTTCGTCACCGTCCATGTGAGGTTGTCCGTTGCCGACCACACGCCCGCCGGGTTCTTGGCGCGCACCAGCATCTCGTAGTCGCCGATCTTCGGCGGGGTGTAGCTCACCTTCGCGCTGTTACCGCTGACCGGCACGGTCCACCTGGTCGCCGGGTCCGCCGTCAGCCAGTACTCGAACTCCACGGCGTTCGGCATCGGGGTGGTGAACGTGAACGTGGCGGCTCGGCCCTCCGTCCCGATGTCGCCCTCGTAGCCGATCTCCGGTCGCCAGGTGTTGAGCGACAACCGTTTCTCCGTCACCGGGGACAGCCCGCCGGACGCGTCGCGGGCCTGGACCCGCAGCAGGTTCTGGTCGGCCGAGGTGAACTCGACCGGCAGCGTGGTGGTTCCGCCGGCGTTCGCCCTGACTGTCCACTTAGTACTCTCGGCACTCGCGAACCAGTAGTCGTACTCGACGACGTCCGGCATTCTCGGGGTCGCGGTGTACGTGGCCGAGGTGCCCAAGTCGACGTTTTCGGGCCCGCTCACCACCGGTGACGCGTCAACGAAGAACCGGTACTCCCGTTCCGGCGACGCCACGCCCGAGGCGTCGGTGCTGCGCACGAACAGCACGTGATCACCCCCGGTGGCCGGCGTGATCGTCACCTCGGCGACGCCGTCCTGGCCGGCCCTGACCGTGGCGGACGCGCCGTCGTCGAGCCGGTAGCCGTACGCCACGACGTTCGGCATCCCCGGCGCGAACCGGAACACGCCCGGCACGCCGATGCCGCCGTCCGGGCCGCCCCGCGGCGGGTAGCGGTCGGACGTGACCGTCGGCCGCGTCTCCTTGACGATGAACGAGTAGTAGGTGCTGAGCGAAAGGTTGCCCGCCCGGTCCCACGCCCGCACGACCACCGACTGCCGGCCGTTGGCCGCCGGCGTGAAGCTGACGGTGGCCTTGCCGTCGGGGCCGGCGGCGATCTCCCGAGTGTCCGCGCCGAAGTTGTAGTCGTACTTCGCGACGTCGGTGGAACCGTTGGGGGAGAAGGTGAACTGGCCCGCCAAACCGACCCCGCCGCCCTCGGCGTTCGCCGGGTACGTCGCGGAGACGACGGCCGGTGCCTTCGGATCCGTGCGGTCGACGGTGAACCGGCACGGGCCTGCCGTGGCCGACTTCGCACCCCAGCTGTCCTGGGCGTACACCTCCCACGCGTAGGTGCCGTCGGCGAGGGCCGAGGTGTCCGGGTACGCCGCGGCGGAGCTGCCCGGCCCGGTACCGGTGTGCCGTTGCGACGGGTCCGCGACCGGCCACCACGTGAACTGCCCGGACGTGAAGTCGCCGTCCGGGTCGGACACCTGCGCGCTCAGCTTCAGCTGGCGGCTCGCCATCGCGCCGGTGCCGTCCTTGGCGCAGGGTGCGTCGTTGGCGCGGAGATCGGCCGGCGTCGCGGGCGGCGCGTTGTCGACCACCCGCAGCGTTGGCGGCGCCTGGATCAGCCGGTAGAACGCCGGGTCCGCCTCGTGGGCTTCGGCGACGCGGAAGCCCAGCGTGAGGTGCCGGACCTGGTGGTCGACCGCGTCCCGCACCGCGGTGGTGACGTCGAAGGTGGCGTCGTTGTCGAGGCAGGTGCCGTCGGCGCCCCTGGACGCCACCCGGGTCCGCTCCGCCGGGCGGTTCTGCCAGGTCGACTGCTTGGTGTAGGCGGAAGTCCGCCACACCTCGGTGGCGCGGCCGTCGCAGCTGACGTAGTGCGTCTCGCCGGCCGACAGCAACACCGTCGTGAACGGCTTACCCCGCAACGAGCTCAGGTCGAAATCCACGTAGGAGCGTTGGAGGTGCGGTGTGGTGTCCCAGGTGCCGATCGGCAGGTTGCCGGACGGCTTGAAGGAGGCGGTGGTCGGTGCCGCCGAGTCGACGTAACCCCAGGACGTCGCGGACAGCGTCACCGCGGAACGTTGTTGCCCGGCGGTTCCCGCTGCCGCCATCGCACCATCCGTGCCGGTGAGCGCGACGGCGAACGCGACGGCGAGCAACGTCGATGATCTTCGTAAGGTCATGCTGGCCCTCCCTGTTGCAGGCATGCACGGCGTACACGCCTGAAGGGGAAGATCGGTTGCACTACCCGGACCAGCTCCCGGGTGATTCCCGATATCCTCTCGGAAACCGCAAGAGGGGGACTTCCATGACCACCGTCGAGCGCACGCTCAGACCGATCGTCGTCCTGCTGTACATCAACGTGGGGATCAGTGTCCTGCTCACGGTGCTGACCTTCGTGTTCAAGAGTTCCGTGCTCGATTACCAGGTCCAGCACATGGTCGAGGCCGGGAAGGTCCTCCCGGGCCGGGAGGCGGCCACGCGTGGCGTGCTGGAGGGCACGCTCTGGATCCGGCCGCTGTCGATCCTGGTCGTTTCGGTGGTTTACGCCCGTTTTGTCGCGCGGCTGAAACTCGGCCTGCGACGCACTTACTACCGGCTCCTGGCCGTCGCGATCTTCGGCGCGGGTGCGCTCGCCTATCTGATCGTCATCTCCCAGTTCCCGGTCTGGTACCGCGTCATCCAGGGCGTGCAGGGACTCGTGCTGCTGAGCTTGCTGCCGATATTGGCCACGAAGGACGTCCGGGACCACTTCGCGCCGGAGCCGCGGGCGATGAAGATCTGGGACGACGCGTAGTCAGGGAAGAGGCGCGGGTTCGCAAGGAAGTTCGGCGCGGAGGTACACGGATCGCGCGCGGCAGCAGTCTTCATAGTGATGGCTGACTACGAGGACTTCGTCCGGACGCACCTGCCGCGGTTGCTGCGCTACGCGACGATGCTGACCGGGGAGCGGGAGCAGGCCGCTGACCTGGTGCAGGACGTGCTGGTCAAGGCGTACCGACGGTGGTCGCGGATCAGCGACGCCGAGCACCCCGACCGTTACGTCCTGCGGATGGTGACCAACGACTACCTGTCCTGGCGGCGCAGCCGGTCGGCGCGGCTGATCGCCGTGGGCGACCCGCCGGACGAGGCGCGGCCGGATGACTTCGCGTCGGACCACGCGGCGCGCGAGGACATGTGGCAGCGCCTGGCGCGGTTGCCCCGGCGTCAGCGCGCGGTCGTGGTGCTCCGGTACTACGAGCAGCTCGCCGACGCCGACATCGCCGGCCTGCTCGGCTGCGCCCAGGCCACCGTGCGGGCCCACGCCCGCAAAGCCCTGACGACCCTGCGACACGGCCTGAGCATCGATCGGATGGCCCAGGCCAAGGAGAGCTGATGGACATCGAGAACCTGATCAAGGACACCTTCACCGCCCACGAGCCCGACGCCCCCGACAGCGACCAGGTGCTGGCGGCCACGCGTCAGCGCCTCGACCGCCGGCGCGCCGTGGTGAGCCCGCCGCTCGCGGCCGCCGCCGGGGTGGTCCTGCTCGCCCTTGCCGCGGTCGCCGTCGTCGCGCTGAACCGGCCCGCGCACGACAGCCAGGTCGCCACGGGCACCGGCCAGACCAGCGGCCCGGCCGCGCTCCAGGCACCGGCCGAGGCGGCCATCGCGGAGCTGACCATGCCCTACTCGCTCGGCTGGCTGCCGCCGGGCAAGGCCGACTACGTCGCGCGCCGGATCAACGTCGGAGGCAGCGCGGCGCAGCCCGACAAGCCGGTGTACGGCGGCGAGTACATGCTGACCGTCACCTCCGGCCCTCAGGTCCTGCTCGTGGACGTGCAGGAAACGCGGATGGTGCCGGTCGACCAGGCCGCCTTCAAGTCCGGTCCGGGCAAGCCCGTCACCATCGGCGGGCGGGCCGGCGTGGAGAGCTCGCACTCCGGCGGCCCGGGCGGCTACGAGCTGTACCTGACGCACCCCGAGGGCGGCTCGCTGTACATCAACGTGGCCGCACAGCCGGGCAGCACGGCTTCGGCGCAGCAACTGATCGACGCGGGCCGCCGCGTCGCGGAGAACGTCGCCTTCCCGGGCAAGACCACGGTCACCCCCGCGTTCGGCCTCGGCAAGCTGCCCGACGGCCTGCGGATGTGCACGTTCGACGTCGAGAAGAACGGCCCGAGCGGTCCGCGCACGGGCTACTCGCTGGGCACGTGCAGCACCCAGCCGCCGATCCAGGTGCACATCGGCGAGCCAGGTCAGGTGGGCGGCACCGAGGGGCAACCGGTCCAGGGACACGCGACGCGCTACGTGGACGAGAACGGTTACCACACGCTCTGGATCCTCAAGGCCGTCCACGACGCGCCGATCGCCGTGGCGGGCCGCGGCGCGCAGGCGGAGCTGTACGCCATCGCCGACCACCTCGTCCTGCCCCACTGAGGTGCCGTGGGTCCTCTTCGGACGCGACCGAGGAGGACCCGCGGTCGGCGGCCCGCGTCTGCCGAGGTGACTCGCTGCCGAGGCGCTGATCTGCCTGGCACCCGGACCGTCAGCCGCTCGTCGGCAGGAGAGCGCGTCCGGGGTCGACGCGATAACCGGTGGACCGGCACGTGCGGCACCCCTAGTGTTCCGTCGAACCGCGTGGCCTTCCGTCCGAAGAGGTGCATTTCATGAGTGTCCGGGTAGCCCGGCCGTCCACGGCCGACTCAGCGCTGACCACTGTGAACCGCCCTTTGGACGTAAGGATTCCCCGAAGTGGATCTACCCCGTAGCTTCACCATCCGCGAGAGCAGCCATCGCATCCACAACCCGCTCACCAGCCGGAAACTGGCTGTCCTGGGCGAGGCGCTGAACCCGCCGCCCGGCAGTCGGGTGCTCGACCTGGCCTGTGGCTCGGGCGAGCTGCTGTGCACCTGGGCCCGCGATCACGGCATCACCGGAACCGGCGTCGACATCAGCACGGTGTTCCTGGCCAAGGCCCGGGCGCGGGCGATCGAACTGGAGGTCGCCGAACGGGTCACGTTCATTCATGGTGACGCGTCGAACCACGTTGCCGACCACCCGGTCGACATCGGGTCGTGCGTCGGTGCGACCTGGATCGGGGGTGGCGTCGCCGGGACCGTGGACCTGCTGCGACGCAGCCTGCGTCCCGGCGGCGTGCTGCTGATCGGCGAACCGTACTGGCGCAGGGAACCGCCGGACCAGGCCACTGTCGAAGGCTGTCACGCCACCAGTGAGGACGATTTCCGCGCCCTCCCGGAACTGCTGGAACAGTTCGGGCAGCTGGGTTGTGACGTCGTGGAGATGGTCCTGGCCGACCAGGACAGCTGGGACCGCTACGTCGCGGCTCAATGGCTCAACACCCGCCGCTGGCTGGACGCCCATCCCGGCGACGAGCTGGCCGGGCAGCTGCGTGCGGAACTCACCGCCGCTCCGGTACGCCACGCCCGGTACCAACGCGAATACCTCGGCTGGGGCGTCTTCGCTCTGATGGACCGCTGACCCCAGCGGGCGAGTGAGTCCCGGTGATCCGGCACCGGGACTCACTCACGTCCCGCACCAGCGACAGGAACACGATCATGCCGGGCCCGCGCTGTCGCGGATGTCGGCCGCGCTCGCCGAGCGGGCCCATCGGCGCAACGGCTGTCCGAAGTTGTTGAATCAACGCAACTTGAGGCGGTCTACGAAGAGACAACGTCCTTCGGGAAGCCGCACCGATCGGGTCTCGTGCCGCCGCCGACGAGGAGCTGACGCGGCCGGCCGTACCCGCGTGGAAGCCGGACCGAAGGCCGGCGGCGTACCGTCCGTGCATGCCCGAGCGCCGTCCACCCTGGTCGATCCGTGCCGGTGTCGCGCACGGCCTTCCGCCGGCGTCCATTGTGGCTGTTGCGCCCGGCTGCCCCCGCGTCCCGGCCACCTGAGGACCTGTCCCGTGCCAGTGCGATTCCGTCTGCTCGGAACCATCGAAGCGGAGGTCGACGGGCGGCCCGTCGACCTCGGGCACGCGCGGCAGCGGTGCGTGCTCGCCGCGCTGCTCGTCGACGTCAACCAGCCGGTGCCGGTCGGCCGGCTCGCCGACCGGGTGTGGGCGGACCGGCCGCCGGACCGGGCGCGCCGCAGCCTGGCCAGCTACGTGTCGCGGCTCCGGCGCCGGCTGGCCGGTGCCGAAGACGTCGACATCGCGTACGGCCCGGGCGGGTACGTCCTGCGCGTGGCGGTGGAAGCGATCGACCTGCACCGGTTCCGCACCCTCGTCTCCGAGGCCCGGGCGGCCCCGGCACTGGCGCGCTTCGACGAGGCGCTGCAGCTGTGGCGCGGCGACGCGCTCGCGGACGTCGACAGCCCGTGGAGCGAAGAGCTGCGGCAGACGCTGGCCGCCGAGCGGGCCGCGGCCGGGCTCGACCGCGTCGATCTCGCCCTGCGCCTCGGCCGGCACCACCTGGTGCTCGCGGAGACCGCCGCGCGGGCGGCGGCCGACCCGCTCGACGAGCGGGTCGCCGGCCAGCTGGTGCTGGCCCTCTACCGCGCGGGACGCCAGGCGGATGCGCTGGACCACTACGAGCGGACCCGGCGGCGGCTCGCCGAGCAGTTCGGCGCCGATCCCGGCCACGCGCTGCGGGAGTTACACCGGAAGATCCTCGCCGCGGACCCCGGGCTCGAGCCGACGGCGGACACCGTGCCCCGCCAGCTCCCGGCCGCCCCGCGGTGGCTCGTCGGCCGGGACCGCGAAACCGCCGCGCTCACCCGGGCCGCCGCCGTCCGCTCCGGCACCGTGCGGGTGTGCGCGGTCAGCGGTCCGGCCGGGGTCGGCAAGACGGCGCTGGCGCTGCGGTGGGCGCACGACCACCTCGAGTCCTTTCCGGACGGTCAGCTTTACGTGGACCTGCGCGGCTTCGACCCGGCGGGCCGGCCGACGACCCCGGAAGCGGCGGTGCGCCGGCTGCTCGGCGCGCTGGGCGCCGACTCCGCCGGACTGCCCACGGACGAAGACGAGCTGGTCGCGCTCTACCGCAGCCGGACGGCGGACCGGCGGCTGCTCGTCGTGCTGGACAACGCGCGCGACGTGGCCCAGGTGGAACCCCTGCTGCCGGGGAGCGGGACCTGCACCGTGCTCGTCACCGGCCGCCACCGGCTGACGGGTCTCGGCGTGCGCGGCGCGGTGCTGGTCGACCTGGACGTGCTGCCCGACGCGGCCGCGCGCGAGCTGCTGGCCCGGTACCTCGGTCCCACCGCGGGCGGCGGCGACCCCGGCGCGGTCGCCGACCTGGTGCGCTGGTGCGCCGGCCTGCCGCTGGCGGTCGGCATCGTCGCGGCCCGGGTCGCCGCCCGGCCCGGGTTCCCGCTCGGCGCGCTAGCCGACGAGCTCCGGGACCGCCGACCCGGCTCGACGCGCTCGACGCGGGTGACCTGAAGGCGAACCTGCGCTCGGTGTTCTCGTGGTCCTGCACCGCCTTGGACCCGGTGGCGGACGAGGTGTTCCGGCTGCTGGGGGCGGCGCCCGGCCCGGACATCGGCCTCCTCGCCGCGGCCGCGCTCACCGGACTCGACGGCACCCGGATCCGTCCCGTCCTGCGGGCCCTGGTGGACGCGCACCTGCTGCAGGAGCACGTCCCCGGCCGGTACCGGATGCACGACCTGCTCCGGCTGTACGCCGCCGAGCTGGCCGGCGACGAGGCCCGGGACGCGGCACTGCTGCGGCTGACGGACAGCCAGCTGCGCGCCGCGCGCGCGGCGGCCCGCCTGCTGCGCCCGGAACACCCCGTCCCCGAGCTGCCGGCCCCGGCCGGGAGCGCGGCACCCGCGTTCGAGCACCGGGCGGCGGCCACGGCCTGGTTCGACGCCGAGCACGCCGGCCTGCTGGAGCTGCTCGACGCCGCCGTCGCGGGCGGCCGGCACCGCGTCGTGTGGAAGCTGGCCTGGTTCCTCAGCGCGTACCACTTCGTCCGCGGGCTGCCGTTCGAAGACCTGGC
This sequence comes from Amycolatopsis sp. NPDC051716, assembly GCF_040681595.1. Taxonomy (NCBI): domain Bacteria; kingdom Bacillati; phylum Actinomycetota; class Actinomycetes; order Pseudonocardiales; family Pseudonocardiaceae; genus Amycolatopsis; species Amycolatopsis sp. NPDC051716. The sequence goes on along the minus strand of NZ_JBFAZA010000008.1, from coordinate 74,892 downwards.
GGCTTGGCAGGCCGGCGTCGCGGCGGCGCGGACGCTCGGTGAGCCGGAGCCGCTGGCCGTGGCCCACCTCCAGACCGGGACGGCCTACGCGCGGGTGGGCCGCTACGAGGACGCGACCAGGCACTTGCACGAAGCCCTGGCGCTGGCGCCGCGCGGTGAAGTCCACGCGGACGTCCACCGCACGCTGGGCTGGGTGTGGGAGGCGCGCGGCGCGCCGGAACGGGCGCTGCGGTACGCCCACCGCTCGCTCGAGCTCTACCGCGCGGCCGCGAACGCGATGCGCGAAGCCGACGCGCTCAACACGGTCGGCTGGCTGCACGCCCGGCTGGGCGACCTGGGGAGCGCCGGTGCGCACTGCGAACGGGCGCTGCTCCTGTGCCGCCGGCTCGGCCACCGTCGGGCCGAAGCCCTGACCCTGCACAGCCTGGGGTACATCGCGCAGCTCCGGGACCGGCACGAGGAAGCCCTCAGCCGGTACGAGGACGCCCTCGGCGTCGTGCGCGCCATCGGTGACGTCTACGACGAGACCGGCATCCAGCTGGACCTGGGGCAGGTGCACGAGGAACTCGGCCGGCACCGCGAAGCGCGCCGGGCGTGGGAGCGGGCCCTCGAACTCTCCGTGGCGCAGCACCGCCCCCGGCTGGCGGAAACGGCCGGCAGGCGGCTGGCGGAAGCCCGGCTGCCCGCGGGGCGCTGACCAGGCGATTGCACCGATCGGCAACAGTCACGCAGCCCTCGCCGCCTACGGTCGGACGCCCAGCCGGATTTCGTGAGGAGAGCACGTGCGAAAGATCATCTCGATGGCCCTGGTGACCGCGGCGGCGGGGACCGCGCTGACGTTCGCGGCGACACCCGCGTTCGCCGTCGGCAGCTGCGCCAGCGGCAACTTCTGCCTCTTCGAGAACAACGACTTCAACCGGGGGAACACCAACCACTGGCTCGACCTGCGCTCGGACGACTTCGACCTGCGCAACAACTACTGGTACGACGGCAGCGGCGGCCAGACCAACGACAGCATCGACAACGAGACCAGCTCGGTGAAGAACCGCCGCGGCTGCGACGTCATGCTGTGGCAGGACGTCGGCGGCACCGGGGCCCACACCAAGTCGATCAGCGGCACCGACGACGGGTTCCTGGAGAACAACGCCATCGGGGACAACCGCCTCAGCGCCGTGGACGTGTGCGTCTAGGCCCGACCCGCTCCGCCGGTGGGGCCCACCCCCTCGGGCCTCACCGGCGGCCCTCCCGGAGGTCGCATGCCCGCGAAGGTCTTCGCCGCCGCCTTGGCACTCTTGACGCTCACCGCGTGCGGAGCCGAGCCGGTCCCGGCCACCACGTTCCCCGCGGAACGGCTCGCGCTGCCCTTCGACCGCTACCGCCCGGCGTTCGCCGAGGAGACGGAGGTCGGGCGCGCCCGTGCCAAGCTGGTGCGAGCCTGCCTGCACGACCACGGCGTCGAGCTCGACGTGCCGCCGGACGACCGCACACCCGGGCCCCTCGACCGGTCCCCGAACCTGCGCCGGTACGGCGTGATCGATGAACCGACGGCCACGGAATTCGGCTACCACTTCCCGCGGACGTCCGAGGAGCGCAAGAGCCAGGCCGAGCGGCGCCGCTGGTCGGCGGCCCTCACCGAAGCCCAGCGCACGGCGCTGTTCGGCGACCGGGGCTGCACGGCCGAAGCCGACGCCCGCCTCACGAACGTCGACGACGATTTCCTGACCGACGCTGACTTCCGCTCGCTGCGGGCTTCGGAGCGGGACCCGCGCGTCGCGAAGGCGGTCGCGGTGTGGCGAACCTGCATGGGGGAGCGGGGCTACGGCTACGAGACCCCGTCGGCGGCGATCTCGGACCCGCGCTGGAACCTCGACGCGGAGGTGATCCCCGCGGGGGAGAAGCAGACGGCCGTGGCGGACGTCCACTGCAAGGTGACGGCCCACCTGGTGGAGGAATGGCACGACGCCGAGGCGGCCGTCCAGGAGCAGGAGATCCAGCGCGACCGGCCCCGGTTCGACGCCCTGGCCGCGGCGAGGGCGGCACGGTTGGCCTCCACGCGGCGGGTGCTCGGATCGCCCTGACCGGTAAGCCGGCGGCGGCCAGGAAGTCCACCGCCCGATGCCCGCGCTGTCGAACGCACCGCTTTCAGCTGTGGCTGCCGGAGGTGAGGGTCGCCCAGACGACCTTGCCGCCGGACCAGCGGCGGCTGCTGCCCCAAGCCTGGGCGGTCTGGGCGATGATGCGCAGCCCGAGTCCGGGGTCGCGCAGGTCGGTGCGCTCGATGAGCGTCGCGGGCCGGGGACTGTCGTCGGCGACCGAGATCGTGAGCAGGTCGCGGCGGAGGTCGAGGCGGACCTCGGGTGCGGACGTCGTGTGCCGAAGCGCGTTGCCGACGAGCTCTCCGACGATCAGGGTGCCGTCGTAGACCAGCGTCGGGATGTCCCAGTCCGCCATGATCTCCCGGAGGAACGCGCGGGCGAGCTGCGTCGCGCTGTCCGTGCGGGGAAACGCCCGCAGGGCCCACCGGCGGATCGGGATCGTCTGCTGTCGTTCGGCGGCCTCCACGTCGGTGTGCACGGCGACGAACCGGTCGATGCCGGAGCGGTGGAAGGTGTCCAGGTGGGCCGGCTGCCGGGTGATCAGGGAGAACGGGATGCCGGGCCAGTTGCCGATCCGGCGGGCGACCAGGGGGAACACGGCGGCGGGGGACAGTTCGCCGATGCGCAGCCCGTCCACGTCGGCGATCAACCCGGGTGGGCCGTCGGCGGCGACCTTCAGCAGGCCGTCGCGCAGGAATCCGTAGCCGGAGAGGTCGAGGTCCCCGGTGACGGTGACCAGGGTGCTGGCCAGCCGGGCCGAGGGCTCCAACGTGACACTCCGGTCACGGCGTCCGGTCACGTTCCCCCGCTGTCAGCGCCGGATCGAGGTCGGGCGTCCACGCTCTCAAGCTACTCCCCGGCGAGTCACCGCGATACCGGCTGGGCGGCGGCCGGGGTCTCTTCCATGAGCAGCAGGGCGCCCTGGCTCTCGCCGCCGGCGGACCGCAATGCGCTGCACATCAGCCGGACGACCGCGGGCCGGCCCCGGCGGTTGATCGCCTTCAGCGTCAGCTCGGCCTGGAAGCCGGCGTCGGCCAGTGCGTCGCGTACGGCCGGCCGAAGCTCGGTCAGGGGCAGCCCGATGTCGAGGTTGAGCAGGTGCGTGCCCTCGGCCTCCTCGCGGCGCACTCCCCAGAGGTCCTCGGCGCCGCGGTTCCAGGTCCTGATCCGCATTTCGGTGTCGATCACGACGATCCCGGCTTGGATCGAGGTCAGCACGGACTCCAGGAAGTCGTTCAGCTCGTCCAGTTCGACGCTGCGATCGCGGAGGGCGTCGTTGATGGTCTGCAGCTCGTCGTTGGTCGACTGCAGCTCTTCGTTCATGGTTTCGAGCTCTTCGTTGGTGGACTGGAGCTCTTCGTTGGTCGTCTCCAGTTCCTCCACAGTGGACTGGAGCTCCTCGTTCGTGGTCTCGAGTTCTTCGTTGGTGGACTGGAGTTCCTCGTAGGCGGACTCGAGCCGGCGGTTCGTGTGTTCCAGTTCCAGCAGCAGCAGGTGCGCCCAGCTGACGTCGTGGAACACCACCGAGACGCCGAGCAGGCTCTTGTCCCGGCCCACCAGCGGGTTCACGTGCACCTCGTACCAGACCGTCTCGCTCCCGCGCCGCCACTCGACGTCCTTCACCCGCAGCGACCGCCGTTCCAGCCGGGCTTGCTCCACGTAGGGGCGCAGGCCGACCGGCCGGTAGGACACGTCGAGGTTCCACAGCTTGCGCCCGATGTCGCGGTCGTTGAGCCCGAACGAGAGTTCCGCCTGCCGGTTGATCAGGGCGACCACCTCGTCGGCGGTCACCACCAGCTGGGCCACCGGGCTCGCAGAGAAGGCGTGTTCCCGCAACTCGTCCAGACCCGACACGTCGATCGGCGTCCGTCCGGGAGGACCGGGGGAGGCGAAGTGGTTGTAGCCGGCCGCGCTGCCGGCCACCTTGCGGAAGACGCGCCGCTTGAGGTCGAGCGGCTCGAAGATGCGGGAGTGGCTGAGCAGCATCTCGGCCTTGCCCAGGAACATCAACCCGTGCGGCGCCAGCGCGAAGTGGAACCGCTCGAGGATCTTGGTCTGCGTCTCGGCGTTGAAGTACATCAGCGTGTTGCGGCACACGAGCAGGTCGATCCGCGAGATCGGGGCGTCCTGGACGAGGTCGTTGCGGCCGAAGATCACCGACCGGCGCAGATCCTTGCGGAAGCTGTACCGGCTGCCCTGGAGTTCGAAGTACCGCTCCAGCTTGTCCTCGGGCAGCCCTTCGACCTCCGCCGGGGTGTAGGCCGCGTGCCGGGCCTGGGTGAGGGCTTCCTCGTCGACGTCGGTGGCGTAGATCTTGACGCGCTGCCGGAACGCCTCGACGCCGATCGCGTCGGCGAAGGCGATGGCGAGGCTGTAGGCCTCCTGACCGGCGGCGCAGCCCGCGCTCCACACGCGGATCGGCTCCGCCGGGCTGCGCTCGGCCAGCAGCGCCGGGATCGCGTGGCCGCGCAGGTATTCCCAGGCCTCCGGGTCGCGGAAGAACCCGGTGACGTTGATGAGAATGGTGTTGAACAACGCGACGAACTCGTCGGCGTTGACCTGGAGCTGGTCGATGTATTCGGCGTAACTGCCGGCCCCGGCCTGGGTCATCCGGCGCTGGACCCGCCGTCGCAGGCTGCTGCGCTTGTAGCCGGTGAAGTCGAAGCCGCGCGACTCCTTGAGGTACGCGAGAACCGACTCGAACTCGCTGTCGTCTTCCGGCTGGGGCTCCGTCACGCTCCGCACGCTACCCGCCGAACCCGTGGTGGGATCGGCCGCGCCGGGCCAGCACGGCCCAGACGACCTTGCCCCCGGTCCAGGACCGGCTGCACCCCCAGACCCGGGAAGCCTCGGCGACCAGCCGCAGCCCGAGGCCGCGGTCCTCCCGGCCGGGCAGCTCGAGCATCACGGCCGCCCGCGGATCGTCGTCGGCGACCGCGACGGTGAAGACACCGCTCCGCAGCTCCAGCCGGAGCCGCGGGCGCGATGTCGTGTGCACGATCGCGTTCTCGACGAGCTCGGTGGCGATCATGAGGGCGTCCTCGGTGTGGCCCGGCACGCCCCATTGCGTGCAGACCCGTTCGACGAACGCCCGGGCCAGGGCGGACGAACGCGGCGACGCGGCCAGCACCTGCACCGCCCGCCGCCGGAACGGCCGGTCGCGCGCCTGCTCGGCCGCGGCGACGTCGGCGTGGACCGCCACGAACCGGTCCACCGCCTGCGTCGCCAACCGGGCGAGGTGGTCCGCGCGATCGGTCACCACCGCGAACGGGATCCCCGGCCACTCGCCGATCCGCATCGCGATCACCGAAAACACCGTCACCAGGGTGTCGTCGTCGACCTCGAGGCCCTGGATGTCGGCGATGACGCTCTCCGGCGCTTCGGCGGCCACTTTGAGCACGCCATCGCGCAGCCGCGCGTAGCCGGCCAGGGTCAAGAGGCCGGTCAAGGTCGCCACGGTCGACTCCGGCCGGTACCGCGGTACCAGCCGTAGGTCGCCTTCGGTGTTCACGAGCGCGCCTCGGGCGCGGCGTGGGTCTGGCGCAGCGCCTCGCCGCCACCCGCGGAGGCACCGATCACCACGACATCGCGTCGGAGGCCCACGGCGGTCACCTCCTCATCCCGGTCACGGTAGTCGCCTACGGGTGACTCCGCTGACGGGGAATCGGAACACGGGGCGTTACGCCCGTTCGCCGACCGGCGCACGCACCGCGCTCGATCGACAGCAGCGTCCACACAGGAAACCCCACGACGCCCAGAGGGATGCGCCGGCCGGAGCGGTCACGACCGGAGGACGAACTCGGCCACGTCGTGGCCGAGCTGCCGCCCGGCTTCGTGGTCGAGCCGGGTGTGGACGCCGGCGGCGATGCGGCTCAGTCCCGCTTCGTCGGCGGCGGCCTGGAACGTCGTGAACCGCCGGGTCACGCCCGGCAGCGCTTCGGACGTGACCGCCAGGGCCCAGCGCGGCCCGTACTCCTGGCGCAGGACCCGCGCACCCGCTTGCGAGATGACGCTGTGCGCGCCGGGGTACGCCGGGTCGGCCGGGGTGGTGGCGAGGCTCGACCAGTCCGGGACGCCGCCGGTGGCCGGGTTGCCGTCGTCTGCGGCCAGCCGGATCGCGGTGACCGGCCGCCAGATCCGGTAGTGGTACTTCGCGTCGTAGAAGGCGATCACGGCGTCGGCGAAGCTCAGGTTGAGGCGCGCGAACACCCGGGCGGCGACGAGCAGGCCGCTGCGCGAGCCGCCGACCACCGACTGCGTGATCTCGTTCCAGTGGTTCCAGATCGGCGCGGCCCAGAACCGCGCCTCCACGGTCTCGTCGGCGGTGCGGGTCGTGCTGGTGTCGCGGCCGGTCGCGGCCACCTCCCGCAGGGCGGCCGCGTACCGCGCGCCGCCGAGCGGGGGGTACGGCCCGGGCCGGAACCGGCCGGCCCGGTCGAGCACGAACGGCGTCACGGCCGCCCAGTGGGTGAACGCGGCGGGGGCGAACGCGGGTGGCGTCGGCCGGTACTGCCCGGGTGCGGTGCCCGGCGGCAGGACCGGCGGGACCGCCGTCGACCCGTCGTCCGCCCGCAGGCCCAGCAGCAGCCGGGCGACCAGCCGCCCGGCCCGGACGCCGGCGTCCCGCGCGGCCGCCTGCGGCACTTCCGCCAGCTGCCCGGCCAGCAGGCCGGTGAGCTCGCCGGCCCGGGTGGGGTAGAGCGCGGCCAGGACGTCGTGAGCGGCCTGCGCCGCCGCCGCTTCCGGCGCTGCCCGCTCCGGGACGTCGACGGTGAACAGGTACGGCCGCCCGGTGCCCGTCGTCGCGACGACGGCGTCGTGGATCGCCGCGTGCAGCAGCGCGAAACTGCGGGTCGGGTGCACGGTCGCCGGCTGCAGGCCGGCCGTGCGCACGATGGCCAGCAGCTCGCGGTTCCAGGCGAGGACGACGTCCGCGCCGCCCGGCCGTGCGGGCGTCGCGGCGGCGGGTGCCGGCAGGCCGGTGGTGGCGAGCACGGCGGCGGCCGCCCCGCCGGTCACGAGCATCGTCCGGCGCGACATCGGTGTGGTCATTTCGCTCCCCAGGTCGTCGGAGGGTTCGCCTGCCGATACGGTCCGGGGTTACGGCTGTAACCCGGGACCGTATTCCTCAAGTGGCGGGAAGAGTCGGTGGGGAGAAGGCGGGCGGTGCCGGTGGCACAGCGGTTCCGGCGCAGGCGCGCCGAGCAGGACGAAGCGGGCGTGGCGCCGCGCCCGCGGCTGCACGCGGTCGGGGCGGACGTCTACCCGGACTGGGAGGCGGTCTACCGCGACAACGTCGACCGCGTGTACCGGCTGATGTTCTCGAAGGTGGGCAACCGGCCGGACGCCGAAGACCTCACCACGGAGGTCTTCCTGACCGCGTTGCGGCCGCTGCGCGTCTCGGCGAGCGTGGGCGAGGTCCGGGCCTACCTGCTGGCCACCGCGCGGACCGTGCTGGCCGGGCACTGGCGGCGCACGCTCGGCCGGGAGATCACCACCCTGGACGAGGAGCACGACGTCGCCGCTTTCGAAGCAGGCACCGTCGACCCGGCCACGCTCGCCCGTGCCGAAGCGATTCTCGCGCTCCTGCCGGAGCGGTACGGGCGGATCCTGCGGCTGCGCTTCTTGCAGGCTTGCTCGCTCAAGGAAGCGGCGGAGCAGCTGGGCACCACCGTCGGCAACGCGAAGGTGCTGCAGCACCGGGCGTTGCGCCAGGCGGCCCAGCTGGCGGAAGGGATGGAGACGTGAGCACTCGAGGCGTCCGCCGGTTCGTGAAGGACCTCCTGCGGCGGCGACGGCCGCGCCCGTTCGCGGCCGGCCCGGACGACGAGGCCGAGCTGCGCACCGCGGTGCTGCTGCGCGCCGCCCGGCCCGGCGGCGCCGCGGCGAGCGAGGAGTTCGTCGCCGGGCTGCACCGCCGGCTCGCCCAGGAGCTCGGCGAGCCGGCGGCCGCGCCGGGCGGCAACCGTCGCCGGTTCATCCAGGTGTCCTCGGCCGCCGCGGTGGCGGCCGCGGCGGGTGCCGGCGTCGAGTACCTGGTGAACCCGGGTGCGGAACCGGCCGCGACGCCACCACCGGAGGAGACGACGCTGCGGCCGGAGAACGGCGAGTGGCGGGCCGTCGTCGCGGCGCAAGACCTGCCCGAGGGCGGGGTGCGGCCGTTCGACTTCGGGGCGGTGGCCGGGTTCGTGCACCGGTCCGGCGGCCAGGTGCGGGCGGTCTCGGCGACCTGCACGCACCTGGGCTGCCGGCTGAACCTCGACGCGCCGGCGCGTCGGCTGAACTGCCCGTGCCACCGGACGTCCTTCGCCGTCGACGGGGTCGTCCTGACGCACCAGCTGCCGGTGACGCCGCCCCCGCTGCCGCACCTGGTGGTGCGCGAAGCCGGGGGAGTGGTCGAGGTGCTGGTGCCGTCCGCCGGAGCGTAACCCGCGCGCATATTCCTGGTATGAGGATTTCCGTTGGGGTGAAACACTTTCTTCTGGTGGGTGCGGCGGCGCTGGCGCTCACGGCCTGTGCCGCGCCACCGCCGCCCGGCGCGTCGCCGCCGCCGCCGTCGTCGATGTCCGGCATGACGAGCATGGCCGCGCCACCGTCGCCGTCCGCGGCCGGGAACGCCACCTCGAACACGGTGGCCATCAAGGACTTCGCGTTCGCGCCCGCGGCGACGACGGTGACGAAGGGCACCACCGTCACCTGGACCAACTCCGACCAAGACGCGCACACAGTCACCAGCACCGGCTCCGGTGGCCCGCTGCGGTCCCCGACGCTCCAAACCGGACAGTCCTATTCGTACACGTTCGCGACGCCGGGCACGTTCGAGTACCTGTGCACCATCCACCCGTTCATGACCGCGACCGTGACGGTGACGCCGTGACCGAGGACGACCACGGCCCCGAAGGCATGACCCGGCGCCAGCTGCTGCGCCACACGGCGTGGTTCGGCGCCGCCGTGGTCCTCACGGTGGCCGGCGGCGAGGTGATCAGCCGGATCGCCGCACCGGGCGAGGCGGCGGCCGTCGACGACCCGAACGCGCTGCGGTTCGTCCAGATCAGCGACAGCCACCTCGGGTTCAAGGGCCCGGCCAACACCGCCGTCGAGTCGTCGTTTTCCGGGGCGCTCACCCAGATCAACGGGCTGGGGTACCGGCCGGACTTCGTGATGCACACCGGCGATCTGACCCACCTGTCCACGCCGGCCCAGTTCGACCAGGTCAAGCAGATGATGGGCACGCTGAACACCGGGCACGTGTCCACGGTGCCCGGCGAACACGACTCGGTCGACGACGCCGGGCAGAAGTACCGCCAGGCCTTCGGGGCCGGCACCGCGGGCGACGGCTGGTACAGCTTCGACGTCAAGGGGGTCCACTTCATCGCGCTGGTGAACACGCTGAGCCTGGAGAAGCTCGGTCACCTCGGCCCGGACCAGCTGGAGTTCGTCCGCAAGGACGTCGCGAAGCTCGGCTCGGACACGCCGATCGTGGTGTTCAGCCACATCCCGCTGTTCGCGATGTACCCGGCGTGGGGCTGGGGCACCGACGACGCCACCCAGGCGCTGTCGTACCTGCGGCGGTTCTCGTCGGTGACGTGCCTCAACGGGCACGTGCACCAGCTGTTCACGAAGACCGAAGGGAACATCACCTTCCACAGCGCGACGACGACGGCGTACCCGTTGCCGCAGCCGGGCACGCGGCCGGCGCCGACGCCGGTGACGCTGCCGGCCGGCAAGCTCGCCGATGCGCTGGGCATCCGCGAAGTGACCTACCGGCCCGGGCAGCCGGGCCTGGCGGTGAAGGACGTGAAGCTGGCATGAACCTCCTCCTGCGGATCGCGACGGCGGGGTGCCTGGCGGCCACCGGTTTCCTCCACGCGCAGCTGTACGTCGGCGGGTACCGGGTGATCCCGGTGATCGGGCCGGCGTTCCTGGCCCAGGCGTCGGCGTCGATGGCGGTGGCGTTGCTGCTGCTGGCGGGCAGCCCGGTCCTCCTGCGGCTCGCCGCGGCAGGCTTGGCGGCAGGGGCCTTGGCCGGCTTCGTGCTGTCGCGGACGACCGGGTTGTTCGGCTTTTCCGAGCGGGGCTTCCAGCCGGCGCCTCAGGCGTTGCTGAGCGTCTTGGCCGAGGTGGCGGTCCTGGTCCTCGTCGCGGTCGCGCTGCACCGCGACGGTTTCCGGTGGAGGGAGGCGGCCGGGACGGAAAAAATGCCGTCTTGACTTCATTGACGGAATCTGCGGTTCTTTGTCTCCGTCACGATGAGTGCGTTTCTTGTCGGTTCCGATGGTGCCGGGGTATTGTCCGCCCGTGCCGGATATCGTGTGGTCGCTCAGTGCTGCCGAGCAACAGCGGGCTCGCAGTTTTCAGTCGGTGAACGGGATCGGGCGGGTCCTGCTCGGCCCGACCGTGCCCGATGCGTCGGGATCGCAATTCAAGACGGCGTGGATCAGCATCGTGCTGCCGATCGTTCCCATCGCCCGCTACTACCTGATGGAAGAGGGCTCGCAGACCTTCGGGACCAAGACCACCACCCGGTACCGCATCGCCGGCCGCTCCCGGCTGGTGGGGGCGGAGATCGCGCGCACCTACCTGTACTGCTGGCTCGTCGCCCCGTTGATCGGTGCCGGTCCGGCCGCGCTTTTGTTGTCCCAGGCCGACGAGCTGGCCGATTCGATCGGCGTGTTCGGATTGATCGCGCTATTCCTGGTCACGTTGTTCGCATCGGTCGCGGCGCTGTCTTATGGGACCAAATTCGTTCGGCAACGGTTCTTCACGCCGCGATCGGTGGTTGTTCGACCGGAGCCGTGATTGACGACGGATTGTCGACGGTTTGTCGACGCGCTGGGGGACAGTGTGGTCGTCCGCGGGCCACGCGGGGAAGTCCCAGCACGTCGGGGAGGACGGATGAAGAAAGCACGCATCTTGACGGTGGTGACCGCGGTAGCCGGCTTGCTCGCCAGCGGGGTGGCCGCGGCCGGCGCCGCCCAGCTCGACGAGGTGATCGGCGCGGCCCACGGCACGGTGTTCCCGGGCGTCGGCGTGTTCGGCACCCCGTTGCTCGGCCGCTTCCAGTACCACTTCACCGGCGGAGACCACCACATCCGCCAGGTCGCGGCGATGCCGCTGCCGCAGCAGTCCGCGGTCGAGGTCACGTTCGCCGACGAGAACGGCGACGACGACTACAGCTACCTGGTCGCCCACGAGGTCGTCGACCCGGCCGGGATCGTGCCGGCGTCGTTCCACGGGACCTGCAAGGGCCAGTGCACCATGCCGCTCTCCACGCGCCCGGCCGGGGACTTCGTGTTCGTGCTCAGCGGTTTCCGGTTCGGTTTCGACAACGGCGACCACCACCTCGACATGATCGGGGTATCGGAGAGCGGCAGCCGGCTGACGGTGCAGTACAAGGACACCAACGGCGACGATCCGTTCACCTACGACGTCAGCTACGCCTGGGTGCCCCGGTCCCGGCTCGGGTTCCTGGTGTCCGTCCTCAACACCGTCCACGCCACCGGCACCGCGAACGCCGCCGCCCTGGGCGGGGAGAAGGTCATCCGGGGGTTCTTCCTGGACAACACCGCCAGTGGCGACGCGGGTGACAACCACATCCGTGATCTGGGCATCCAGGCCGAGGCCACCAGCTTCGACGTCCAGTACGGCGATGACAACCCGGCGGACTCGGCGGATTGGCGCTACCTGATCCAGTACGCGACCTTGGCCTGACCGAGCGGTGCTCGTGGGGGCGCGATTCCGGCGCCCCCACTTCACCGGAAGATCCGCCGGGCGAGCAGGCTTCGAACACACGCGGAGGTAGGGCATGAAGCTACTTGCCGTCTTCGCTCGACGTGACGGGACCGAGTTCCTGGTCCAGCCTGGCCGGCCAGTCATCGTGCGCCAGATCTGCGGCGACGAGCACGTCACGCCAGTCCTGCGTGCTCAAGGTGACGGCATCACGGAATCGCCGGATGTCCCCGCGGGCCAGCAGAACGATCGCCGCCTGCACGCGCTCGCCACCGTGGATCTTGCTGCCGGTTCGGCGGGGCAGGTCATCGAGGAGACGGATGATCTCCGGCGCGGAGCCGGGTTCGAGGAAGTCCCGCCGGATCCGGCGTTCCAATCGTGTTTCGCCCGTGGTCATGAGGCTCATTCAACCCAGCGACTGGCCGGACGCGCAGCAGCGATTCTCTAACGCGCCCCCGTGGACCACCTGACCGCGTGGAAGTGGCCGTCCGCGGTGATGGCGTACCCCGCCACCTGGCCGTTGTCGTTGACAGCGTTGGCGGTGGCGTCCTTGCCGTCCGCGAGCGGGGCGAGTTGCGAGACCGTGCCGTCGGCGTCCCAGCGCGCTGCGTGCCCGGTGTTGCCCGACGTGAACGACTTGCCGGCCATCACCCCGGAGGCCGCGATGCCCGACGCCCAGCTGGTGGCGTCCCCGGGCAGCGGGTTCAGCAGGGTGATGCCACCGGCGCCGTCCCAGCGCGCGACGCGAGAGGTGTCCGTTGTCTCGTAGCCGGAGACCGTGCCGTCGTTGTTGATCCCGGTGGCGATGCTGGTCGACGAGCCGGACCCGATGCCCAGCGCGACGATCGTGCCGTCCGGGGCCCACTCCACGGCCCTGGTGCCGGGGCAGCAACCGTACGAGTCGCCGACGATCGTGCCCGTGTCGTTGATCGTGCGTGCCTCGCTGCTGTGCTGGCCGGGCAGGGTACCGAGGTTGTCGATGGTGCCGTCGAGGTTCCACCGCACCGCGTGCCGGACGCCGTCCGGCTGCTGGGAGAAGCCGACGATGACGCCGGCGGAGTTGATCCCGCGTGCCTCGCTGGCGATGTCGCCGGGCAGCGTGCCCAGGTCGTCGAGGGTGCCGTCGAGGTTCCAGCGCACGGCGTGCGTGTGGAAGGTGTGCGCCGCGTCCCGCATGCTGCCGTGGCCGGCGACGACACCGGCGTCGTTGATGGCCATCGCCGTGCTGTCCACTCCGGTGGGCAGGATGCCGAGGTCGGTGCTGGTGCCGTCCGGGTTCCAGCGCGCGGCGTGGTCGCTGATTCCCACCGCGGACTCGCCTACGACGGTTCCGCTCGAGTTGATCGCGAAGGCGAAGCTGGAACTGCCGCCCGGGAGAACGCCGAGATCGGTGACCTGCGTGGTGGCCGTGGCCGGCGCTGGTAGGACGACAGCGCCCGCCAAGAGCGTGACGAGGCTGCCGGCCGCCAGGATGCCGGCGCGCGACAGTACTTGTGGACGTGCCATGGACGTTCCCCCCAAGACGTGACGCGTGCCGCTTGGCCGCACGCGGTTGCGTTCCGCCCCAAGTCAAGCGGTAACCAACTGCGGGGGCAATCCGTCATTCGCCGTAACGCACGGTGCCGGTGGTGACGCGATCGAGCAGGTGCCGGTGCAAGAAGGACAGTTCGGCCTCGACCGCCTGCTCGTGGCCCTCCAGGAAGGGGGCGTAGTGGCCGCCGGGCATGCGGACGAGCTCTCCGCGGGGTGCGCGCCCGGCCGCGCGGACGCCTGGCTCGGCGAACGCCGTCTGGTCCTCGTCGCAGACCAGGACCAGCAGCGGGCATCGCACGCGAGGAGCGGCACGGCCCGGCCGGTAGAAGCCGAACCAGAGCGGGGTCCGGGCGGCGATCGCCTGCTGCCATTCCGGATACCGGTTGCCCGGGTTGAGCGCCCGGTCGCCGTCGAGGCCGTCCGGCGTGGTCACGAACGCCACCGTGGCCGGCTCCCCGGCGAGCGGCACGAGCAGGGGCTGCCTGCCGAACAGGCCGCCCACGGCGTCGCGGAGACCTCGGCCGAGAAGACGCAGCATCGGGAGTGGCTTCCGGTGCCGCATCGTCCTGAGCGCGGCCACCCGGCCGTCGGCCAGCGGGGTCTGGGCGATCGCCGCGGCCAGCCGGGGGTTGCGCGCCGCGAGGCGGAGGGCGTGGCCGCCGGAGAGGGAGAAGCCCCAGATCGCCAGCTTCGCCGGGTCGACGTTCGGCAAGGTGGGGGCGAAGTCGATCGCCGCCTGCCAGTCGGCCAGTTGCTCCTTGACGCGGATGACCTGGCGCGGCCGGCCTCCGCTCTCCCCGAAGTGCCGGTAGTCGAGGGCGAGGACGGTGAACCCCGCCTCGTGGAATCGCGTGGCGAACGGGTCGGTGCCCGGTTCCTTGGTCACCCCGCCGCCCGGCGTCATGATCACGCAGGCGCCGTTGGTTCCCGGATAGTGCCAGGCGACGCACTCGGCGTCACCGCTGACGAAACGGACCTTTTCCCGGTCCTCGGACCTGCGCACAGCGACCTCCCGGTTGATGCGACTCGTTGGTGGCAAAAGCTTTCTCGCGGGGTCACCCGGCCGCCTCGAACTCGGCGGTGTGGTCGGCGGTCCATTCGGCGAAGGTGCGCGGCGGGCGGCCCAGGATCTTCTCGAGTTCCGGCGTCGGCGGGAACTGCGGGCGTGTGCGGTGCGCGGCGTAGCGAGCCATCATCGCGGTGACGAACGGCTCCGGCAGCCCGCTGGCCACCATTCCGCGTGCCGCGGGTTCGGCCGGGACTTCGTAGAACCGCAGCGGCCTCCCGAGCGCGACCCCGATCCGCCGGACCATCTCCTCGTGGGACAGCGACTCCGGACCGGTGAGGTCGATGCGCCGGCCGAGCAGGTCGTCGCCGGTGAGCGCCTTGTCCAGCGCCTCGGCCAGGTCGCGTTCGTCCAACGGCGACTCCTCGAAGCCGGCGTACACGTAGCGGACGTCGTCGCTCGCGCGGATCTGCCCGCCCCACGCGGTCAGCGCGTTGCCGGCGAAAGAGCTGGGCCGCAAGCTGACCCAGTCGAGCCCGCTCGTCGCGACCGCGTCGTCGGCTTCTTTGTTGCGGTCGCCTCGGAAGCGCGACGGCTGCGCGTCGAGCCGATCGTCCACATTGGCCGCGGCGAGCGCCACGACCCGGCGGACGCCGAGCTCCCGGGCCAGCGCGACGACGTCATGGGCGGCATCACCGACGGCGCGCGGGTGGAGGAACAACGCGTCCGCGCCGCGCAACGCCTTCATGAGGGTTCCCGGCCGTTGCGGGTCGCCCTCGACGACCTCGACGCCGGCGGGCAGCCCCGCGTGCCGCGGCGAACGCGTGACGGCGCGGACCTCGTGGCCTTCGGCGAGTTCGGCGGCCAGCAGGCGTCCGACGAGTCCGGTCGCCCCGGTAAGCACGATCATGGCAAACCCTTCCCTGGCTCCTCGACAGCTAATACGAGGAACATATCATATGAATCTCGTAGTATTTGGGTAAGGGTGTACCGATGATCGTGCGGTCGGACCCGGGGACGTGCGGTCAGTGTTCCCAGGCGGCGGCGCCCCGGAGCAGGTGGTGGTCCGACATCCCCGCCGTGCAGGCCGCGGCGTCGCCGCGCACGGTGGTGAACCAGTAGGCGCTCAGGAAGACGTAGTCGATCTTGCCGGGCTCGGACACGCGCGGTGAGCACGACGGTTCGGCGGTCGCTTCCCCGCTGCGGCACCGGTCGCCGGACTGGGGGCAGTCCGCGCCGGTGAACTCGGACTTGTCGTTCTCGTCGACCTCCTGGAAGATGCCGGTGCCGCCGCCGTGGTCGTAGAGCGGGTCCAGCCGGGCGTCCTTGGGGAGCACGTTGAAGTCCCCGCCGAGGACCACCGGCTCGCCCTGGGCCGCGTAGCCACGGGTGAGCGCGGCGACCTGGGCGATCTGCGCCTCCGGGTCACGGCCTCGGTAGTCGATGTGGGTGTTGCACGCGCGGACGCCCCGCCCGCCGATGGTCGTCTTGGCGCACAGCAGGATTCGCTGTTCGCCGCCGCTGGGGTTGGGGAGCATGGCGACGCTGCGGGAACCGTTGTCGATCGTGCCGGATCCGCCCTTGCTGAAGGTGGCCAGGCCGTACCGGGTGTCGCTGCCCCACTTCTGGCAACCGGGGTTGGCCGGCAGTGCCGCGCCCCAGACCGAGTCGTAGGCCGGGCCGGACGCGCGGTTCGCCAGGGTGTCGCGCAGCAGGGTCCATTGCCCGTAACACATTTCCTGGAACGTCACGAGATCGGCGTCCCAGTGGTCGATGGCGTCGATCATGGTGTCGCGCCAGGCGGTTTTCGAGCCCTGGTAGATGGCGCAGACCCCGCCGCAGACGTTGTAGGTGACGAACCGCGGGTGCGGCCAGTTCCGGGCATCGGGTTCGTCGGCCCGGGCCGGTGCCGTCGCGAACAGGAGGCCGAGGGAGAGGAGCAGGGACATGATCAGTTTGCCGGCTGGACGCACGAGTCGTGCCTTTCCGGAGCGTTCGGGAACCGAGGTGGTCGTCGCGAAGTGAACCACGTGGTTCGCAAACTGTCCAGAACGCGGTGTGGCACAGGGCGCGGGCTGCGAGGCCTATCGGGACCCGGCGCCGGCTTCCGGAACGGCGGTCTAGCGGCAGATCCAGCAGCTGCTGGCCACGATCCTGCTCCAGGCGAGCCGGCTCCCACCCCACGGAGAGCCGGAGTCCGACGGCGAGGTGTACGGGGCTTTCGAGCCGAACTGGAGCGCTCCACACCGGAACGACCCCGGGAGCGTTCCGCCGCGCCCACGAGACCTGGCTGGACGTTCCGATCAAGTGCCGTACGCCGGCTTCTCCGTGAGGAACGCGCGGGCCTCGGCGACGGTGGCTCTGATGGTCATGTCCCGGTCGAGTTCGGTCAGTTTCAGGTGCCGGAGCATCGTGCGCTGAGCACTGACCAGGCAGAACGCGACACCCGCGGAGTCCGCCGCGTGGGCGAAGATCTGGAGTGCCGCGAGCCCGGAGGACGAGAGAAAAGCAATGCGGTCGAGGTCGGCGATGACCGCGGCCGGCGAGCCGACGAGGGTTGATTCGAGGTGCCGGGCGAACACGCGTATCGTGGCGAGGTCGATCTCGCCGGACGCCGTCGCCAGGACCACGTCGGCGTCGCGGGTGATGGACAAAGCGAGTTTGTCCCCGTGGGAAAGGCTCACGAAGCCGTCGGGGAAAAGGTCCCCGGCAGGTGCGCGTTCACCGTCCAGCACCGCGAATTCGGGCCGGAAGGTCGCTGGCACCTGGTCGGGTGCGGCGGACGAATCGAACAGACGACGCATTTCCGTGCTCCATCCCGCTGGCGGCCGCACTGCGGATGCCCGCACGCGCGCACCGTTCGTTGTCTTGGAAACTCTTGGTTCAGTCCACTCCGGTCAATACCGTCCCGCCGGCGTGCGGGCGGCGGGAATCCGGTACGTCCAGTGGGGTGCCCGGCGTTCGCGCCGCGACCGCCGGACCAGGACCAGCAGCCACAGCACGCCGATCAGCGCGATCACGCCCTCGCCCAGCCACGTCGTCACCGTGTACACCGTCGCCACGTCCTCGGGCGGTACGACGAGGCCGCGCGGCTCGAACTGCGCCACCTGCCCGGTCAGCACCAGGGTGATCACCAGCGCGATGGACGACATGGAATCCCACAGCGCGTGCAGCAGCGCGACGCCGAGGAACGCCAGCGCCAGGCGCAGGCTCAGCACGAAGTGCTCGCGCGTGCTCCACGCGAACAGCAGGCCGCCCAGGATGGCCGTCCACAGCCCGTGCCCGACCGGCGCGAGCAGCCCGCGCAACAGCTCGGTCGTGACCAGGTCGTCGAGCGACAGGCCATGGGCGGTGAACAACGACGTGAGAGCATAGCCCGCGGATTCGAAGGCGGAGAAGCCGAAGCCGACCGTGGCGCCGAGAATCATCCCGTCCCGCATGGACTTCACGGCCAGTCCGCGCGTCAGCAGGGCGAGGGCGACCAGCTTGACCGCCTCCTCGATGAGCCCGACGCCCACGTACAGCCACGTCGACGGGTACAGCAGGTAGGCCTCCAGTACCGAAGCGCCGAGAACGCCGAGCACCCCGCCGACGAGGAAGGTCCGGAACACCAGCTCGGCGGTGATCTCCCCGGAGTCGCGGCGCTCGAACGCCCACGCCACGAACGTCACCGGCACCAGGAAGCTGCCGAGCAGCACGAGCGTGGGCAGCAGGTTGGGGTTGCCGGTCGCGTACGTCACGACGACCGACAGCACCCACAGCAGCAGGCCGATCACGAAGATCCGCGCCCACGTCCGCTGCCGGGGGCGGCGACCGACGGTGGTCATCGGCGCCTCCCGAACCGCTCGCCGCGCCCGGTGGCGCCGGTGTCGACGAACGCGCGGAAGCGGGCGGGGGAGCCGGGTTCGGCGACCCCGTCGAAGCCCTGCGGGCAGCGCAGCGCCGCCCACCGCCGCAGGCCGCTCTCGAAGGCGGCGCGGTACTGCGCGAAAACCTCGCCGAGGGCCTGGTCGTCCAGCTCGTGCAGCACCGGTGGGGTCAGCCCGATCAGTTCCAGCGCGCCGCCGTCCGCGACCAGCCGGTCGCCGAAGCGGCGCAGCAGGCCGAGGAGGTCGTCGCCGGGCCGGTCGACCCGGGAAAGGTCGATGACGAAGTGGCGGGCGCCCGCGTGGACGAGCCCGGCGAGGTATCCCGCGAGGGTCCGCAACGCCGGCGCGTCCGCCCGGCCGGCGATCGCGACGACGGTGTAGCGCCCCGGGTGCAGGGTGGAGCTGATGGTGAGTTCGGGCGGCGGTGCCGCGCGGCTGATCAGCCCATCCAGTTCCGCGAGCGCGATGGGTGGGTGGGAAAGCCTGGTGGTCATGGGAATCCTCCGGTTGTCAGCGTTCTTGCGCGAGGTGCTCGTGCACCAGCCGGACGGCCATGGCGCCCTCGCCCACCGCCGAAGCCACCCGCTTCACCGAGCCGTGCCGGACGTCGCCGACGGCGAACACACCGGGGCTGCTCGTCTCCAGCGGCAACGGCGCGCGCGAGATCTCGGCCACCCGGAACGCGCCGGCGTCGGCGCCGGTGAGCACGAACCCGTCCGCGTCGAGTGCGATGTGGCCGGAGAGCCAGCGCGTGTGGGGAGCGGCCCCGATGAAGACGAACAACGCGCGGGCGGCGAGCCGGGTCCGCTCGTGCGTGCGGTTGTCCTCGACCTCGACCCCCGACATCGCCTTGCCGTCCTCGGCGATCTCGCGGACCTCGGTGTGCAGGTGAACCCGGATGCGCGGGTGCCGCCGGACCTGGTCGACCAGGTAGCGCGACATGTTCTCGCCGAGGTCGCCGCCGCGCACCAGCAGGTGCACCACGGGCGAGGTCCCCGCCAGGAACACCGCGGCCTGCCCCGCGGAGTTGCCGCCGCCGACCACCGCCACCGGGTCGGCCAGGCACTGCCTGGCCTCCTCCGGGGTCGCGGCGTAGTAGACGCACGTGCCTTCGAGGTGCTCGAGCCTCGGGACGGGCAGCCGCCGGTACCGGGCGCCGGTCGCGATGATCACCGTCCGCGTGACGACTTCGGTGCCGTCGTCGAACCCGACCGCGTACAGCCCGCCCCGCGGGGCGAGCGTGCGCGCTTCGCCCGGGACGTCGACCCGGACGCCGAACTTGGCCGCCTGGATCACCGACCGCTCGGCCAGCTCCGCCCCCGAGATCCCGGACGGGAAGCCGAGGTAGTTCTCGATCCGCGAGGTCGTGCTCGCCTGGCCGCCGGCCGCGACGGCGTCGAACGCCGACGTCGCGAGCCCTTCCGAAGCGGCGTACACGACGGCCGCGAGGCCGCCGGGCCCGGCGCCGACCACGAGCATGTCGCGCACGCCGGACCGGGGTTCCTGGTGCCGCAGCCCGACCGCGCGCGCCAGTTCGGCGTTGCTCGGGTTGCGCAGCACGCCGGCGCCGGGCAGCACCACCACCGGGGTCTGGTCGACCGTGACGCCGAGCCGGCGCAGCAGCGCCTCGGCCCCGCGGTCCTGGTCGAGGTCGTCCAGCCGGTACGGCAGGCGGTTGCGGGCCACGAACTCCAGCAGCCGCCGGGTGTCCGGCGAGTAGCACGAGCCGACGATCCGCAGCCCGTCGCCCGAGCCGATGATGAGGGCGCGGCGGATGAGGTAGGCCCGCAGGATCAGGTCGCCGAGGACCGGGTCGCCGGCCACCAGCCGCTGCAGCTCGCCGATCGGGACGGCGAGCACCTCGCCGGGTTCGGCGGCGACGGCGCTGAAGAACGACGGCTGCCCTTCGAGCAGCCCCAGTTCGCCGAGGAACCGCCCGGGACCGTGGACGCGCACGGTTCTGGTCTCGTCCCCTTCCTGGTGCTGGACGGCCACCTTGCCGCTCAGGACGACGTACCAGTCCGGCGAGCATTCCCCTTGCTCGTAGAGCACTTCACCCGGCTGCACCGGCCGGCGCTCGCCCGCGGCGGAGAGCGTCTCGAGCTGCTCGCGGGTCAGCCGCGGGAACGCGCCGTGCGGATCCGGCGTCTCGACGAGGTCCTGCGCCGAAAGGGTCATACGAACGCCTCGTGCGCGTAGCACCAACGCCAGTTCTCACCGGGCTCGAACGAGCGCACGATGGGGTGGCCGATGGCGTGGGCGTGCCGGCGCGCGTGCCTCATCGGTGACGAGTCGCAACAGCCGACGTGCCCGCAGGTCAGGCACAGCCTCAGGTGCACCCACGCGGTGCCGGCGGCGAGACACTCTTGGCAGCCTTGGGGAGTCCGGGGCACCACCTCTCGGACGAGTGCCAGGTGCGGGTCGGTGACGGTGGTCATGCCTTTGCCTCCTCCGGGGAGTTCAGTGCTTGGTCGAGCCAGTCGCGCAGAACGTTTTCCGGCGCCGCGCCCGCCTGCCGCCGGACGACTTCGCCGCCGCGGAGCACCAGGAGGGTCGGCACGGCCATGACGTCGAACCGGCGCGCCAGTCCCGGTGCCCGGTCGACGTCGACCTTGACGAGCTTCACCTTCCCGGCCCGCGCGCGGGCGAGCCGGTCCAGCGCCGGGCTCACCGACCGGCAGGGGCCGCACCAGGTGGCCCAGAGGTCGACGAGCACCGGGATGCTCGCCTGCTCGGCGACCGGCGCGAAGTCGGCGTCGCCCGCGTCGACCACCCACGGCAGCGGCTGGTGGCAGTTCCCGCACTTCGGCGTTCCGTCGGCGGCGACGGGAATCCGGTTGCTCTTCCGGCAGTGTTCGCAGGTGACGACGACGGTCCTCATGCTGCTGCCTCCTGTCCGGCAGCGCGGAAGTCGACGGTCAGGTCACCGTCGGCCGCGTCGACCACGATCACCAGCCCCTCGGTCAGCTCGCCGCGCAGCAGCGCGCGCCCGATCCGCGTCTCGACCTCGTGGGAGATGTAGCGGCGCAACGGGCGGGCGCCGTACACGGGGTCGAAGCCGCGCTCGGCGATGAACCGCCGCGCGTTCTCGGTCAGCTCGACCGTGCTGCCCTGCTCGGCCAGGCGGCGGCGCAGCTGGTCGAACTGCAGCTCCACGATCCGCTCGATCTCCGGCAGTCCCAGCGGGGTGAACAGCACGATGTCGTCGACGCGGTTGAGGAACTCGGGCCGGAAGTGGTGCCGCAGCTCCGCCAGCACCGCCGCCCGTGCTTCCGCTTTGATCTCGCCGGACGACGTGACGCCGTCGAGCAGGTGCTGCGAGCCGATGTTGGACGTCATGATGATCACCGTGTTGCGGAAGTCGACGGTGCGGCCCTGCGCGTCGGTGATCCGGCCGTCGTCGAGCACCTGCAGCAGCGTGTTGAACACGTCGGCGTGGGCTTTCTCGATCTCGTCGAACAGAACGACCGAATAAGGCTTGCGCCGCACGGCTTCGGTGAGCTGCCCGCCCTCGTCGTAACCGACGTAACCCGGCGGAGCGCCGAGCAGCCGCGAGACCGTGTGCCGCTCCTGGTACTCGCTCATGTCGAGCCGGACCATGTTGTCCTCGCTGTCGAACAGTGCCGCCGCGAGCGTCTTCGCCAGCTCCGTCTTCCCGACTCCGGTCGGGCCGAGGAAGAGGAACGACCCGATCGGCTTGCGCGGGTCGCGGATGCCCGAGCGCGCGCGGATGATCGCGTCGGCGACCAGCCGGACGGCCTCGTCCTGCCCGACGACCCGCTCGTGCAGGATTTCGTCGAGCCGCAGCAGTTTTTCGCGCTCGCCCTCCTGCAGCCGCGACACCGGGATGCCGGTCCACTGCGAGACGATCTCGGCGATTTCGTCCTCGGTGACGACCTCGCGCAGGAGCCGCTTCTCGCCCTGCTTCCGGCTCAGCCGTTCCTCTTCCGCCTCGAGCTGGCGCTCGAGCTCGCGGATCTCGCCGTAGCGCAGCTCGGCGGCGCGGTTGAGGTCGTAGTTCCGTTCCGCCTCTTCGGCTTCGTGACGCACCCGCTCCAATGCGGACCGCAGCTCCTGCACGCGCCGGATCGCCTGGCGTTCGGCGTCCCACTGCGCCTTCTTGGCGTCGGTTTCCGCCCGCAGGTCCGCCAGCTCCTTGCGGAGTTCCGCCAGCCGTGCCTTGCTCGCCTTGTCGGTTTCCTTGGCCAGCGCGGCTTCCTCGATCTCCAGCCGGGTCAGCCGCCGGGTGAGCTCGTCGAGCTCGGCCGGCATCGAGTCGATTTCCGTGCGCAGCCGCGCACACGCCTCGTCGACGAGGTCGATCGCCTTGTCGGGCAGGAACCGGTCGCTGATGTAGCGGTGCGACAGCACGGCGGCGGCGACGAGCGAGCTGTCCTGGATCTTGACGCCGTGGAACACCTCGAGCCGTTCGCGCAGCCCGCGCAGGATGGAGATGGTGTCCTCGACGGCCGGTTCGGGCACGACGACCGGCTGGAACCGCCGTTCCAGCGCGGCGTCCTTCTCGATGTGCTTGCGGTACTCGTCCAGGGTGGTCGCGCCGATCATGTGCAGCTCGCCGCGGGCGAGCATCGGCTTGAGCATGTTGCCGGCGTCCATCGCGCCTTCGGTGGCGCCCGCGCCGACGATCGTGTGGAGCTCGTCGACGAACAGGATGATCCGGCCCTCGGCGGCCTTCACCTCGCCGAGCACGGCCTTCAGCCGTTCCTCGAACTCGCCGCGGTACTTGGCCCCCGCCACCAGCGCGCTCATGTCGAGCGAGAAGATCGTCCGGTCCCGCAGGCCTTCCGGCACGTCGCCGCGCACGATCCGCTGCGCCAGCCCTTCCACGATCGCGGTCTTGCCGACGCCGGGATCGCCGACGAGCACGGGGTTGTTCTTCGTCTTGCGCGAGAGGATCTGGACGACGCGGCGGATCTCGGTGTCGCGCCCGATCACCGGGTCGAGCTTGCCGGCGCGCCCGTCGGCGACCAGGTCGCGGCCGTACTTCTCCAGCGCCTCGTACGCACCCTCGGGCGTCGCCGACGTGACGCGCTGGTTGCCGCGGACCTTCGTCAACGCGGTCAGGAACGCCTCGCGGGTCACGCCGTGGTCCTGCAGGATCCGCCCGGCCGCCGACTTCGTCCCCTCCTCGGCCAGCGCCAGGACCAGGTGCTCGACGGAGACGTACTCGTCCTTGAGCCGCTTGGCTTCCCGCTCGGCGGCGTCGAGCAGCCCGGCCAGCCGCCGGGTGAGGTACACCTGCCCGGGCGAGGCGCCGGGGCCGGTCACCTTCGGCCGGCGGCCGAGTTCCGCCTCGACCGCGGCGCGGAGCGCGTCGACGTCCGCGCCGGTCTGCGCGAGCAGCCGCGGCACGAGGCCCTCGGGCTGGTCGAGCAGCGCGAGCAGCAGGTGCTCGCCGTCGGTCTCGGTGTGGCCGTGGCGCTGGGCGATGCTCTGGGCTTCTTGGAGTGCTTCCTGCGATTTCTGGGTCAGCTTGCTCATGTCCATCGCCGACGGCTCCTGACTTGTCCTTCGAGGACGTCGATGCGGTCGAGCAGGTCGAGCACCAGCCCGATCGCGGCGTAGTTGAGGGGCAGGGCGTCGTGCAACCGCTGGATCCGGGCCACCCTGGCCACCGTGGACAAGGGGAAGCACGGGCGCCCGTTCGCGTCCGGGGTCGTCTCCACCAGGCCGAGTGCCGCGAACCGGCGGAGCAGCTCGGGGTGCAGCCCGGTGCGCGCGGCCACGGTCTCGAGGTCGAGCCGCGCCGGGCGGACGAGCACGTACCGGGCCATCAGGTCCTCCTGGGATCGAAGTCGGACACCGCGGCGAGCTCTTCGTACAGCTCGCGTTCCCGTTTGCCCGGGCGCTTCGGCACCATGATCTTGACCTCGGCGTAGAGGTCACCGGGCTTGCCCTTCGGGTTCGGCATGCCTTCGCCGCGCAGCCGGAGCCGCCGTCCGCTGGACGATCCGGAGACGACCCGGGCCTTCACCTCGCCACCGGGGGTGGTGATCGGGACGGTGGCCCCGAGCGCGGCCTCCGAGGGCGTCACCGGGAGCTCCACGTGGATGTCGCGCCCCTCGAGCCGGTACCGGCGGTCCGGCCGGATGCGGACGACGAGGTACAGGTCGCCCGCGGCGGCGTTCCCCGCGCCCCGGCCGCCCTGGCCGGCCAGCCGGATGCGCTGGCCGTCGAGCACGCCCGGCGGGATCGTGACGTCGTACTCGCGAGCGCCGCCGATGTTCAGGTGCCGCCGCCCGCCGCGGTAGGCCTCCTCGACGGTCAGCTCGAGTTCGGCTTCCTGGTCCGCGCCCGGGACCGGGCCACCGCGGCCCCGGCCGGCGAAGAAACCGCCGAGGAGATCCTCGATGTCGACGCCTTCGAACCCTTCGAATCCGTCGAACCCGCTGCCGGAGGTGCTGTACCGGACCCGGCCGCCGCGCTGCCCGGCACCGGTACCGGCGCCGACGCGCTGCTCCCAGTCGTCGGGCACCTGCCGGAAGTCGTCGCCGAACCGGTCGTACTTGCGCCGCTGCTCCGGGTCGGACAGCACCTGGTAGGCCTCGCTGACCTCCTTGAACCGCTCTTCGGCCTTCGGGTCCTTGTTGACGTCCGGGTGGTTCTCGCGGGCGAGTTTCCGGTACGCCCGCTGGATTTCCTCGGTGCCGGCGTCCCGGCCGACCCCGAGCGTGGCGTAGAAGTCCCGTGCCACCCGTGCTCACCCCCGCGGTTTGGCGACGGCGACCGCGGTCGGCCGCAGCTGCCCGCCACCGGTCCCGTACCCCGGCCGGACCACCCGGGTCACCGTGTTCGGTTCGCTGCCCGGCTCGTCGACGACGGCGACCACCTCGTGCCGGGCCGGGTCGAACGGGACCTCGCTCTCGTCGTCCCGCTGGTACCCGAGGCCGGCCAGCAGCTGCACGGCCTGGTCGCGGATCGCCAGCACACCCTGCACGACGGCGGTGGGATCGGCTCCGGCGTGCGAGAGCGCCAGTTCCAGGTTGTCGATGACGGGGAGGAAGGCCGAAGCCACCCGGGCCCGTTCGGCCTCGCGCTCGGCGCGCAGCTCCGCCACGTGCCGCTTGCGGAGGTTGTCGGCGTCGGCCATCGCCCGGCGCCAGCGGTCCTCGCATTCGGCTGCTTTCGCTTCGAGCTCCTGGATCCGGTCCGGCCCCACCGCCGAGACGGGCGCGTCCTGGGGGCCGGACTCGGCGCCCGTCCCGGCGGCGTCCACGGAGGGTTCGCCCGGCTCCGTGGATTTCCCTGTGGTGGCCATGGTTTCCTCACGCCCGATCGAAGTCGGCGTCGATCACGTCGTCGTCCTCGGCCCGTTCTTGCTGCGGCGGTGGCGGACCGCCGTCTCCGCCCGGCCGGGCCGCGGTGAGCCCGGCCAGCACCTGCTGCAGTTCCGAGGTCAGCTCGCGCACCCGGTCCAGCGGCGCGTTCGACTGGACGGCTTCGCGTGCGTCGGTGATCAGCATCTCCGCGCGTGCTTTCTCGTGCGCCGGCGTCTGCTCGGTAATCGCTTTCTCGGCCTGGTAGGCGACGGTGTCCAGCAGGTTGCGCGCCTCGACCTCCTCGCGCAGGCGTTCGTCGTCGGCGCGGTTGCGCTCGGCCTCGGTGACCATCCGTTCGATCTCGCCGTGGTCGAGGTTCGAGCTCTCGGTGATCGTGATGCCCTGCTCGGCGCCGGTGTCCTTGTCGCGCGCGGTGACGTTGACGATGCCGTTCGCGTCGACGTCGAACGTCACTTCGATCTGCGGCTCGCCGCGAGGTGCCGGCCGGATGTCCTTGAGCTGGAACCGCCCGAGCACCCGGTTGTCGGCCGCGCGCTCGCGTTCGCCCTGCAGCACCACGATGTCGACCGCGGGCTGGTTGTCCTCCGCGGTGGAGAACACCTCCGTGCGCCGCGCCGGGATCGTCGTGTTCCGCTCGATGATCTTCGTCATCACGCCGCCGCGGGTCTCCACGCCCAGGGACAGCGGGGTGACGTCGAGCAGCAGGACGTCCTTGACCTCGCCCTTGAGCACCCCGGCCTGCACGGCGGCGCCGAGCGCGACGACCTCGTCCGGGTTGACGCTCATGTTCGGGTCCTTGCCGCCGGTGAGCCGGCGGACCAGGCTCTGCACGGCGGGGATCCGGGTCGAGCCGCCGACGAGGATGACCTCGTCGATGTCGTTCGCGCTGACCTTGGCGTCGGACATCGCCTGCTGCACCGGGCCGAGGCAGCGCTCGACGAGGTCGGCGGTGATCTGCTCGAACTCCGACCGCCGGACGGTGGCGGTCAGGTGCTTCGGCCCGCTCGCGTCGGCCGTGATGAACGGCAGGTTGACGCTCGTCTGGGCGACCGACGACAGTTCGACCTTGGCTTTCTCCGCCGCTTCGAACAGCCGTTGCAGCGCCTGCGCGTCCTGCCGCAGGTCGATGCCGTTGTCCGCGGCGAACTTGTCCGCGAGGAAATCCACGATCCGGCGGTCGAAGTCGTCGCCGCCGAGGTGGCTGTCGCCCGCGGTGGCCCGCACCTCGACCACGCCGTCTCCGACGTCGAGCAGGCTCACGTCGAACGTGCCACCGCCGAGGTCGAAGACCAGCACCGTCTCGTGGCCCTTCGAGTCGAGCCCGTAGGCCAGCGCGGCCGCGGTCGGCTCGTTGATGATCCGCAGGACGGTCAGCCCGGCGATCTTCCCGGCGTCCTTGGTGGCCTGCCGCTGCGCGTCGTTGAAGTACGCGGGCACGGTGATCACGGCCTCGGTCACCCGCTCACCGAGGTGCTTGCCCGCGTCGTCGGCCAGCTTGCGCAGCACCTGCGCGCTGATCTCCTCCGGCGAGTAGAGCTTGCCGTGGATGTTGAACCGGACGACGCCGCCCTCGCCCTCGACGACGTCGAACCCGACCGCCTTAGCCTCGTCGGACACTTCGTCGAACTTGCGGCCGATGAACCGCTTCGCGGAGTAGATGGTGCCCTTCGGGTTGAGGATCGCCTGGCGGCGGGCGAGCTGCCCGACCAGCCGTTCACCGCTTTCGGTGAACCCGACGACCGATGGTGTGGTCCGGGCACCCTCCGTGTTGGGGATGACCCGCGGCTCACCGGCTTCCCAGACGGCGATCACCGAGTTGGTGGTGCCGAGGTCGATTCCGACCGCCTTGGCCATCACGCACCCCCCGCCGCCGGGGGCAGTTTCGCCAGCAGCGCCCGGGCGTCGTCGGCGACTTCGGCGTCGGCGACGACCTCGTAGCGGGTGGGCGTCATCGCGCGGACCGACGCGAAGTCCCGGCGACCGCGTTGGAGCGCGTGCGCGACCAGCCCGAAGATCGCTCCGATGATCGCGCCGAAGACGAGCCCGTAGAGCGCGAGCGTGAGCGTGGCGAGGACCGGGGTGAACCAGTTGAACAACGCGAACAGCCAGCCGATCAGGAGCCCGGTCAACGCGCCGGAGCCGGCCCCGCGCAGGGCGGCGCCGCCGTGGTTCAGGCGCCCGATGACCTGCTCGACCAGCTGCACGTCGCGGCCGATGATGGCGGTCCGCTGGACCGGAAAACCCTGGTCGGAAAGGTAGTCGACGGCACGCTCCGCGTCGCGGTAGTCGTCGTACGAAGCGATCGGGACCCGTTCGGCGGCGTGGCGGGGGGCAGGCGCGGTCGCGCCCGGCTGTGCGGTCATGGTTCGCCTCCTAGGCGTTCGCGTGTTCTTCGGCTCGAGCTTGCGCGGGGGTGCTCGCGCGGTCGTCGGTCAGCTGCCGCCGCTCGTCGCGGCTCCCGATTTCGACGCGGCGAGGCTTGCTCGACTCCGCCACCGGAATCCGGAGCGTCAGGACGCCGCGCTCGAAGTCGGCCGACAGCTTGGTGGTGTCGAGGTTGTCCCCGAGGAACAGCTGCCGGCTGAACTCGCCCTGCGGCCGCTCGTCGATGATCAGCTCGGCGCCCTCGTCGCGGGCCGGCTGGCGGGTCGCCCGCACCGTGACGACATTGCGTTCGACGGACACGTCGACGTCGTCCGGGTCGATGCCCGGCAGGTCGAGCGCGACCACGAATTCGTCACCGCGGCGGAACGCCTCCATCGGCATGGCGCGTGGGGCCGTGCGCCCGCTCAGTGCCTGTTCGCTCAGCCGCTCCCAATCACGGAAGGGATCGAAGCGCATCAGTGTCATGATCTTGTCCCAATCCGGGACGGATCGTCCTACCGGGAGTGTCCGATCCGAACCGATTTTCGCGTTGGTTTGTCCGGCGGGCAGGCCTTTTCCTTCGTGTCGCGCCCGGCTTGCGGTGACGAGGTGCCTGTCCGAGGTGTTCCACGGTGGCAAAGGCGCCTGCTGCCCGCGTGCGCCCGGCAGGCCGAATTTCCGGGAGCCTTCTCGGCCCGCCAGAACAGATCGCAACGGCGTAAGGTGCGAAACACCAGGTCGGGGTCGGGGAGGCCGGAATGACGCCCGAGAACGATGCGGTCTCACGGGGCCATGGAGCCAAGACGGACAGCTGGTGGCGCGCCCAGTTGTCGAATCTCTACGGCCTCTCCGCAATTTCGATGATGATGTTCGACGGCCGCGAAGCGGCGGACATCATCCGGCTCGCCGCGACCTCGGTGCCGTCGCTGAGTGGTTGCGCAACCGATGCGGCGTACCTCGTCGACGAGGACGGCACGGTCATTCCGCAGGAGGGTGCGGAAGAGGCGCATCCCGACCTCGTGACGGAAGTCGGCAAGCTCGACGGGCAGAGCGGGCGGATCGAGCTGGCCGACGGTCTCTGGCGCTGGTGCTACGCGCTGCAAGGGGTGGGCGGCTTGACGGGCAACCTCGTGGTCCGGGCCGAGCGGTCCCCGTCACGTGACGAGTTCTTCCTGCTCAACTCGCTCGGCCAGCAGACCGCCGCGGCGCTGGCCAGCTCCGCACTGCTCAAGCGGGAGCGGCGGCAGTCGGTGGCGCTGCGGGAGCTCAACGACCAGCTGTCCACGTCGGTGGAGCGGCTCAAGCAGCAGACGCAGGTGCACGACGTGCTGTCCACCATCTCGGCTTCCGGCGCCGGCGAGCCGGGCATTGCCCACGCGCTGCACCAGCTGACCGCGCTGCCCGTAGCGATCGAGGATCGATTCGGCAACCTGCGCACCTGGGGCGGCCCCGGCCGGCCGGACCCGTACCCGAAGGTCGGTGTGCACCGCCGCGAGGAGCTGCTCCGGCACGCCGCGACCCTGCCCGAGCCGGTCCGCGTGAAGGACCGGCTCATCTCTCTGGTGCAGCCACGGCACGAGGTGCTCGGCGTGCTCGCCCTGATCGATCCGGCGCGGACCGCCGGCGCGTACGAGGTGTTCGCGCTCGAGTACGGCTCGACCGTGCTGGCGCTGGAACTCTCGCACCAGCGCAGCCTGGCCGAGGTCGAGCAGCGCCTGCGCCGCGACCTCGTGGACGACCTCATCGCCGGAACCGACGACGCGAGCGCGTACGCCCGTGCTGAGGCGATCGGGCACGATCTTCGCCGCCCGCACCACGTGGTCGTGCTGCGGTGGTCCGGCGACCTCGCCGAGGACATCGTCACCGAGGCCACGGGACGCGCCGTGACGACGCTCGGGCACGCCTGGCTCGTGTCGCGCCACTCGGGCGCGGTGGTGCTGCTGGTCGCCGGGCGGCTGGACGGTGCGGCGCTGCACGCCTCGCTGTCGGACAGCCTCGGCGCCGGCGGGGCGATCGGCGTCGGCAGCCGCTGCGACACCCCGGGGCGGTTGCCCAAGTCCTACGCGGAAGCGGTGCGGGCGCTCGAGATCCGGCGCAGCTCGCATACCCCGAACGGGGTCACCAAGTTCGAACAGCTGGGGATCTACCGCATCCTCGACACCGGGCAGAACCACGGCGACGTCGTCGAGTTCGTCCGCGAGTGGCTCGGGAAGCTGCTCGACTACGACGCCCAGCGCAACGCCGAGCTGGTCGCGACGCTCGCGCAGTACCTCGAGTGCGGCGGCAGCTACGGCGACACCGCCGCCGCGCTCATGATCCACCGGAGCACGCTGCGCTACCGGCTCGGCCGGATCCGGGAGATCACGGAGCTCGACCTCAACGACGTGGACAGCAGGCTGAACCTGCACCTCGCCACCCGGGTGTGGCAGGTGCTGCGCGGATCGCCATGACCGGAGGTGACGATGGACCAGCACGATCGGACCGATCGCGAGGTGACCCTCGGCGGGGTCGCGCTCGCGCCGGGTGACCACCTCTGCGTCTTCCACCGGGGGAGAGCCGACCGGGACCGCCTGCTGATCCCCTTCCTCGCCGAGGGCCTGTGCGCGGGGGACGCCGTCCTCTACCTGGCCGCCGAGGGCGAGCGGGAGGACATCCGCGAACGGCTGGCCCAGGCCGGCGACCTCATGCTGACCGAGCCGGGCTGCGGCCACCTCCGGGACGGCGAGTTCGCGCCCGACGCGCTCTTCGCGATGCTGGACGGCTGGTCGCGGCGCAAGCTCGGTACCGGGGCACGTTCGTTCGGGCGCATCGTCGGCGACATGAGCTGGGCCGCGCCCCGGCCGAACGCCGCGCTGATCGACGCGCTCCTCGCCGAAGAAGTCGCGGTGACCGCGTGGGGCGAGGACTTCCCGCAGGTCGTTCTGTGCTTCTACGACTTGGACCTGTTCGGCGGCGACCTGATCATCCCGATGATCAAGCTGCACCCGAAGGTCTGGCTGGCCGGGACGCTCGTCGAAAATCCTTATTACCACTCAGCCGCGGGGAACGGGCACCACCCCGGCTTCGAACGGAGGACCCCGTCATGACCGCTTCCCGGAAGTTCGGCACCCCCGGCGTGGTCATCGAGCCGGGGCAGCACATCTGCGCGGTGCACGTGGGCGAGGAAGATCGGGACCGCGTCCTCCTGCCCTTCCTGCGCGAGGGCTTGCGGGCCGGCGAAAAGTGCCTGTTCGGCGTGCACGAGGCCGAGGTCACCGGTTTTCTCGACCGGCTCGGCGAGGACGTCGACGACATCGAGGCGCGTGTCGACTCGGCGCAGCTGGACATCCGGGCCGCGGGGGACACGCTGCTGTCGCCGGACGACTTCACCGTGGAGCGGATCGTCGAGTTCTGGGACGAGGCCGTGTCCGCCGCGATGGAAGCGGGCTACCCGTTCGTCCGGCTCGGAGCGGAGGCGCGCTGGTGGCACCCGCAGCTGCCGGGGCTGCCCGAGCTGTTCCGGTACGAGGCCGCGTTGAACGACTTCACCAGCCGCTACCCGCAGGCGATCCTGTGCATGTACGACATCTCGCGGTACCGCGAGAACATCGTGATCGACCTGCTCAAGACCCACCCGCAGGTGCTGATGTGCGGAGTGCTGCTGGAGAACCCGTACTACTCGCCGCCGTCGACCCTGGTGTAGCCCTCCCTCGGCTCTTCCTCGTGTGAACGGCGAATCGGCGGGTACGCGACCCGAAGAGCACCCGTGGGAAGGAGAATGCCGTGGTACAGCACGAGAAGTGGCTCACCGGCGTCGAAGACCTCGCCGAGCTGGCCGGCCCGGCCGAAGCGCGGGCCGTGCTCGGCGCGGTCGTGGCCGCCCTCGCCCGGTGCCTGCCGGACGCCGGCCGCGAGTGGCTGGCCGACCGGCTGCCCAGTCCCGAGGCCGGACCGGCGCGCGATGCCGGGCCGGCGAACCTGAAGTCGGGCACCGACGTCGAAGCCGCGGTCGCCCGGCGGCTGCGGACCACCCCCGGGCGGGGCCGCTACCTGACGCAGGCGGTCCTGGCCGCCCTCACCCGGACCGATCCCGCACTGGCCGAGGAGCTTCGCGGCCGCCTCCCGCGTGCCGTCGTCGATACCCTCGCCCCCGCGGGCGAGTCGCCCCGCGACGCCGCGAGCCACCGGCCGGGGGTGCCGACGCGGCTCTCGGACGAAGAGGTGGCCCGCGGCCTGCGTCACCTGACCGGGTGGTCCGGGGACCGCCACGGGATCGAGCGCACGGTGCAGCTGCCCGCCGACCGGATTACGCCGCTGGTCGAGCGCGTCCAGCGGGAAGCGCGGACGATGAACGAACACGCCCACGTCGAGCGGGCCGACGGCGGGGTGACGTTCCGGCTGCGCACCGGTCGCGACGGGGTCGTCACCGAACCGGATCTGTGGCTGGCCGAGCGGATCGACGAAGCCGTCGCCGCGGTCGGGTCCGGCGGACGACCCGGTTGAGCGCGGCCGGGAGCGGCTACCCGCAGGCCATGGACGACTCCGAGAACTGGTGGCGCGACGCCGTCGTTTACGAGGTCTACCCCCGCAGCTTCGCCGACGCGAACGGCGATGGCACCGGGGATCTCGCGGGCCTGCGCTCGCGGCTCGGCTACCTGGCCGACCTGGGTGTCGACGCGGTGTGGACGACACCGTGGTACCGCTCGCCCATGGTCGACGGGGGCTACGACATCGAAGACCACCGGGCCGCCGACCCGCTGTTCGGGACCGACGCGGACGCGCTCGAGCTGATCGCCGAGGTGCACCGGGCCGGGCTGCGGCTGCTGATCGACGTCGTGCCGAACCACACTTCCGACCGCCACCGGTGGTTCCGGGCGGCGCTGGCCGCCGGGCCCGGTTCGCCCGAACGAGCGCGCTACCACTTCCGGCCGGGGCGGGGCGCCGGCGGTGAGCGGCCGCCCACCGACTGGCGCAGCGTCTTCGGCGGCGCCGCGTGGAAGCGGGTGCCCGACGGCGAGTGGTACCTGCACCTGTTCGCCCCGGAACAGCCCGACTTGAACTGGGACCACCCCGAGGTGCGGGCCGAGTACGAGGACCTGCTGCGGTTCTGGTTTTCCCGTGGCGTCGACGGCGTCCGCATCGACGTCGCCCACGGACTGGTGAAGGACACGTCGTTCCCCGATCTGGGCGCCGACCACGGAGACCTGGTGCAGCCGCCGGACCGCGGCCGGCACCCGCACTGGGACCTCGAGGGCGTGCACGACATCTACCGGTCGTGGCGCAAGGTCGCGGCCGAGTTCGGCCCGGACCGGGTGTTCGTCGCCGAGGCGTGGGTCGCGAAGCCGGAGCGGCTGGCGTGCTACGTCCGCCCGGACGAGCTGCACACGGCGTTCAACTTCGACTTCCTGCGCTGCTCCTGGGACGCTCGCGCGCTGCGCTCGGTGATCGACTGCACGGTGAAGGCCCTGCACGCGGCGGGCGCACCCGCGACGTGGGTGCTGTCCAACCACGACGTCGTCCGGCACGTGACGCGGTTCGGCCGCGCCGCCACACGGGTCGAGGACCACCCGTGCCCGCCCGGGCCGGCCGACCTCGCGCTGGGCCGGCGGCGGGGGCGGGCGGCGTTGCTGCTGATGCTGGCGCTGCCCGGCGGCGCGTACCTGTACCAGGGCGAGGAACTGGGCCTGGAGGAGGTCGAGGACCTGCCCGAGGAAGTGCTGACCGACCCGACGTGGGAGCGTTCCGGCCACACCCGCCGCGGCCGCGACGGCTGCCGGGTACCGCTGCCGTGGTCGGGAACGGCACCACCATTCGGCTTCACCGACGGCGGCGCGCGAACGTGGCTGCCGCAGCCGGCCCGGTGGCGGGAGCTGACCGTGCAGGCCGAGGGCGACACCCCGGAGTCGATGCTCTGCCTGTACCGCGCCGCTCTGGCCGCGCGGCGCGAGCACCCGGCGCTGGGGGACGGGACGATGGCGTGGCTGCCGGCGCCGGAGGGTGTGTTGTTCTTCGGGCGTGAGCCGGGGTTTGAGTGTGTGGTGAACTTGTCCGCTGAGCCGTTCGTGTTGCCGGAGGGTGTGCGGGTGTTGCTGGCCAGTGTGCCGCTGGTGGGTGGCCGGGTGCCGCCGGATGCTGCCGCGTGGCTGGTCAGAAAGTGACGAGGCGCGGGCACGCGGTGTTGGGGACGGGTCGTTGAGGTGGCTGCCGGCGCCGGAGGGTGTGCTGTTTTTCGCGCGTGAGCCGGGGTTCGAGTGTGTGGTGAATCTGTCTGCTGAGCCGTTCGTGTTGCCGGAGGGTGTGCGGGTGTTGCTGGCCAGTGTGCCGCTGGTGGGTGGCCGGGTGCCGCCGGATGCTGCCGTGTGGCTGGTCAGGAAGTGACGAGGCGGATCCAGCGGTAGCCGTGGCCGGCGATGGCCACGTCCGCGGGGTCGATCCGGTCGTCGTAGCCGCTGTCTTCGAACACCGCCATCGCGACGTCGTCCGCCTCGGCCGGGATGCGGAGGCGGCAGGCGGTGGGGCCCAGGTTGTGCACGAACACCATGCGGCCCTTCGCCGTTTCGGCCCGGTGCACCAGCACCTCCGGCGGGCCGCCGTCGACGGGCTCGTGCCGGCCGACGGCGATCTCCGGGCACTCCTTGCGGGTGTGCAGCACCCGCTCGAACCAGGTGAGCAGGCTGTTCGCGTCCCGGCGCTGGCCGAGGACGTTGACCCGCTCGTACCCGAACGGCCCGCCTTCGACGAGCGGGGCGACCAGCTGCTCGGCAGGCGCGCGGGAGAACCCGCCGTTGGGCCCGTCGGACCACTGCATCGGCGTGCGGATCGCGGTGCGCTCGGGCAGCGTCAGGTCCTCGCCCATGCCGATCTCGTCGCCGTACCGCAGCACGGGGCTGCCCGGCATGGTGAGCAACAGGCTGTAGGCCAGTTCCAGCCGCCGCCGGTCGCCGTCCAGCATGCAGGCCAGCCGGCGCCGGATGCCGCGGTCGTAGAGCTGCATGTGGGGCTCCGGCCCGAACCGGCCGATCACGTCACCGCGTTCGGCGGGGGACAGGCCGCCGAGGTCGACCTCGTCGTGGTTGCGCAGGAAGGTGGCCCACTGCGCCTGGCCCGGTAGCCGCGGCGAGTGCCGCAGCCGCTCGCGGACCGGCTCCGCGTCGCCGCGGGCCAGCCCGAGCATCAGGGCCTGGTTGAGCCGGAAGTCGAAGAGCATCGTCGCGCGGCTCGCCTCGTCGTCCGCGGTGCCGAAGTACTCGAGCAGCTCGTCCTCGGGCACGTTCGCCTCGGCGAGCAGGATGGCGTCCCCGCGTTGCCAGGAAGCGGTTTCCCGCAGCCGCCGGAGGAGGCCGAAGTCCCGTCGCCCGCGCGACTCGATGAGGAACGGGGCCGCGTCGATCCGGAAGCCCGCGACGCCGAGCCGCAGCCAGAAGGTGACGATCTTGGCCAGCTCGGCCGCCACCTCCGGGTGTTCGACGTCGAGCTCGGGCTGGAAGCGGTAGAACCGGTGCCGGTACCAGCGGCCGACGGACTCGGCGTAGCTCCAGGTCTCCTCTTCGGACCCGGGGAACACGCCGCCGTCCCACCGGTCGGCGGGCTCGTGGTCGGCCCACACGTACCAGTCGTGGTACGGCGCCTCCCGGCCCGAAAGCGCCGACCGGAACCACGGGTGCTCGTCGCTGGTGTGGTTGACCACCAGGTCCAGCACGATCCGGATGCCGGCCTCGTCGGCCTGGCTCACGAGTTCGGCGAAGTCGCCGAGCGTGCCGAAGCGCGGGTCGATGCCGTAGTAGTCGGTGATGTCGTAGCCGCCGTCGCGCCGCGGCGAGGGGTGACACGGGTTGAGCCAGATGGTGTCCACCCCGAGCCGGCCGAGGTAGTCCAACCGCTCGGTGAGGCCGCACAGATCACCGACCCCGTCGTCATCGGAGTCCTGAAAGGTCTCGATGTCGAGGGAGTAGATCACTCCGTTGCGGTACCACCGATCCACGATGCGGCGGCTACCCGTGCGCCTCCCCGGCAAACTCAATCATGGGCCCGCGCCAGGTGCTGGCCGCGAAGGATGGCGTAGAGGTGGTCCGGGTCGTGGGGGAACGGAAAGCCCATGGCGCAGGCCCGTTCGGCGTCCTGCCGGATGCCGCGCAGCGCACCGGGGGACAGTTCCCGGACGCCCGGGCCTTCGGAGCGCAGCCAGTCGAGCAGGTCGTCCCACCCGGCCCAATCGCCGGCCGCCAGCACCGTCCCCACCGTGGCGCGGTCGAACTCTTCCGCGCGCAGATCGTCGTCGGTCGTCGTTTCGTCCTTTTCGGTCATGGAAGGGCCGTACCCGGTGCTCCGGGCGGCAAACTTCCGGCCGGGTTTGGCGGTGGCCAAGCCGGGAACCCGAAGGGCTCCCTTCGAGGAAAGGCTCGAGCATGACCGCCCAGCGTGCGCCGGAGGCCCTGGTGGTGGGCCTGCTGACCGATGACGGGTTGCCGGGGCAGCTCGCTGGGAGAATCGCGGACGACCTGCCCGCCCGCCTGGCCCGCGACCTCGGCGAGGAGACGAGCTGGCGCGTCGAGCACGAGACGCAGTCCCTTCCCCTGAACGAGGAGGGTGACATTCCCATGCTGGCCCTGGCGGAGGAGCGCCGGGCCGAACACGGCTGGGACCTGCTGGTGCTGATCACCGACCTCCCGCGGCGAGCCGGGACGGTCCCGATCGCGTCGGACTACAACGGCGACCACGGCGTGGCGATGGTGTCCCTGCCCGCGCTCGGTGCCCTGCGGCTGCGCGGCCGGGCGTCCCGGCTGGTCATCCACCTGGTCCGGCACCTGGTGGCCCACCGCTCGGAGAAGGAGGCCGATCCGCCGCGGGGGATCCTCGACCGGCTGCGGGAGCTGGTGACGCCGACGCGGCACATCCGCGGCCGCGGCGCCGCCGACGAGCACCTGGCCCTGGTGGGTGTGCGCGGCCGCTTGCGCCTGCTCGCGGGGATGATCCGCGACAACCGCCCGTGGCGGCTGGTGCCCAACCTTGCCGGAGCCACCGCGGCCGCGGCGGCCACCGCCGCGTACGGCATCATCACCACCTCGTTCTGGAAGCTCGCCGAGGCCTTGCCCGCGCTGCGGCTGGCCGGGATCACGGTCCTGGCGATCGTGGTCATGTCGGGCTGGCTGATGGTGCACAACCACCTCTGGGACTCCCCGTCCGGGCACTCCGAACGGCAGAAAGCCTTGCTGTACAACGCCTCGACCGCACTGACGCTGTCGATCGGCGTCGCCTGCATGTACGCCATCCTTTTTGTGCTGGCCCTGGTGGCGTCGATCGTCCTGATCGAAGGCTCCTACTTCGGGGAGGTCCTCGGCCATCCGGCCGGGCCGGCTTCGTACCTCAAGCTGGTGTGGCTGTCGACCTCCGTGGGCATCGTCGCCGGGGCGGTGGGGTCGAGCGTCGAGGACGAGGACCGCGTCCGCCGGGCGACCTACAGCCGCCGTGAGCGGGAGCGGCAGCAGCGCAACCGCGAGCGCGCCGAGGAAGCCGAAAGCGGTGACGATTAAGCGGTCATCGGGCTTTGAGGGGCTTCGGCGACCGTGCCGGAAATCGCGTCCGTGGGCATCATCGCGGGGGTGGTGGGGTCCAGCGTCGAAGACGAGAACCGTGTCCGCTGGGCGACCTATAGCCGTCGTGAGCGGGAGCGGCAGCGGCGGAATCGCGAGCGTGCGTAGGAAGCCGGAAACGGCGGTGATGACCGAGCGGTCGCCGGGCTTCGAGGGCTTCGAGGGCTTCGGCGATCGTGCCGAGGACGCCGATAACGGTGACGACTGAGCCGTCACCGTCACTCTCGTGAGGATGGGGGTAGCCCGGCGCCTTCCCGCTGCTAGGTCCGGTTCGCGGCCCGCTTGACGGTCTTGATCACCGGCGCGGTCTCGATGTGGGTTATGGCGGGCAGCGCGGCCACCCGGGTGGTCAGGTACCGGTACAGCTCCTGCTGACCCGCGCACACCACGCTCGCGAACAGGTTCGTCGGCCCGGTCGTGGCGGCGGCGAACGCGATCTCCGGGTGCCCGGCCAGTGCCGCGCCGGCTTCCTCGAGATGGGTGGGGCTGACCGAAAGCCAGAGCAGGGTCCGGGGGCCGACGCCGAACATGCGTCCGTCGACGTCGATGTCCAGGTACAGCAGGCCGCGTTCACGGAGTTCGGTCATCCGGCGCCGGACCGTCGTCGGCGACCAGCCGGTCACCGCGGCCAGGTGCTCGAACTCGGCGCGGCCGTCGGTGGCCAGCGCGGCGAGGAGCTTGCGGTCCCCGTCGTCGAGCCGGACCGGGCCGGGGCGGTGCGGCACCGGGCTCGCGCGCAGCCGCTCGATCGCCGCCTCGTCCAGCGAGCCGAGCTTGGCGACCAGGCTGTCCGGGCCGCCGTAGAACGCGTGCAGCACGGAGTGCGCGGTCACGCCCTCCACCCGCGGGGTGCGGGGGAGCTTGGCCAGCAGCAACGCCTCGCTGTCGGCCGCGCTTTCGGTGCGGACCGTGCAGGTGATCTCCGTGCCGCCGGAGGTGATGCTCACCCAGGACGTGTCGGGGCGCCGCGCCAGCGCTTCGGCGACCGGGACCGACGCGGCGGGCGCGCAGCGCAGCCGCAGGAACCACAGCACCGCGCCGAGCGCCGTCGGATCGACCCCGCCGACGACGCGAACCGCGCCGGCCGACCGCAGCCGGGCGTACCGGCGGGCGATGGTGCGATCCGACACGCCGAGAACTTCGCCGATCGTGCTGAACGGGGCGCGTCCGTTGACTTGCAAGGCGTGCACGAGCCGGCGATCCAGCTCGTCGTAGTCGGATTCCACCGGAATGAGCCTAATCGTTGCCTGATATCGACGCGAACGAGCGTGTTTCTGGCGCCTCGGCGTCGGCGGGCGGAGCGTGGCCCAGGTCCTGATCGACACAACCCGGGGGAAAACCCATGGACACCGAAGTACTCGTCGTCGGCGCCGGTCCGACCGGCCTGGTCCTGGCCGATGAACTGCGGGTGGCGGAGGTGCCGGCCGTGCTGGTCGACAAGCTGCCCGAGCGCAGCGCGCTGTCGAAGGCGGGCGGCGTGCAGTCCCGCACGCAGGAAGCCTTCGACCAGCGCGGTCTGCTGGATGCGTTGCTGGCCACCGGAGACCACCCGGCCGGCACCGCGCACTTCGCCGGCATCACGCTCCCGCTCACCAGGGACCGGCACCGCCATCCGTGGCGGTCCATCCCGCAGGTGGTGATCGAGGGTTTCCTCGAGCGACACCTTGCGGCACAAGACATCCACGTGCGACGCAACCACGAACTGACCGGCCTCGCCCAGGACGCGGACGGCGTCACCGCGACCTTCGCCGGCGGCGGCGTTCTCCGCTCGCGTTACGTGGTCGCGGCCGACGGCGGCCACAGCACGGTGCGGAGGTTGCTGGGAGCCGAGTTCCCCGGGAGGCCGGGCACGGTGACCTTGGTCGCCGCCGACGTGCGGCTGGGTGGCGAGGACCAGGCCATGACGCACACCCGGAGCGAGACCGGGCACTGGGTGTCGGTGTTCCCGCTCGGCACCGATCCGCAGGGCCGGCCGCTGCGCCGGCTTTCGATGGGCGGGCCGGGCCGATCACGGCCGCGAGAGGCTCCGGTCACCGAAGACGAGATCCGCGAAGGCTTGCGTGCCGTCTTCGGTGACCGGGTGCCACTGCTCGAATTGCGCTATGCCCGCCGTATCACCAACGCGGCCCGGCAGGCCGCGCGGTACCGGCACGGGCGGGTGTTCCTGGCCGGCGACGCCGCCCACGTCCACCTCCCGATCGGCGCGCAGGGGATGAACACCGGGATCCAGGACGCGCTCAACCTCGGGTGGAAACTCGGAGCCGCGGTGCACGGCTGGGCCCCGGCCCACCTGCTCGACACCTACCACGCCGAACGCCATCCGGTGGCGGCCGGCGTCCTGCGCAACGTCCAGGCGCAGAGCCTGCTGATGGACCAGGAGGGCACCCGAGACCCGGATGTGGCTGCCGCCAAGCACTTGTTCGCCGGCCTGACACAGCTGCGAGAAGTGCAGCACCACCTCGACGACACGTTGTCCGGAATGGGAATCCGCTACCCGATGCCCGGCACCGAGGGCCGGCCGCTGGTCGGCTTTCCGGCGCCGGACCAGGACCTCGGCCCGGTCCGGTCGCACGAATTGCTGCGGCCCGCGCGCGGCGTCCTCATCGACCCGGCCGACGGGTTCGCCGAGATCGCCGCCCCTTGGCAGGACCGGGTCGACCGGGCGGGGCAGGGCGTCACGGCCGAGCCGATGCTCATCCGCTCGGACGGCTACGTGTGCTGGACCCCCGCCGCCGGCCCGGACAACGGCACGGCCGGCCTCGAATCGGCGCTCCGCCACTGGTTCGGCGAGCCGCACTGAGGACCCGAGCTTTCGTTGGTGATTCAGAGCTTCCCGAGAAGCGCGCGGAGAGTGTCGCATCGCCGAGGGTGACTTCCCAAGACGAAGCGGCCGTTCGGCTGCTTCACTTCCTGCACGTGTTCGATCGGCGAAGGGGAGGAGCGGCAAATGCGCTCGTTCTAGAGCAAATTGGCGACCGTGGGCACGGCGGCGGTGCTGATGCACTTTCTCCGGTGCTCGCCGAGGTGGGTGGCCCGAAGGCCGGCCTCCGGCAGTGGCACCGGAGGCCGGCGGCGGCAAGTTACGAGCGCACGAACGTCCACGTCACCGGGATGTTCCCCAGGCCGGGGTCGGCCAGCTGGGCGAACGCCGGCGCGCTGAGGTCGATGTGCGCGCTGTCGCAGCTCGGGCACTTGTCGACCACGGGCACCGTGATGGTCCGGCCGTTGTACGACACGCGGATGGACGCGCCCCGGCACAGGGGGTCGTTGTTCGGGTTGGCGGTGGTCCAGTACGCGGCCGGCGCCGCGACGAGCATCTGCGTGGCGGCGTTGATCTGCGTGCCGCAGGCGCCGAAGCCGGCGTCGTTGTAGTAGGTCGCCCGCCCATTGATCGGCTGGTCGAAGGGAATGTCGGCCCATGCCGTCCCGCTCGTCGTCAGGGGAAGCGCGGCAGCGGCGGCCAGTACGGCGAGCGACTTGATGGTCTTGCGCATGAGGTCCCTTTCCGTTGTGTTCCGGAAGTGCCTGTGCCGCGCCGAACAGTACTGCTCCGCGCAATACCTGGCTATGACAAAGAATTGTCCGGACAAGATCGGCTGACATCGTTGACAACGGGAAGGAATTCGGTCAATTCGAAATCATTTGCCGCGGTGGTCCGGCATTCCGGAAATCGTCGCTCAGCAGCCTTTGAAGTGATCGTCCGCGGCCCAGCCGGTGTTGGCCCAGGACTGCGCCGACGCCGGTGCGAAGCCGGGGAACAGCTTCGCCAGCTCGGCGAGCAGCCAGCTGGTGAAGCGGGCGGCGCCCTGGGGGCAGGTGTGAATGCCGTCGGCGCTGCGGTCCGCCTTGCCGTCCTTGACCTGCTGATAAGCGGTGCCCCACACCGTGCCCGCGTCGAGAACCGCGGCCTTGCCCGTGGCTGCGACCTCCCGGGCGACCTCGGAAGTGCGGTTCAGGTCGGCCAGGTGCGGCTGGTAGAAGTCGTCGGGCTTGATCGGGGGTGTGGTGACGAAGACCAGTTTCGCGCCGGCCGCGGTGACCGTCGTCGACAGCTTGCCGTAGGCGGCCTGCTGCTCTTCCCTGCTGCCCCAGTCGTACGTGGTCAGCTGGTAGACGACCACGGCGGGACGGGCCGACGTGATCTGCCCGGGCAGCTTCCGCCAATTCTCCTCGGAGAACGGTCCGACGACGTTTCCGCCGCCGTCGGCGGCGATCGACTGGAACTCGACGCCGCTCGCCTTGAACGCGGCGGCCAGGGGCAGTGCCTCGCCCGCGGCGACGGAGTCGCCGAGGAAAAGCACCTTGCCCGGTCCGCTTCCGTTCGCCGGTGCCGGCGCGGCGGTCGTCGTGGCCCCGCTGGAGCAGGCGGTGATCAGCAAAAGCAGGCCGGCCACGCCGAGGAGGGGAATTCGCGTTTTGCTCATGGCTTCGACGGTGCCGCCGCCGTGTCCGCGCGCTTCCGCTGTCTTGTCCCGGTCGTGTCGCAAGAACCGGCCCGGCCGGCGCGGATTGTCCATACTGGACGGGTGGCGGCGATTCTGCTGATCGAAGACGACCCCTTGGTCCGGCGCGGGCTCGAGCTCGCGCTGGGCCGGCACGGCCACGACGTCCGCACGGCGGAGACCGGCGAGGACGGCCTGCGTCAGTTCCGCTCGGCCCCGCCGGACCTGGTGGTGCTCGACCTGATGCTGCCGGGCATCGACGGGTTCGAGGTCTGCCGCGGCATCCGAGCCGCCGGCTCGGTACCGGTGATCATGCTGACCGCCCGCGGCGACGACTTCGACGTCGTCGGCGGCTTGGCGGCGGGCGCGGACGACTACGTCGTCAAACCGGCGCGGCCCACCGTGATCGACGCGCGGATCCGCGCGGTGCTGCGCCGCGGCACGAGCGCCCCGGACGGCGTGCGGGTGCACCGCGACCTGCGCATCGACACCACGTCGCTGACGGTGTCGGCGCGCGGCGAGCCGGTCTCCCTGACGCCGACCGAGCTGCGGCTGCTGCTGACCTTGTCGCGGGCCCCCGGCCGGGTGTTCAGCCGGCAGCAGCTGCTCGAAGAGGTGTGGGAGCACGACTACCTCGGCGACTCCCGGCTGGTCGACAACTGCGTGCAGCGGCTGCGGGCGAAGATCGAGGCCGATCCGGCGACGCCGGAGTACGTGCAGACCGTACGCGGGTTCGGCTACCGGTTCGGACCGGTGTGAGGACCGGCTCGCCGGAGTCCGGGGCCCGGCCGCGGACAAGGCTCCGGCCGCGTGGCCTGCGCGCCCGGCTGCTCGTCGCGTTCGTGCTGGTGACGGTGCTCGGCGCCGCCGCGGCGGCGTGGTCGAGCGCGGGGTCGGCGAGCACCGCGCTGGTCACCTCGACGCAGCAGCGGATCACCGAGGGCATCGCCGGCCGGCTCGGCGCGATCACCCCGTTGCTGACCTATCCGCCGGACCAGGACGCGCTCGACCGGCTGCGCACGGCCGCCGGGGGGAACACCGTGGTCACCTACCGGGACCTGCGGTCCTCGGCCGGCCCCGATCTGGTCCCCGACACGCTGCGCACCGCCGTGCGCAGCCGGAACCGGCTCGTCACGCAGCGGGTCACGGCCGGGAGCCGGCCGTGGCTGGTGGTCGGCACGCCCATCACGATCACCGCGCCGGACGGGGCCCGCACCCCGTCCGGCATCGAGGTGTACTCCGCGCACGACCTGACCGACGTC
Source organism: Amycolatopsis sp. NPDC051716 (assembly GCF_040681595.1). Taxonomy (NCBI): domain Bacteria; kingdom Bacillati; phylum Actinomycetota; class Actinomycetes; order Pseudonocardiales; family Pseudonocardiaceae; genus Amycolatopsis; species Amycolatopsis sp. NPDC051716. The sequence continues at coordinate 31,721 of NZ_JBFAZA010000008.1, read as the reverse complement.
GAACGGCAGATCGACGAACTCACCCGGTCCGCGACCGTCACCGCCGCCCTCGCGCTGCCGCTGGCGGTGCTGCTGGCGCTGCTGGCCGCGGGCAGCGTGCTGCGCCCGGTGCGCGATCTCCGCGACACGGCCCGCCGGCTGGCCGGCGGCGACCTCGACGCGCGGTCGCCGCCCCAGGGCGCCGACGAGCTGGCCGAACTGACCGTCACCGTCAACGCGATGGCCGAGTCGGTGCAGACGTCGATGTCGGCGATGGCGCGGATGCAGGCGGACGCCCGGCGGTTCGCCGCCGACGTCTCGCACGAGCTGCGCACCCCGCTGAGCACCCTGACGGCCGTCGTGGAGGTTCTGGCGGCCACGGCGGACGGGATGGAAGCCGACGCCCGGGAGTCGGCGCAGCTGGCGATCGTCGAGACGCACCGGCTGGTCCGGCTCGTCGAGGACCTGATGGAGGTGGCCCGCTTGGACGCCGGCACCGCGCAGCTGCGGGTGGAGGAGGTCGACGTGGCCGGTGCCGTGCGGGACTGTCTTCGTGCCCGCGGCTGGCCGGACCGGGTCGAGGTGGTGGCACCGGACGGGCTCCTGCTGCGGGTGGACCGGCGCCGGCTGGACGTCATCGTGGCCAACCTGGTCGGCAACGCGCTGCGGCACGGAGCGCCGCCGGTGCGGGTGGCCGTTTCGGAGTCCGGCGAGCGGGTGCGGATCGAAGTCACCGACCGCGGGCCCGGGCTGCCGGCGGACGTGGTGCCGCGCGTGTTCGACCGCTTCTACAAGGCCGACGCCGCGCGCACCCGCACCCCGGGCAGCGGGCTCGGGCTGGCGATCGCGCTGGAGAACGCCCGCCTGCACGGCGGCGACCTCACCGCGGGCAACGCCGGCGGCGGCGGTGCGCGGTTCGTGCTGTCCCTGCCGCGGAACCGGGAGGAGTCGTGAAGCGGATCTGGTGCGTGGCAACGGCTTTCCTGCTCGCGGGCTGCGGGGTCCAGCCCTCCGAAGTGGCCGACGGGGGAGAGGCTCCGACGGGCGTGGCGCCGGGGATGACGCTGTACCTCGTCGACGCCCACGAGCAGCTCCGGCCGGAGCTGCGGCCCACCGGTCACCTGGGTTCGATCTCCGATGCGCTGGCGCTGCTGCTGAGCGTGCCCAGCGGTTCGGACCTGCACACGGAGATCGCGCCGACACCGGTGACGAGGGTCGTCGTGACGCCCACGACGGGCGTGCTCCAGCTGTCGGTGCCGCTGACGATCCACGACGTGACCCCGCTGGGCATCGACCAGCTCGTGTGCACCGCACTGGGTGCCCACGTCCAGGCCGGCGGAGACCGGAGCACGAAGGTGCAGGTCCGTTTCGTCCAGCTCACTCCGGAGTCGGACCGGGTACGGACCTGCCCGCTGATCACAGCCCGGTGATGTCGACGACGACCGGGGCCGGGGCGGGCAGCACCACCCACAGCACGGCCAGCCCGGCCGTCACCGCGGTGAACGCCAGCACCCCGCTCCGGCCCCGGGCCCACCGGGCCCGGAACCGGATCGGGTCCTCGACCAGGTACTTCGACAGCGTGGCCAAGCCGAGGGACACCGCGAGCACCGCCAGCGTGCGGGGCAGGCCGCCGAGCCCGGTGCGCTCCGGGGAAAGCAGCACGAACACGGGCCAGTGCCACAGGTACAGGCTGTAGGAGAGCAGCCCGCACCACCGCAGGGCCGGCCAGGCCAGGGCGGACGTCACCCCCGTTCGCGGCGTCTGTGCACACAGACCGATCAGCAGCGCGGCGGCGAGCGAGTGCGCGAACAGCCCGCCGGTGAACAGCCACGGCGAGGTCGTCCCGTCGGCCAGCGACCACAGGATCCCGATGCCGGCCATGAGCGACGCCGTCACGGCGCCCGCCCACCGGACGGCCGTGCGGGCCAGCACCGCCCGCACCGGCCCGGTGGCGACGAGCGCGCCCAGCAGCAAGGAAAACGCGCGGGTGTCGGTGCCGGTGTAGACCCGGCTCGGATCGCCCGCGCCGGCGAGCGTGACCATCAGCGCCAGCGAACCGACCGAGGCCGTGGCCGCGACCACCGCGACCCAGGTTTCCGGCCGTTTCGCGAATCGGGCGACGACCAGCAGGACCGGCGGCCACAGGAGGTAGAACTGTTCCTCGACGGCGATGCTCCACAGGTGTTCGAAGACCCGCTGCGACCCGAAACGGTCCCAGTAGCCCGCCGACTCGGCGAGCAGGTGCCAGTTGAGCAGGTTCAGCTGCACCCACGGGCCGTCGTCCAGGGTTGTCCGCACCAGGTCCGGCGGTCCGGCCGCCCACACCAGCAAGGTGACCCCGGCGAGCATCGTCACCAGCGCGGGCAGCAGCCGGCGGATCCGGCGGCCCCAGAACGCGCCCAGCGACACCGCGCCGGTCGCCCCGACCTCCCGCAGCAGCAAGTCGGTGATGAGGTAGCCGGAGAGGGTGAAGAACAGGTCCACGCCGAGGAAACCGCCGGGCAGGTGGCCGGTGTGGAACGCCAGCACCCCGAGGATCGCGACCCCGCGCAACCCGTCCAGCGCGGGCAGGTGCGGCTTGCGTTCCGTGGTGCGCGGAACGGCCTCGGCTCGGTTCATGACGCCGACGGTGCCGGGCCCGTGTCGGCAGGCCGTCCCGGTGCCGTCGCGGTCCGGTCGCAGCCGGCGCGATCACCGGCCGCGATACGATGGCTCCTTAAGGTGGGGGAGGCGGCATGGCGGAAGAGCCCTTGCCGGGGGTGGACCTGGAGCATCCCAGCGTGGCCCGGGTCTACGACTGGTATCTCGGCGGCACGGCCAACTGGGCGATCGATCGTGAGTTCGGCAAGAAGGTCCTGACGACGTTCCCGGCCGGGATGTACTGCGCCCGGGCCAATAGGGCCTTTCTGCACCGCGCGGTGCGGCACCTGGTGGCCCGGGGCGTGCGGCAGTTCGTCGACATCGGCTCCGGTGTGCCCACGATGGGCAACGTGCACCAGATCGCCGATGCGGTCGCACCGGACTCCCGGGTCGTCTACATCGACTACGAACCCGTCGCGGTCGCGCACTCCCGGATTTTGCTGGAGCAGCACGGCGACCCCGCCCGCCACGCGGTGATCCACGGCGATCTGCGTGATCCCGACGGCGTCTGGGACGCGGTCGCCCAGACCGGTGTGGTCGACCTCGAACAGCCGCTGGCGCTGCTGGTCACCGCGGTGCTGCACGTTCAGCAGACCGGGCCCGACGGCCGGGACGTGGGTCCGGAAGCCATTGCGCAGTACCGGGACCTGCTGCCGGCGGGTTCGTACCTGGTGCTGTCCCAGATCACCCACGAGGGACTGCCCGAGGACATCGCGGCCCAGCTGCACGCGATCATCCGGATGTACGACGACGACGTCAGCAAGCACGTGCTGCGGTCGAAGGCGGAGTTCGGCGCGCTGTTCGGCGACTTCGCGATGCTGGAGCCCGGCGTCACGTGGACGGCGTCCTGGCACCCCGAGGACGGTGGCCCCGACACGCCCGTGATCGACTTCGCGGACCCCAGCGAGTCCGTGATGCTGGCCGGAGTCGGGCACAAAGCCTGACCCGGAAACGATAGGGTCCGGGTGTGAAGTACCCGGAACTGGAGGCGGCCGTCCTGGAGCTCGTCATCGCGGCGGGCGAGGAGAGCGCCGAGGCGTTCGGCGCCGCGACGATCACCCGGCTGCTCCGGGACGAGGTCCTGGCCGACGCGGGGCAGGATGAACTCACCGAAGACGCCTGGGCCGCGCTGACCCGCGCCCGGGAGTCGATCTTGACCCTCGATGCCGCAGAGCTGCAGACCTTGATCGCCCGGATCGACGAGGGGATCCTCGTGGACGACGACCTGGATCGCGGAATCGTCGCCGCGCTGACCGCGCTCATGCACTGGAGCAGCTACCTCCGGGGCCGGCGGCGAGGCGAGCTCTACGAACTGGCCATCCGCTCGATCGAGGACGTCGACTTCCAGGTGAACGCCGATCTCGACGACGTGCTCGCCACCCCGGAGATGTCCGCGGAGTACGAACGGATCCAGCGGCTCCTCACCGCTCAGCCCGCCTGACGGCGGAACTCGGTTGAGCGCGCGGTCCGGAGAAAGCGCTACCCCCGAGCCAGGCTGTGCGTGAACGGGCCGCGGAGCCAGGCGTTGACCTGCCGTTGTCCGCGCAGCCGAACGATCACCAGGCTCCGGTGCGGGTTCTCGGCGATCACCTGGCGGACCCGCGCGCGCGTCACCGGGTGCCGCCGCCACGACTCCCGGACGATGTGGCCGGGATCGGCGAAGAAGGTGCGCAGCGGCGACTCGACGTTGCCGCCCGCGATCGCGATTCGAACTCGACGAACGGGAGGCCCAGCCGCGCGCAGAGCGTCCGTGCGAGCGTCGTCTTGCCCGCGCCGGGGGGCGCCGGCGACCGCGATGCGCCGGACCGGCTCGACCGGCAGCGGGTCGCGGGGGCCGAGGACTCTCATCGCGGGAGGCCGGGCAGCGGACACCGGCAAACCCTAAGATCGTCCGAACCCATCCGACACCGGTTTTCGCGCCGTAGAGTGCCCGCATGCCCGCCGACAGCGAGTACAGCCGGTTCCTCGACGAACTGCTCCCCGAACTCGAGTTGTCGCTGAGCGAGCGCAAAACCGCCGAAGCGGTGCTGGAGCGGCTTCGCGCCCACTACGCGGGATTGCCCGCGCCCGAACGGGAACCGGGGCGGGTCGCCGTCATCGCGCTCGATCCCTGGCGTGACTGGTCCGCCGAGGTGAAGAGCGCGGTGCTGGTCGCGGACCTGGTGATCTGCGACGACCCGCTGCTGTACGTGCAGGACCACATCGAGCGGTTCGCCCACTTCTACCGGCGGACCTTCGGCAGGCGAACCGGCACCCGGCTACTGGCCCACCTGGCGACGCAGCTCGAGCGGATGTGGGACGTGCTGCCGCTGGTGCGGGCCGGGCTCGTCGTGTTCCGGCCGCTGCGCATGGCGGCCGAGGAGACCGTCACCGCCGTGGAGCGCGCGGTCACCGACCACCTCGGCGACCACCTGGAGATGCTCGGCTACGACGTGCTCGGCTACCCGCAGTGGGTCGAATACCGGCTGCCGTTGCTGGCCGAGCACGCGAAGATCGAGCTGGACCGTGAACTGTGGACGGAATTCGGCATGGGACCGGCCGAGATCGCCCGCTTCACCGTCGAGCCGCGGCTGACCCTGCAGTCCCTGACCACGTGGAACGGGCTGCTGCACGCGGAAGCCGTCGAGGGGACGTTCTGGAGCACGTCCGACGCGTACTGGCGGCTGGCCCGGGACGCGATGAACGGCCTGCACCCCGGGACGCGGCTGCTGTCCTTCGTCGACACGTTCACCCGGCCGGTCCTGGAAGAGGTGCCGACGCGGGACCTGCTCGCGATCCGGGGGAACGACGAGGCGTTCGACGCCTTCCGGCGGCACCTCGCGCTGACCGAAGACCTCATCGGCTCCGATCCGGACGAGGAGCGGTTCCCCGCCGACGTCGCCCGGATCTTCGACGAGGTGTTCCGGCCGAACATCCGTGTCATCGAGAAAGCCATGCGGCGCAACACTTTGCTGCGCGACCTGCCCTTCGTCCTGGCCACCGCGGGCTTCGCCGTGGCCGGTGGGGTGGCGAGCGCCGCGCCACCGGCGGCGACGATCTTCGGTGCCCTGTCGAGCCTCCTGGGCTTCGGTCCCGCGGTCCGGGACGGCCTGCGCCGGGAAGGCAAGGTGCAGCAGGAGCCGGCGTTCGTGTTCTGGAAGCTCGGCGTGCCCGGCACGTCCCCGGCCTGAGTCAGAGCAGCCCGGCGGTGGCCGCCTGCGCGGCGGCCGCCGCTCGCGACGACACGCCCAGCTTGCCGCGGATGTTCGACACGTGGCGGTGCGCGGTGTGGGCGCTGATCCCGAGCCGGCGCGCGATCTCCTGGTCGCTCAACCCCTGCGCGACGAGGCGCAGCACCTCGAGTTCGCGTGCGGAGAGCTCGTGGCGCGGCGAACCGGCCCGGCGGGCGGGCCGGCCGGCGCCGAGGAACTCCCGCACGGTGCGGACGAGCGCGTCCACGTCCCCGCGCCAGGGCAGGTGGTCGGTGCCGTCGAGCGGGACGAAACCGGCGCCGGGGATGCGGGCGGCGACGTCCTGACCCAGGACGAACGGGATCGCGCGGTCGTCGCGGCGGTGCAGGACGAGCGTCGGCACCTCGATCTTGCCCAGCTCGTCTCGGACGTCGAACGCGTACACCGCCGCGAGCGAGCGCGCCGCTTTCTCCGCGGTGAGGCTCGCGCGCTGGAACCGGACGAACTCGTCGCGTTCGGCCGGGGTCGCGGTCGGCAGGAACAGGTCGGCGAGCACCCGGGACCCCACGCCCCAATGCCGTCCGACGACCGCCAGCACGGAATCGCGGGCTTCCGCCGTGGCGATCTCGGCGCCGCGGGCGTAGCTGCCGTAGAGGACGAGCCGCTCCACGCGGTCGGGGTGGGCCGCCGCGTACGCCATCGCCGCGCAGCCGCCGGACGATCCGCCGAACAGGCTCACCTTCTCCCCGGCCGCCTCGACGACGGCGCCCAACGCGGCCACTTCGTCCGCGAGCGAGGTGACCAGCGGCCCGGCGGCGTCGGACATGCCGACGCCGGGCCGGTCGTAGCGGACGAGGGTGAACCGGTCGCCGAGCAGGCCGGCGAACCGGCGGAACACCGGGTTCTGCCAGTCCAGTTCGAGGTGCCCGCACCACCAGCCGCCGACGACCAGCGGCGGCCCCGCACCGACGGTGGCCCAGGCGAGGGAGCGCTCGCCGGGGCCACCGGTGAACCGCACGACCTGGTCTTGTCCCGGCATGCCCCGAGCGTAGGCCGTGGCCCCGGCCCGCGTGGCCCGTTCCGGCCAGCCGCCGCGATGGCACGAGCGGGGGATGCGGTGGGTGGCCGGTGACTGATGTGCTGCGTCGCATCGGCGGTGCGGAGGAGGAACGATGACCGGAGGGGACAGCGTGGGGGCACGGGACGGGCTCTGGGACCGGTTCGGGGCGGCACTGTACGAGCCGTTCCTGCGCCGGGGGGAGCGGCTCGGCTTGGCGGAGCGGCGCGGGGAACTGCTGCGGCGCGCGCACGGCCGGGTGGTCGAGATCGGGGCGGGGACCGGGCTCAACGTCGGGCACTACCCCGCGACGGCGGAGGTCGTGCTGACCGAGCCCGTCCCGGCGATGTACCGGCGACTCGAAAAGCGCGTGGCGGGCCACGCCGGGATGCGACCGGTGCAGGCCCCGGCGGACGCGCTGCCGATGGCGGACGCCAGTGTCGACACGATCGTGTCGACACTGGTCCTCTGCACGGTGCCGGACGTCGATCGGGTGCTGGCCGAGCTCGCGCGGGTGCTGCGGCCCGGTGGGCGGCTGCTGTTCTGCGAGCACGTGCGCGCCGAAGAACCGAAACTGGCGCGCCGGCAGACGCAGCTGGCGGGCCCCTGGGCGGCGTTCGCGCAGGGCTGCCGGTGCGATCGCGACACCGTCGCGCTCCTCAAGCAACGGTTCGACATCGAGGACCTGAGCACCGCGCGGTGGCAGGGGATGCCTTCGGTGGTGCACCCGCTGATCATCGGGACGGCGACCCCGGCCCGATGACGCCGTCGGCGGGTCAGCCGTCCCGGGCGGCCCCCAGGAGGGTGTCGGTGGCCCACCGGTAGTCCGGTTTGCCGGAGGGGGAGCGTTCGATACGGGGGACGACGCAGGTCAGCCGGGGGAGCTTGTAGCGGGCGATCAGCGGGGCGAGGTGGGCTTCGAGGTCTTCGCGGCTCACCTCGTCCGCCGCCGGGGCGAGCTGGAGCACGGCCGCGACCTGCTGGCCCCAGCGCGGGTCGGGGATGCCCGCGACGACGGCGTCGGCGACCGAGGGGTGGGACTTGAGGGCGGCTTCGACCTCTTCGGGGTGGATCTTCTCGCCGCCGGAGTTGATGCAGATCGAGCCGCGGCCGAGGAAGCAGACCTTGCCGTCGGTGTCCACTGTGGCCTGATCACCGGTGAGGGCCCAGCGGACGCCGCCGGCTTCGACGAACGTGCGGGCGGTCTTCTCGGGGTCGCCGTAGTAGCCCAGGGCGATGTGGCCGCGGCGGGCCACCTGGCCCACGACCCCGCTGCCGGGGGTGACGGGCCGGAGCGCGTCGTCGAGGACGGTGGTGGTCTCGTTGACGGTGAAGGACCGGCTTTCGTCCACGCCGGCTCCACTGTGGCCGGTCTCGGTGGAGCCGAAGCTGTCCACGATGAACAGCTCGGGCAGGTGCGCGCACAACCGGTCGCGGACCTGCCGGGTGAGCAACGCGCCCGCGCTGGCGATGATCTTCAGCGTCGGCAGGGGCCGGGGCGCCGCGTCGAGGGCTTCGATGAGCGGCATCGCCATCGCGTCGCCGACGATCATCATCGTCTGGCAGCCCTGTTCCTCGATGAGGCGCAGGGCCGGTTCGCCGGCGTACTTGCGGATCAGGCAGACCTTGCTGCCGCCCAGGAAACTGATGAACGAGGCCAGCACGGAGGTGCCGTGCATGAGCGGCGGGGCGGTGAACATCACGAGCGGGTCGGCCGCGGCCGCGCGGGGGCCGGCCTCCTCCGGCTTCGTGAGGCCGGCGGTGCCGGCGGTCATGCCGCCGAAGAGCAGGTCGACGTGGCGCCACACGACACCCTTGGGCAGGCCGGTGGTGCCGCCGGTGTAGATGATCAGCCGGTCGTCGGCGGACCGCGCCGGGAACCCGCCGCGGTCGTCGGGCTGGGCGGCCAGCGCCTCTTCGTACCGCTGGGTACCGAGCCCGGGTTCGCCGGTGCCGACCGCCAGCAGGTGCCGCAGCCGGGGCACGTCCGGCAGGACGGCGGCCACCCGGTCGGCGAACTCGGTGTCGTACACCAGCCCGGCGAGGTCGGCGTTGTCGTAGAGGTAGCGCAGCTCGTCGCGGACGTACCGGAAGTTCACGTTGATCGGCACCGCGCGGATCTTCAGCAGTCCCAGCAGGGTTTCGAGGTATTCCGGGCCGTTCATCAGGTGGCACCCGACGTGGTCGCCCGCCCCGACGCCGGCCGCGGCGAAGTGGTGGGCGAGCCGGTTGGCGCGCCGGTCCAGCTCCCGGTAGGTGAGGGTCCGGCCCGCGCAGTACACGGCTTCCCGGTCGGGGACGGCGTCGGCGATGTCCTCGAAGAGGTCGGCCAGGTTGAACTCCATCACGCCTCCCGCGGGTGCGCGGCGGTGGTGCCGCCGAGGGGGAGGGCGGGCAGGTCGAGCTTGCGGTGGTCCCAGGACCGGGTCCGCTCGACGTCGAGCCGCACGGCGACCCGCTTGGCCAGCATGAACTCGACCATCGGGCGGGTTTCTTCGGTGTAGGGGCCGGTGTACCGCTCCCAGATGTTCACGCCGACGGCCCACAGCGCGTCGGCGTCGTCGACGATCTCGGCGCGGCCTTCGAGGGCGACTCCGCGCAGCGTGTCGTAGGTGTCGCCGGTCTCGACCATGACGGTGACCCGGGGGTTACGGCGCAGGTTCGCGGCCTTCTGCGACTTGGCCTTCGTCTCGAACCAGAGCACGCCGTCGAGCACGGCGTACCACATCGCGACCAGGTGGGGCTGCCCCGACGGGGCGATCGTCGCGAGTGTCGCGACCCGCTGCTCCGTCAAGAACTCGGTGATCTCCGCCGCGGCCATGACGATCTGCCCGCGCTGGTTCACGCCCATGAGAGCCCCTTTGCTCCTCGACGAGACTGTATTTATTTTGAGACATAGTCCAGAATGAGATTATGTCTCAGAGTGAACCGGAAAGCCTCGCGGTCCGCAAGAGGCGGGCGACGAACGCGCGGATCGCCGCGTCGGCGGCCCGGCTGGCGGGCCGGCACGGGGTCGGCGGCACGACGGTGGACCGGATCGCGGCGGACGCCGAAGTCGCGCGCGCGACCTTCTTCCGCTACTTCGACACCAAGGAAAGCGCGGTCGCCGAAGGCATCACCGGGCCGTGGCTCACGCTGGTCACCGGAGCGATCGCCCGCCAGCCGGGCGACCTGCCGGCGAAGGACGCCCTCGTGACGGCGTTCGCCGAACTCGCGGCCGAGTTCCCGGCGCACGCCGGCCAGATCCGGGAGCTGGCCCGGCTCACCCGCTCGTCGACGACGCTCGCCGCGTGGACCGCGCAGGCCTACCAGCGTTACGAGCGAGCCATCGCCGAGCTGCTGGCCCCGCGCTTCGGCGAGCTCCCCGCCCACGACCCGAAGCCGCGCCTGCTGGCGGCACTGGCGATGGCCGCGGTCCGCATCTCCCTCGACGACTGGATCGACCACGGCGGCGAGCTGCCGGACCTCATCCGCCGCGCGCTCGACGCGATCTCCGTCGAGCCGCGCCACGCCGATCGCTAGCCGATTCGTCGCGAGGGCAGGTCACCGCAACGAGTTCAGGAACTCCGCGCCGAAGTCGTGGTCGTCGTCATCATCGTCGGCGGTGTCCGGCGCCGGCTCCGTGAGGTCGAGCGCCGCGAGTGCGGCGATCTCCGCCCGCGTCCGGCCTTCGGCCCCGTCGACGTCCGCCTGTCGTTCGGCTTCGGGGAGGGCGTTCCACGCGTCGATCTCCGCGTGTGCCGTCCCGAGGGTCTTTTCGCTCAGGTACGACCGGTAGAGCAGGTCCTCCGGCTTCGCCCGGCCGGCCAGGACGTCGCGAGCGAAGTCGGCCAGGTCGCCGTCGCCGCGAGCCAGCAGGATCAGCTGGTTGTGCCGCGCGCGCCGGCCCTGTTCGGTGCGCCACGGTGAGATTTCCACGTCAGGTCCCCGGGTGCTTGTAGGGCTCGCCGGGCCAGGATTGGGCGGCGATTTCGCCGTTGCCCGCCACCAGCTCGGACACCGACGCGACCGTGTGCGCCAGCGCGGTGAGCGTGTCGATGGCGCCGCGCAGCGGGGTGGCCTCGGCCAGGATGCCGGCGATGGCCTGGCGCACGGATTCGCCGTCGCTGAGGCCGACGATGCCGAGCAGGGCCAGCTCCAGGGCCTTCCCGATCTTCAGCACCTTGCTGAGCGCCGCGTCCAGCAGGGACTCGAGGGCGATGTCGAGGGCCTGCATGGCGTCGTAGGCCGCGCGGGCGAAGTTCTTGATCTTCCAGCCGGCGTCCGTGCAGAACTTGGCGTGCGCGGCGCAGGCGTACGAATAGTCGGTCAGCCAGGCGCGCGCCGCTTCCCCGGCGTGCCCGGTCCAGCGCTCCTGGATGCCGAGGCGGCCGCGGTCGATGTTCTGCTTGATCTTGCCGAACGCGAGCCCGGTGTCCTCGAACACCATGCCCTGGCGCAGCAGCAGGTCCCAGTCGCCGGTCACCAGCTTCTCGACCACCGTCAGCAGGTCGATCCCGACGATCTTCGTCAGCAGCCCGCGCACCGGCCCGGAGATCGAGGCCCCGCCCGCGATCTTGTCCGCGATCTTCTGGAGCTCGATGTTCCAGCCGCCGAACGCGTCCTCGGCCGGGTTGAGCGACCCCGGGTACGGCTCGAGGGTCCGGGGGTTGAGGGACGCGTTGTCGAAGTCGGTGAAGGTCGCGGCGGTTTCCGGGGAGACGACGCCGTCGGCGGCGATCCGCTCGGAGTGCGCGTCCGGGTAGGACCGGTCGGCCTTCGCCGCGGCCTCGTGGTCGGTCTCGCGGTACAGCTTGGCCACGGCGACGAGCGCGGTGTCGAAGGCGTCGGCCAGCGATTCGGCCTTGCGGTCGTTGGCGAGGCAGAGGGCCTGCCACTGGTCGAGCGGCTGGGCGAGGAGGTTGACCAGCAGCCCTTCGCCCAGCTCGTTCGGGCCGTCGGTGGCCGCGGCATAGAGGCCGGCCGCGGAGCCCGCCCGCCCGGCGAGCGCGCCGAGTTTCCGGATCGCGTCCGGGTCGGCCTGGAAATCGGTGTTGATGGTCGTTCCTCCGGGTTGCGTGTTCGGGTGCGGTGTCCACGCCCGACCAGCCGGACCGGTTTAGTGCCGGTGCCCCGGGTGACACCGGCCGCCGACGGGCCGGCGGACCTCCGGACGTGGCGCACGCCGATCTTCCGGGACGGCACATCGTCTCGCTGCGCAGCGTGATCGCGCGACAGCTGTCACCCGATCGAGTGGCGGGTGGTTACCGCCACCAGGGGCGGTGGCGTTGGGCTGCCACGACGGCGGCCGGCTCGACGAGTTCGGCGAGGCGGGCGGAGGTGTGCTTGATGTGCTCGTGGACCCACAGGGCGCAGGCGAGGTCGCGTACCGAGGCGCCGGGTTGCTGGAGGAGGTCGGGGAAGGCGGCCGCGGTGGTTACCGCCACCAGGGGCGGTGGCGTTGGGCTGCCACGACGGCGGCCGGCTCGACGAGTTCGGCGAGGCGGGCGGAGGTGTGCTTGATGTG